>DAOUKX010000091.1:0-18445 GCA_034420855.1 Dehalococcoidia bacterium
CCAGGTCATGCGGACCGACGGGTCCAAAGTCGGCTGGGGCCGCGCCTTCCTGCGAGAACTCATAAAATACTCCCCGCTGCTTCCCGTCGTGGTTACCATGATGGCCCTTAGAAGCGATAACCGTGGCCTCCACGACCTCCTCGCCGGCACCGCCGTGGCCCACGCCACCCCCGGCATACCCGCCTCCCGCATCGAATAACCCCAAACCACAGCAGTTCCCGCTCACCCTGAGCCTGTATCGAAGGGTCGAGCGTCCCCATCCCCCGTAGCGACGACTCGCAAGCCACCAATCCCCTGCTACCATCCCCACCATGATGCGAGAAGAACAGATGTGACAGCGCATGGACAAAATAGACACAATGCTGGACGCCCTCGGCATACCCAAGAAACTCCCCAAAGGCTCCTTCTATGACGTCACCTCCGATGAGGACAAGGAAGAATCCACTAGCAATAATGCCCAGGGCCAAAAACGCAACCCCGCAGGCCAGCTCGGCAACCAGAACGCCCGCAGGCACGGCCTCTACTCCAAGCTCATTCCCGCCAACGACCCCCATTAATTCCACCACGTCGTCCAGCCCGACGACCTCTCCAATGAGATCGCCTTCCTTCGCCTCAAGCTTGACTCCCTCATCAACGACCCCGAAGCAGGCCTCGACCAAACCCTCAAGCTCATCACCCTCCTCGGCAGGCTCGTGAACATCCAGCGCCGCTACACCTAGCGCTGGCCCCCCTACCGTCCCGACCCTGACGGACCCTCCCATGACCCTGCCCCTGTCCCACCCCAAAACCTTCCCAAATCCCCCCTCTCAACATGATGCCCAGAAAAATTTCCAAACGACTCGACTCGAATATCCCTCTTATCAGGCGTAAATGTCATGGAAAGACCCCCAGTCGTTTCCCGAAACGACTCCCGCTTCCATAAATCTCCTCCAACCTCGCATTCTTGCCCCTTGACAAACGTTCTATCTCTGGTAGAATCACTGTTCTATCACTATTGCCAGGGGAACAATCATGTTAATCAAACGTAAGCCCGACACCTACGAAAAGCTCCACATCCTCGGCGGCATGGCCACCGACGATATCCTCTCCGACTCCGCCGCCCGTCGCACGGGCCCCTACTCCTCCCGCAAGAAGAACCCCATCCCCGGCGTCTACCGCGCCGCCATGCCCAACGGCAAATACATCAACCTCTTCCGCGTCATGTTCACCGACTTCTGCAAGATGGACTGCCACTTCTGCCCCAATAGCCACTGGGTCCCCCGGAAACGCCACGCATTCAAAATCGACGAACTCGCCAAGGCCTTCATGGAGCTACACCAGCGACACACCGTCGACGGCCTCTTCCTCAGTTCCGGCGTGGCGGGCACCGGCTCGAAGACCACCGAGCGCCTCGTCCGTGTCGTCGAAATCATCCGCAAGAAGTACGATTTCAAGGGCTACGTCCACCTCAAGGTCATGCCCGGCACCGAGTACCAGTACGTTGAAGCCGCTCACGAGCTCGGCACCCGCCTCTCTATCAACATAGAGACTCCCACCCTGGAGCACATGAAGAAGCTCAGCAAGATGAAGGACCTCCAGCGCGACATACTCTCTCCCATGGAATGGATCAACGACCTGCATCGACAGAGAAACGGCGGCTCTGTCGGACAGGCCACCCAGCTTGTGGTGGGCGCCGCCGACGAGTCCGACGTGGACATCCTCGACCGTGTCGACCGGCTCTACGACGAGTGGAATCTCAAGCGCGTCTACTACGCCCCCTTCCATCCCGTCCGCTACACGCCCCTGGAGGAGCACCCCGCCACTCCTCCCATGCGCAGCCACCGCCTCTACCAGCTCGACTGGCTCCGCCGCGTCTACGACTTTCCCAGGGACGAACTCACCCCCGCCTTCAACGACGGCGGTTTCCTCCCCCTCGAGTTCGACCCCAAGACCACCATCGCCCTCGAAAACATCGACGCTTTCCCCATAGACGTCAACGCCGCCACCCGGGAAAAACTGCTCCGGGTTCCCGGTATCGGCCCCACCTCGGCAAAGCGAATCCTCCACAACCGAAGACGCCACACCATCGACACCTGGCGTGATCTTCAGAACATGGGCGTAGTCAAGTCCTGGGCCTGGCCCTTCCTAGCCTTCCCCGGCCACCGGCCGCCCCGCGCCAGGCAGACCCGCCTCGACTTCTCAGAAAAGCGTGAAATAATTCAGGAAAGCGCCCTAACATCCGCAAAGTCCCCCATCCCAAACCCCCTTTCACATTCCCGCCTTTCTCTTCTCCATTCCCGCGAAGGCGGAAATCCATCTCTCGCCCTCGCCCCCACGACCCCCACCGCCCCCTGCGGCTTACCCCAGTCCTGCTCCGGCTGCTCCCTCCGCGGCTCCCCCGGCCACCCATCCTAACGGAGACGCTATCCTCACCACATGCCAAATCTCACGATCCACAACATGCCGGAAGGCCTACATAGGCGTCTGTGTCTCTACGCGTCGGAGCACAACTGCACCACAAGCGAAGTTGTGATAATGGCAATAAAGCGAGAACTTGAATGCTGGGACTGGAAGAAACGGCTGACCCACCGCCCCAAAACCGACCTCGGCATCCCGGCCGCTGACCTCCTTACCGAAGAGCGCTCTTCCCGTACCGAGCATCTGGCAAAATGTGGGCAGACTGATAGAATGACCCGTCGACAACTGTGGGGAGGACGAGATGCCGGAAATATATTCACTGAAACCCCTTAGCTTGCGAGAGGTATGGCCCGATGAGACCAGAGACTTCACCCCGTGGCTGGCCGATCATCTGCATCTATTGGGGGATAAGCTGAATCTTGCCTTTGAATCCATCAAAAGGGAGGTTACTTTGCCCGGCGCCGGCCCGCGTCGACATCTTCGCACGACAAGTGGGTACAGATGCCAATGTGGTAATTGAAAATCAGTTGGGTCAGTCCGACGACTCTCACTGTCTGCGGCTTTTGGGATACGCCGCAAATGCAGATGCAAACATCCTGGTGTGGGTGGCAAACGACTGCACGGATTATCACCGGAGTATCCTCTCGTGGCTGAACGAAAGTGACAACATTGCAATCTACGCCGTGGCGGTGCGAGCCTATCAAGTGGGGAACGCTGTAGCCGCCGACTTTGACTTGGTTGTCGAACCGCCGCAATCCCAATCAGGAACTTCCGCCCCAACCACCAACGTGACAATGAGCACCCATTACGCCAACTTCTACAGACCAGTTGTAGAGCGCCTTCGACGCTCAGGATTGCCTCCGGTAGGTCGTGGTGGATGGCGTGGCAGGTGGCGTTCTTTCCAATCTGGATATCCGAAGGTCGTGTATGGAACAGGGTTGCGTGATGGTAAGGCGTGGATTTTCTTTGATGTCTCTGGGGCCGAGAATCAGCATATCTATCGCGCGTTGATCCGATATCAATCAGAAATTGAAGCTAAGTTGCACAGCAACGGCGAGTGGCATGAAGGAGCGCAAGACTCCTGGTTTGGGATGTTTACAGAAGCCGATATCAGCGACCAGACGGTAGACCATGAATCTGTCGGGAAATGGATATTCGTAAATCTGCTACGGCTTAGAGATGTTGTGCAACCTTATCTGGAGAAGGTCATGGCCGACATCGGCACTCCAGTTGTCAGCGAAGAGGAAACCTTGTGATATTCAAGGAATACCCTACTCCCCTCCTCTCGCCTTGAAAATCGCTCCCGGACTCATCGGTAGCGACTCCATCCGGACCCCCGTAGCAGCGTATATCGCGTTCGCCAAAGCCGCCGGCGGCGGGATGATCGACGCCTCCCCCACTCCCCGCACCCCGTAGGGATGGCCGGGGTTGTGCACCTCGATTATCACCGTGTCTATCATCGGCAGGTCCAGCGACGTCGGCATCCGGTAGTCTAGGAACGTCCCGTTCGCCATCTGTCCGTCGTCCGTGTAGAAGTACTCCTCGTTCAGGCCCCAGCCGATGCCCTGCACCGTGCCCCCCTGCATCTGCCCCTCCACGTAGCTGGGATGCACCGCCTTCCCTGCATCCTGGAACGCCGTCACCCGCACAATGTCCACCTTGTGAGTCTCAGGGTCCACCTCCACGTCCACGATGCAGCCCGACGCCGAGCCGCCCACCCCCTTCGGGTCGATGGTGGCCGACCCCATAATCGGCCCGCCGGTGCTGTTTAGCCGTCCGGCCAGGTCCTTGAAGCTCATCTGCAGCTCCGGGTCCACTATCGACGAGAACGTGCCGTCCTTCAACTCCACCGTATCAGCATCCACGTCCCAGATGGATGCAGCACGGGCTATCATCTGACGCTTCACCTCATGGGCCGCCTGGTATGCCGCCCAGCCCGTGGCGAACGTCGTCCGGCTCCCCGCGGTGAGCGCCGTGTATCCGATAAGGTCCGTGTCCACCACCGTCGGGTTCACGTCCTCCGCCCGCAGCCCCAGCACCTCCGCGGCCTGCATCGCAATCGAAGCCCTGGTACCCCCGATGTCCGGGTTCCCCTCCACCAGGTTAACCTTGCCGTCGGCGCTGACGCTGATGCTGCAGCTGGAAGCCATCCCGATGTTGAACCAGAAGCCCACTGCTGCTCCCCGGCCCCGGTTAGGCCCGCCCAGCGGCGCCTTCCAGTGAGGATGGTCCCGCATGGCCTCCATCACTTCAGGCATCCCCATGCTGACGTGTGTGGGCCCGTCGGCCCGCCTCGTCCCTATCTTCGACGTGTTCTTCAACCGGAACTCCATGGAGTCCATCCCTAACGTCTCCGCCAGTTCGTCCACGATGGTCTCGGCGGCGAAGGCTGCGTTGGTTGCCCCCGGCGCGCGATAGGCCGCCGTCTTCGGCTTGTTCACCACCACGTCCAGCCCCTCGATCTCCACGTTGGGGATGTCGTAGCTGGCAAAGAGACACGCCGCGCCCGCGTCCACGGGCGAGCCCGGATACGCCCCCGCCTCGTAGGCCAAGTATGCCTTGGCGGCGACAATCTGCCCATCCTTGGTCGCCCCAATCTTCACCTTCATGTACGAACCCGGCGTCGGTCCCGTTCCTTCAAACACTTCCTGACGCGACATCACCAGCTTCACTGGCGTGCCCGCCTTTCGAGAAAGCAACGCCGCCACCGGCTCCAGGTACACTGGAATCTTTCCACCGAAGCCGCCCCCAATCTCCAGCGGCACAACCCTTATCTGAGACACCGGCAACTCAAGCATCTGTGCCAATGTGCTCCGCACCTCGAAGGGCGCCTGGGTGCTCAACCAGATGGTCAGCCGTCCGTCCCGGTTCCAGAAGGCTACGGTGGCGTGCGGCTCGATGTAGCCCTGGTGGACCGTCTGGGTGTTGAACTCCCGCTCGATCACTATGTCAGCCTCATCGAAGCCCTTCTCCACGTCTCCCAGGGTGTGACGGAACCGCTTGGCCACGTTGCTGGCGTCATCGTGGGCAACGCCCATCTCCTGCGTCTTCAGCCCCTTATGTAGCAGTGAAGCATCATCTTCCGAACCCTCCGGTGCCGTGAGCACCGCCGGTATCGGCTCATAATCAACCTTGATGAGCGACAACGCCTCTTCCGCAATGTTCGGACTCTCGGCAGCCACCCCCGCTACTGCGTGGCCCTTGTAAAGCGCCTTGTCGCTGGCCAGCACATTGTCCCGAAGGAACTTCAGGCTGGCAACGCTTTCGCCCAGGTCTACCTTGGAGTCCGACTCGTCTGGCTTGGTGTGAAAGTCGCGGTTGCTGACCACCGCCTTAACCCCCGGCAGGGCCTCTGCGGCTGACGTGTCGATGGAGCGTATCACGGCATGAGCGTGGGGACTCCTGAGCACTTTGCCGTACAGGACAATTGCAGGATTGAAGTCTGCGCCATACTTGGCGGCGCCCGTCACCTTGTCTGCTCCGTCGTGTCGGATGGGCCGGGTGCCCACCACGTTGTAAGTCTTTGTGGCCAGGACCATGTTGGGCTGATATTCCGTCACTGCATCACCTCTCGAATAGTGCTGTGCGAATTGGGCTTTGACGCCCATTATAGCGCATTTCTCATCAATCCCGGCGGGCCCCATTGGCCCGCAGTTGGTGAGTTGAAGAGGGAAGCCGCTATGCGGGCTCCGTACCCACCAGCACGGCAGCCATCACGCACGGCTCCGACCCCCGGTTCCGCCACGTATGCACAGTCCCTCGCTGAATCAGTGTGTGCCCCGGCTTGAGCAGAGTCTCGTCGCCGTTGCCCATCACCGCCCACACCTCGCCGAATAGAATGATAATCAGGTCTACCGTGTCGCTGCGGTGCATCCCATAGTCGGATGAGTCCAGGTCAACCGGCCCTCCCATGTAGTTCTCAGTCTCCTCCGGGTTCGCCCGAAGGACCGATTCCGCTGGCATCTTCACCATTCGAAATACCAGGCTGCCAGTATCAGGAAAACCTCCGCCCGTGGTCAGCGCCCCATCATCTGAAAACCCCGGCGGAATCGACGCCATCTCCCAGATGTCCACCGCCCAGCCGCCCAGGACCTCGCTCTCCTTGGTGAATGGAGCAGCCTCGTCGCTGCTGAATACCGCCTGCCCGTCCTCGTCTATCCCTGTTACAACCCGTCGTATGCCCTTCATGGTCTGTACTCCTTTGGTGATATTTCGAAACACTTGGGATTCTAGCCTTGTGGCCAAAAAAGCAGAAGGCCCCTCATTGATGAGGGGCCTTCCAACAATGCCTTAATGGTGCAATTAGGAGGCGGCAACCTCTGCTGACTCGATCTTGGCCCCAATGACATCCTTAAGCTGCTTCACCCTGGTAAGGTCGGGGTACTTGCCGTCTTCTTCCGAGCGGTCGAAAATCTTCTCTCCGTCCAGATAGACTTCCAGGCGGCCATTGGCTCCGGGAGTCAGAGAGATTCCGATGTCGGCGCCGAAGTATCGGTAGAACTCATTCGCCATCCACGTGGCGGTAGCGTGGTACTGTCAAGGTACGCAATAGACGATGTCAACGTTAACTTTCCACATAGCAAGTCCCCTCTAAGCTTGGTTTCCGGGCTACACGAGCACCGGTTCCCTACAGTTTAGCGTGTCATCCGTCCGTGTCAAGGGAGTGACAATGCCAGATTCGCCAAACTCCGTCTTGACACCCCATTGCCTTGCGGGTAGCATCGGCCACGCCCCCAACCAACAGCATTGAGCAGGAAGAATGACTACCACTGGCAAGCAAAAGACCAACTGGCCGGAACGGCTCCGCGAAATAACCAAGTACGTAAATCTCACCGAGGAGGATCGTAAGCTGATACGCTCCACGGGCTCCATAGTGCGCCGGTACTCGGACCAGTTGACCACCGAAGTCTACGATCTCATCTTCGAATTTCCCAACGCTGGCCGCTTCTTCTCATACGAAGACGGCACACCGGACCCCAAGCGGGTGAAGGACAACAAGGACTCCATGATGCAGTGGCTGAACTATCTGGCCCAGGCGCCTTCAAACGATGCCTTTGCCCGCTACCTGATGGCAGTGAGCGCCATGCATCGGGACATCCCCATACACCGACCCGGACTCCCCCCTGTCCCCTCCCAGTTCGTCATAGGCACCATCTCCTGGTATCAGACCCGCCTGATCCAGATCTTCGAAGATGAACTCGGAGACCTGCGAAAGGCGGCGGAGGCCAGCGTGGCTTGGAACAAGATGCTCATGATCTCCCTCGACCTCCTCCTCGGCGCCTACCTCCTCGACTCCTAGAGCGGTGTGGGAAGAAGGATACTTTCCACCCCCCAAAGTATCATTTGAATCACTGTAGAGATACTATCAGTGCGAAAAGTTTCTTAACTCCGCTGTAAAGAAAATCCAGTTACATTGCCAAATACCGTATGATACTTTAGGATCAAAAAGTTTCATTCGCCAATGCCATGTGTAGCTGGAGTTTCCTTTGCCGAAAAGATCAGGTCCTAACCCCCACGGAACGCTGGTTCCCGCTACGGAGAACCAGATGGCATTCGCGCCGTCCGACCTCCCGAGGAGTTGAATCTGAGCCCTCATCTCGTGTGGACCCTCGACAATGCTTCTAGGGCCGTAGCTTCTCTGGCTGCCATTGGTGAAAACATGCAAAATCCGCATCTGCTCATTTCTCCCATGATGCGGAGAGAGGCCTTGCTGTCTTCCCGTATAGAAGGCACCATTGCGTCTTTGTCCGACGTGCTTTCCCATGAGGCTGCTCGGAAGAGGCGGCCCAACGACGACGTTGAAGAAGTCATCAACTATGTAAATGCTCTCGACTTGGGAATCTCGCTGCTGTCGGACCTACCCATTTCTTACAGGCTGGTCAACCAGCTTCATGGAGTTCTCTTGTCAGGGGTGCGTGGGCAGGATAAGCGGCCTGGGGAATTCGCACGCTCCAGGTTTGGATAGGCGCTCCGGGGTCTTCAATCAGGAACGCCAGATTCGTCCCCCCACCGCCGGACATGCTGCGAGACCTGTTCCAGGACTGGGAAGAATTCGCCAACGCGGATTTGGAGATGCCGCCCCTGGTTCGCTGTGCGCTGATGCACTACCAGTTCGAGGCCATTCATCCGTATCGGGACGGCAACGGAAGAATCGGACGCTTGCTCATTACCCTGTTTCTAATGAAGAGCGGCCTTCTTTCTACCCCATTACTGTATCTGAGTGCCTACTTCGAGCGGGAACGGCAACGCTACTACGACGAGCTTTTTAACGTCAGCGCTACCGGCGATTGGGAGCGTTGGTTGGAGTATTTTCTCTCCGGCGTGTGGATGGAGTCGCGAGACGTGGTGGAGCGCATCAGGCGACTGCGGGATCTGCGAGAAAGGTATAGAGCGGAACTACTGGAAAGAAGAGCGCCGGCCAGCGAATCTCGACTGGTTGATGAACTCTTCGCGAACCCCTTTATGACGATAAGAAGGGCCAGCGAGATCCTTGAAATGTCACTGCCAGGGGCGCGAAGGGTTGTGGGCAGGTTGGCCACGTCGGGCATCGTACAAATTCGTCGCGGTGGTCGGCCTCGACAGTATGTGGCCGAGGAGGTTCTGGAGATTCTTGACGCGCCGGAAGCTTAGGAGCGTTGAAACTGGAGCGGGCGATGGGATTCGAACCCACGACGTCTTGCTTGGGAAGCAAGCACTCTACCACTGAGTTACGCCCGCAATATCCAGGCCATGCAGAGCCTGGATATTGATGGTAATACGCTCCTCCAAACAATGTCAATCAGACACCGTTGCCCTGCTCTGCCTTGACACCCGGCTTCCCCTCCCCTTTAATCTAGCCAACCCTTCCCGAAAGGCCTCCCATGCCGCAACCACCGCCACCCTTCCCCTCTCTGCCCACCTCCAGGCAGGTACTCCTCGATCAACTCAGACGAGATGCGGTCACCCTCTGGGGTGAAGAACGGGCCGCTGCCCTCGAAGAATTCTTGGAGGAACACGCCCAGCGACTGGTGGACCTCTCCACAGTCATGCCCCCCAGCCGGGAAACGCCCACAATGGGCTGGCAAAATCATCCCTAGGCGGCCACCATGACCGAACCCCATCAGCTAACCATCGCCCAGTCCTCCGCCGAATTAGCTTCCGGTCGCCTAACCTCCCAGGCGCTGGTCGAAGACCTCCTGGGTCGCATCGATAAGCTCGACCCGCGCCTCCAGTCCTGGGTTACCGTGGACACGGAAGGCGCCCTGAACTCCGCACGATCCCTTGATCGCGAACTCGAAGAATCCGGGCCCCGCTCTCCCCTCCACGGTATCCCCCTAGGCATGAAGGACATCTACTATACCGCCGGTCTCAAGACCACCGCCTGCTCCAAAATACTCGCCGACTTCGTCCCCGACTACGACGCCGCATCAGTGGCCCGCCTCCGAGAGGCCGGTGCCATAATTCTGGGCAAGACCGTCACTACCGAGTTCGCCTCTGGCGATCCGCCCCCCACCCTCAATCCCTGGCGGCCCGCCCACACTCCTGGCGGTTCCAGCAGCGGCTCCGCCGTCGCCGTCGCCGCCCGCATGATTCCCGGCGCCATGGGTTCCCAGACCGGCGGCTCCATCCTCCGCCCCGCCGCCTACAACGGCATCGTCGGTTTCAAGCCCACCTTCGGACGCATCAGCGTATTCGGCGTTCTCCCCTTGGCCTGGTCCCTCGACACCATCGGCCCCATGGTCAACTGCGTGGAAGACGCCGCCATCATGCTCCAACATATCGCGGGCTACGACCCCCGCGACTCCGGCTGCGCTGACGTTCCCACCTCCGACTACATTTCTGCGCTGGGGCAGTTGGAACGCCCGCCCCGCATCGGCTTCATCGGCGGCTTCTTCAAGGAGCGGGCCGAATCCGAAGTCTGGGACCACACAGAGACCGTTGCACAGCAATTTGCCAACGCCGGAGCAGTTGTGGAAATAGTGATGCCGCCACCAAGCTTTGCCAGCGCCCACACCGTCCAGTGGGTGGTCAACAACGCGGAGACCGCCGCCTACCATGAGGAGAACTTCCGCACCCGCGCCGACGATTACAGCGAGGTCCTCCGCCAGCGCATCGAAGTCGGCATCCTCACCCCCGCCGTCAGCTACATCCAGGCTCAACGGCTCCGCAGGGTATTCCGTCGCGAGATGGAAGAACTCGCCCGCGGCTGGGACCTCCTCCTCACCCCAACAACCCCCACCCCTGCCCCTCGTGATCTGAGCACGACGGGTGATCCCGTCTTCCAGAGTCCCTGGACCTCATGCGGTCTCCCCACCATCACCATCCCCTCCGGAATCAGCGCCTCCACCGGCCTGCCCCTGGGGACTCAGCTCGCCGCCCCGCCCTTCGATGAGGCACGCTTGCTGGCCGGCGCCAGGTGGTGCGAAGACGTTTTGGGCCTGCGCCTGTCCCCACCCGTGGACTGAAAGTCTAGGCCAGAAACTCTAGCAGCGCCCGGTTGAACACCTGGCTGACCTCCAGGTGGGGCCAGTGTCCGCACTGCTCGAACACCCGCAGCCGTCCCTCAGGTATGAGCTGTGCCGCTCGCTGACCGTGGGCCAGTGGAAAGATGCGGTCGTCCCTGCCCCAGAACACAATCGTCGGCACCCGTAGCTCTTCCAGCCTGGAAGTGAGGTTGATCGAAGCTCTCACGCCCAACAGCGAGACCCCCACCCGCAGCATCTTCAGCATGGCGGCGCTGTTGCCCGGGCGGCTCCGCTCCTCATGTATCAGGCTTACCAGCCTTTCAGTCACGTGAGCCTTGTTGTGGAACACCTGCCGTAGCACCCATTCTGTGGCGTTCGGACGGTTGCTAATCAGTAATTCTCCCAACACAGGCATCGACATGAACCGCAGAAATCCCGCAATCTCCCGTCCCAGCCCAGCCGCATCTTCCAGCACCAGTCGTCGCACCCGTTGCGGGCGTTCCAGCGCCAGAGCCAACGCCACAAGTCCGCCCATAGAGTTCCCGACAAGAGAAGTGCGCTTCAAGCCCAGCGCATCCATGAATGCCTCGAGGAAGTGAACGGAGTTCGGTAGCGAGTATTCCCACGGAGGTTCTTCCGATGCACCGTGGCCCGGCAGGTCCGGCGCGTACACGGTGTGCCCCCGGGCCAGCGGTTCCACGTTGGCATACCAGATCACTGCCGCTTCCCCCAGTCCGTGCAGCAGAATCAGTGGTGGCCCCGTACCGGCTTGGTAATAGCGAACCCGCGTGTCTGCCGCGGTGACCCACTTCTCCACACCCGGCATATTCAGCGTCGGCCCATATTCCCCAGCGGTCATAATGATTGAGTGTACCCTCAGTTATCCTTCCCCACAACGGTTCTCCGTCTCTCATACGACGACATAAGCGAGGCCAGGTTCCGGTTGACGCCCAATCCGCCGGAAGCCTAAGCTGGCACAAGCCCTATGAACGCTAACCCTAAAACCCTGTGGATCTCCCAACGAAGGCTGGAGACGTTGCTCTCAGTGCTGGATCAGGCTCTGCCCATGGAAGCCGCGACCCTTCTCCTGGCCCCTTGTACGTCCCTTGAAACCATCAGCCCCACCAATGAACAGCAAGTCCAGTGGTTGAAGGAGATGCGCCAAACCGCCCCTGACCGCCTGTGGCAGTCCGAGACGGGCGCCGCCCTATTCTGGAGCGAGCATCTCAGGCTTGCCGTTGAACCGCCATTCCCGCTGGAGTCCACAGCCTTGCGAAACGGCATTAGCGGCGGCCCCCTCCGGACCCTGCTGCGCCGGGAACCCCTCATCGCCGTTGCGCTCCTCCGGCTGGGAAGCTACTCCGTCGGCGTCTTTAGAGGACGCCGTCTCCTTGATGCCAAGACCGGTACCCGCTACGTGAAAGGACGTCACAGCGCAGGCGGGACCTCCCAGCGCCGCTTCGCCCGGGTGAGGGAGAAGCAGATCCACTATCTGTACGTGAAGGTCTGCGAGATAGCTCGCCAGAAGCTCGAACCCTACGAAAAGCAGTTGGAGCGCGTATTCCTCGGAGGCGAACGTCACACCCTCTCAGGCTTCGTGAAGGAATGCGCCTTCCTTCAACGCTTGAAGCCTCTAATGTCTCGTCGCATCCTGCCCGTGCGAGAACCCCGCAGGAGGGAACTGGAGCGAATGCCCAGCGAAATCTGGAAGAGCCGCATAACCGTCTTCCGTCTGCCGGACGACTTTCCCCTCGAAGGATTCTGATCTGCCTTTCCCATCGGCTTATGGGAGCGTGTAGGGGCGGTTCGCGAACCGCCCGTCCTGAGATGTTCCTCACCGGCCAAATACGGACGAGTGCCAAAATGCCCATTGATACGCCTGCGCTGTGACTGATAACATTTTCCTGCTACGTTCTGTCAATCAGACCTGATTCCACTTAACCTCTGCCATGTCTACTCAACCCGCGACCATAAAATCACATCCCTCCACAGTTCGGGAAACCGACCGGGAAACCCTGGAACTGCTGGAGTTCCACCTCATCCGGCAGCAGCTTGCCCGGTACACCACCCTGGCTCCGGCGCGAGAGTCTGCTCAGGCTTTGACACCCTCCTCGGACCTTGACCAGATTCGCCGCCGTCAGCAGGCTACGTTGGAAGCCCGCAGCTTCCTTGATGAGCAGGGTTCTGTGGATCTGACGGGGGTGGAGGACATTCGCGAACTCGTGCAACGGGCTGTTCTGACCGGCGTCCTCCGTGCTGAGCACCTGCGGGAAATTCACGATACCCTTCGTGCCTGCCGCCGGGCTCGCTCCGTTCTGGCCCATCGGAGGGATCTGCCCCTCATATCTGGCTGGGCACGCTCCATTCCCTCACTGCGAGAGCTGGAAAGCCGCATAGCTGCGGCCATCGACGCCAATGGCCTCGTCATGGATAACGCTACCCCTGCCCTGCGACAGCTTCGTAACCAGGCGGAACAGGCCCGCTCCCGTCTGTCCGTCTCCATGGAACGAGAGATGCGCCGCCTTCGCCGCAGCAACGTGTTGCAGGAACATCTCATCACCGAGCGCAACGGACGGTTGGTGCTGCTGGTAAAGAGCGGGCTCCGCCAGCAGGTTCCCGGTATAGTTCACGACGTTTCCGATAGCGGCGCCACCGCCTTCATTGAACCCCTCGGTGCCGTGCCTCTGGGCAACCGATGGCGCGAGGCGTCCCTTTCAGCCCGACGGGAAGAGGAACGAATCCTCCGCTCCCTGTCGTCCCAGGTGGGCCTTCAGGGAGAGCAAGTCCTCACCTCCTTGGACCTGCTGGCCCAGATTGATTTCACCATTGCAAAGGGCCGGCTCTCTATGGCCTTAGGCGGTACACCGCCTTCGTTTCTCGACGCGAATGAGTCCTGTCTGAAGCTGGAATCTGCCCGTCATCCGCTGCTCGGAGAATCTGCGGTTCCCATCAATCTGACCTTGGATGACGAGAGCAGAATCCTGCTTATTACCGGCCCTAACGCTGGCGGGAAGACCGTTGCGCTCAAAACTGCGGGCCTGCTGACCGCCATGGCCCAGGCGGGCTTGCACGTGCCGGCCGGACGCTGTCGGATGACGGTCTTCGACGCTGTCTACGCCGACATCGGAGACCAGCAGAGCATCGAGCAGTCCCTCTCTTCCTTCAGCTCCCACCTTCAGAACCTGCGAAACATCATGGAAGGCGCCACCTCTCGTTCCCTGGTCTTGCTGGACGAACTGGGAGCAAGCACCGATCCGGAGGAAGGCGCTGCCCTCGCAAAGGCCACCATCAGCTATTTCGCCCGGAGCGGAGTTGCCTGCATCGTCACCACCCATCATCGGGACGTTGCCGCCTTTGCCCAGGACCGGCCCGGCATGATTAACGCCAGCGTGGAGCTTCACTCTTCTGACCTCACGCCCACCTATTGCCTGGCCATAGGTCTCCCAGGGAGAAGCTACGCCCTCACCATTGCGCAGCGTATGGGCATAGACGATGCAACCGTAGACCACGCCCGTTCCCTGCTCTCCGAGGACCACCGGCGGGCCGAAGAGCTTTTGCGCAAGCTGGAGGAAGAACGCTCCCTCGCAGAAGAACACCGCCGCACTGCCCAGAAGGAGGCCAGGCAGACCCGTGCTGAACGACGTGAACTGGAAAAGCGGCTGAAGGCCCTGGAAAACGAAAAGGCGGTGATTCTCGAGGAGGCGCGCCAGGAGATTCAAGCTAGGGCCGATGATCTATGGAAGCGGCTCCGTCGCGCTGAACGCTCCCTAGCCCGCCCTGACTGGAAGCGCGATCTGAAGGACGAACGCATCGACGTTGCCCAGGTCCGCAGCCAGATACGTTCCTCCCTCGCTCCCCCGAAGTCCGAATCCAGACCGGAGGCCAATCCCAGGCGATGGGTAGATGAGCTGGAGCGGGGCGACTTCGTCTACGTGCGGGGTCTGCCCAACCCTGCAGAGGTGTTGGAGCCCTCCAGGAATGGCGATAGCCTGGAGCTTCAAATGGGATCGGTCAGGGTCAGCATCCCGTGCCATCAGATTGAGGGTAAGGCCAAAAAACCGAAGCCACCGAAAATGCCGGAGGGCGTGTCCCTCTCCCGCGCTCCCACCGGCCCCGCGAAAACAGAGTTGGACCTCCGGGGTATGCGTGTGGAAGAGGCCGACGCGCAGATAGACGCATTTCTGGATCAGGCATTGATGAAGGGACTCTCCTCTGTGAGAATCGTCCACGGTGGCGGCACCGGCGCCCTCCGTTCTCTGGTTCGCGCGCGGCTGAAAGGGCATCCTGTAGTGAAATCCTTGAGTCCAGAATCTGTCGGTCTCACCGACGGCGCAACCCTGGTGGAGCTGGTCTAGACAGTGATGGCGGAGTCCAAATTGATTATGCGGACGGCATGTATTCTTGGGATGGTTGCTGCGACGGTCTTGCTGGTGGTAGCCCTTGGCTGTACGAGGCCGGCCACGCCGGAAACTACGTCCCAACCTTCTTCACCCGTCACACAACCCACGCCGCAAGTCACACCGACACCTGGGACGCCTCCCGTGGGAGAGGGTGTACAGGCTGTGGCGGAACTGGTGGCCGAGGAGCTGAAGGCCCCCTGGGCCTTGGACTTCGCCCCCGATGGCCGTATCTTCATTACGGAAAAGGAAGGAAACATCCGCGTGTTCGCCAACGGTGAACTACAGGATGCCCCATATCTGGTCATAGAGGAAGTCGCGCCGGAAGGAGAGGGCGGCTTGCTGGGCTTGGCCGTTGACCCAAATTTCGCCTCCAACGGCCACTTCTACGTCTACTACACCTACAAAGAAATCAGCGGCGCTCTGTCGAATCGCGTGGTGCGTTGGCGCGACACAGGCCAAACCGCTGAGAATCCCACAATTATCCTGGACCGCATCCCGGGCAACCGAATACACAACGGCGGCCGCCTCAAGTTCGGCCCTGATGAAAAGCTGTACGTCACAATCGGAGACGCCGCCTCCAGGACCCTGGCTCAGGATGTTGGGTCCCTGGCGGGCAAAATACTTCGTCTCAATGCCGATGGCTCCGTCCCCGCGGACAACCCCTTCCCCGGCTCGCCGGTGTACTCTTATGGCCATCGTAACCCCCAGGGTCTTGCGTGGCACCCGGAAACCGGTGATCTCTTCGCTACGGAGCATGGGCCTGTGGGTCACGACGAAGTGAATCTCATCGTGCCCGGCGGCAATTACGGATGGCCCGAAGTCGGCGGCGACGAAACCGGTCAGGGGTTCATCCCTCCTGTCCTCCACAGCGGCATCGAGACGTGGGCGCCCTCAGGCGCAGCCTTCTACGACGGCGACGTTATGCCTGTCCATTGGCAGGGGAGGCTGCTGTTCGCAGCACTAAGAGGCCAGCGCATCGTCTGGGTGGACTTCCAGGAGCCCGACTTCCGGCACGTTCAGCGCCAGGACACCATGTTCGTCCGTCAGCATGGACGTATTCGAGACGTGGCCCTCGGCCCGGACGGACATCTCTATTTCCTCACCAACAACCTGGACGGCCGAGGCCGCCCCCGAGAGGGCGACGACCTGCTTCTCCGAATCTCCCCCGTGGCTGGAATCCTGAGCTTCCGCACTAATTAAGCTCTAATCAGAATGCTTTATCCAAATTTACGACGTGATCAGTAAAATAACACAATGAAAATAGCCGTTTGCATCAAGCAGGTGCCCATTCTCTCTCGCATCGAGTTTGACTACGAAAAGAAGACCATCCTACGCGAGGGCGTCCCCTTGGAGATGAACGTCTTTGATCTCATCGCACTGGGACGTGCCATCGAGCTGAAGGAAGAGTTTGGCGGAGAGGTCACGGCCATCACCATGGGGCCTCCCCAGGCCAAAGAAGTGCTTGCTCACGCCTTCGCCGTTGGAGCGGACCACGGCGTCATCATCTCGGACCCGCTCATGGCCGGCTCCGACACCCTCGCCACCTCCCGGACCCTGTCCCTGGCTTTGAAAGACCGGGGCTATGACCTCATCCTCTGCGGCAGAAACAGCACTGACGCCGAGACGGGACAGGTGGGACCGGAACTGGCTGAAATTCTCGGCATCCCCCACGTCAGCCGCGCCCGAAAGCTGGACTACAACGCCGACTCAAGCAGCGTAGTCGTAGAGCGGGAAACTGAAGAGGGCCATGAACTCCTGGAGGTGAACCTGCCCGCCCTGGTAACGGCCACGGAAGGCTTGAGCGAGGAGCGGTACGCTCGCCGCCGCGTGCTGATGGAGGCGAGAGAGCGTCCCGTGGAGGAGATAACTGCGTCACAGCTTTCCGACGACTCTTCACTCTTTGGGGTGGAGGGTTCTCCCACGTGGGTTGAAGACATCCGCCTCCTCGAACCCCAGCGATTGGGCGTGATAATCGAAGATGTATCCCCCCAAGCTGCCGCACAAACAGTGGCGGAAGGTCTCCGTAGCCAAGTTGATACAGCCGAAGATGTACCCACCGAGCTGGCAGAATGGGAGAGATATCCGCTCGGCCAGGGCCCCGACATCTGGGTCGTCGCCGAAAGGTCGGTGGAGGGGCTCCGCCGCGCAACACTGGAGAACCTCGGCAAGGCCAGAATGCTGGCTAAGGAACTTCGAGGCCGGGTAACCGCCGTGCTAGTGGAGGACTTTGATACCAGGGAGGTCATGACCCTCCATCGCTATGGCGCTGACTTTATCCTGAACCTCGCACCTGCCGTCTATCGCCATCCCACCGGCCCAATGACGGCGTCGTTGTTTGCGCGGGCCTTGACGGACTATGATCCTTACGCCGTTCTCTTCTCTTCCACCGCCAACGGCCGGGATCTGGCCTCCCGCGTCGCCGCCCGTCTCTCCCTCGGCCTCACCGGCGACTGCATAGACCTGGAATTGGATGATGAAGGACGGCTGGTGCAGCTAATGCCCGCCTTGGGCGGCAACGTGGTCGCGCCCATTCTCTACAAGACCAAGCCCTACCTGGTCACCCTCCGCCCGGGTCTCCTGTCCCCCGTCACTCCCAAGGACGAGCCATACCTTGAATCGGGCTTCCCCGAGTACGACTACCATAGCCCGGAACCGATACGCCTGCTTGAGACCCACGTCGAGGGAAATGCCGGTGGGCTGGAACTGGAGCGTGCCGATGTTGTCATTGGCGTGGGCATGGGCATCGGCGGCCCGGAAGCGTTGCCGCAGATTCGAGAGTTGGCGGAGAAGCTGGGTGCGTCCATCGCGGCCACCCGCAGCATCACCGACATGGGATGGCTGCCTAAACAGCTTCAGGTGGGCCTCACTGGTCGAGCCATCGCTCCCGGGCTTTACATTGCCGTCGGCATCCGGGGCGACTTCAATCACGTCGTAGGCATCCAGAAGGCGGGCACAGTGGTTGGCATCAACACCACCCGGCGTCATCCCATTTTCCAGGCGGCGGACTTCTGCATCCTGGGATCGTGGGAGGAATATCTGCCGCCCCTCGTAGAGGCGCTGGCGGAGAAGGACTAACGGGCCAGACGACGCAAGAACATCGTAGCCAGGTCTACGAATACGACCAGAATCAGATACCAGACCAGCAGCAGCCCCACGTCCGTATATCTGAACAAACTCATATCCAGCAGAAACTCCCTTCCCAGC
>DAOUKX010000092.1:0-7093 GCA_034420855.1 Dehalococcoidia bacterium
CCAAATACGCTGGCAGTCCTGATAGGGCCGTCATACCCGTGGAGCTGTTCTCCTCTGCGTACTGGATTGGCAGTGGTCCTTGCTGCATAATAGTCGCACCTCGTTGGTGATGGGTTGTTTTTGGCACTTTCCATCATAGCTGGCTTTGCTGCCGGCTCCAACGAGGCCTTCTTCTTTTCCTAGACGGTGGATCTGGGTCCACCGCTACGCTTTACGCTTACATCTGCAGTGGCTATACTCGATTGGTGGGGGAGGGAGGCTCGGTAGTCCCTAAGTTGGGGCGTCTTCCTTCCTGAAATTGTCGGGTGAGGTGTAGCTTTTTGTCCCTATCCACGGAGTTTCTGGAGTTCCTGGACGGCTATCCGCCGCTGAAGGCCATCGGCAATACGCCGCTGGCGCGGATCCCCAACAGTCGAGGCGGTGCGCCCGTGTTTGCCAAGTACGAGCACCTGAACCCCGGAGGCTCCATCAAGGACCGGCCAGTGCTGCGGATGCTGGGGGAGGCGATCCTGTCGGGAGAGTTGACGAGGGACAAAATAATTTTGGACGCCACCTCTGGTAATGCGGGCATCGCCTACGCAATGATCGGCGCGGTGCTGGGCTATCGGGTGGCGCTGGTGATGCCGGAGAACGCCAGCCAGGAGCGGAAGAAGCGGCTGCTGGCCCACGGCGCGGAAATCATCTTCACTGACCCGATGCTGGGCTACGACGAGACCCTGCGGGAGGTGAAGCGTCGATACGAGGGAGAGCCTGATCGCTACTTCTGGTGCGATCAGTACTCCAACGAGTTTAACCCGCAGGCCCACTTCGACACCACGGGCGAGGAGATTCTGAGGCAGGCGCCAGACATCACCCACTTCGTGGCGGGTGTGGGGACGGGCGGGACCATCAGCGGAGTGGGACGTCGTTTGAAGGAGTATGATCCGTCGATACAGGTCATCGGCGTGAATCCCCCGGAGTGGCCCGGCGTGGAAGGGCTGAAGCCGCTGGGGCCGGGGCACATCACGCCGCAGACGCTGGACGAGAGCGTGGTGGACGAGATGCTGTCCATCGACATCGACGAGGCGCGGGCCGTGTCGATGGAACTGGCGTCGCAGGGGTTGTTCGCCGGGCAGAGCTCGGGAGCTTACGTGCTGGGGGCGTTCATCGTCGCCGAGCGGGCGGGCGATGGCAAGGTGGTGACGATTTTCAACGACATCGGCGAGCGGTACTTCAGCACGGGGCTATGGAGCTGAAGCGGTCGGGGGAGAAGGCGGCGATTGCCATTTCGTCGCCGCTGCCCAGGGCCATATCTGCCGTGAGCTTGCCCATGGATGGGCTGAGGATGATGCCCTTTCTTCCGGCGCCGGTGGAGAGGTAGACGCCCTCCCAGCCGGGGATGGGGCCGATGACGGGCAGGCCGTCGGGGGCCACCGGGCGCAAGCAGGCCGTCTGATGGACAACCTTTCCCGTCAGCGCGGGCGGGAAGAATTCTCCAACTTCGCGAATTATCCGATCGCGCGCTTCCTGGGTGGGTTCGTTGTCGAAACCGACGCGTTCCTCGGTGGTACCTATCCACGTGAGACCGTCGGCTTTCCGTCCGGCGTAGTTGCTGGCGTAGTGGACGGAGCATGTAACGGGTGGGCCACCGATATCCATGCGGACTATCTGACCCTTGAGGGGACCGACGGGGATTGGGACGCCGAGCCACTTCTCAGCGTCGCCCGTCCAGGGGCCCATTGCCAGGATGATGGCGTCAGCTTCGATGTCGCCCTGGTCCGTCTGGACCACTGCGCCGGTGGAGCGGCGGGTCAAGCCGGTAACGGCACGGTCGAGGAAAGTCGCGCCGTGGAGCTTCGCCCCCGCCGCTAACGCTTCCGTGTACTGGTCGGCCTCCAGCACCCAGGTGCCGCGGACGAGCATTCCGCGCTCGGCGGCGGGGGTCAATCGCGGCTCTATGCTCTTGAGCTGTTGTCCGGTCAACCACTGGTAGGAAACGCCGTCGACGTTGCCGGAATAGGACGCGATATCCCGCAGCCCAGCCTCGTCCTCATCGGAGAGGGAGAGATAGATGGAGTCGTGGGGGTGGGCGTGGTAGTCGACGCCGGTGGCTTCGGGAAGCTCGGCGGCAAGATCGCGGTGCATCAGGAAGCCGTTCAGCGACAAGCCTTCCAGCGGGCCGGGGATGCCCATGCCGTAGAGAGGGCTCAACAATCCCATGGCGTAGCCGGAGGCCCCAAAGGCGATGCGGTTCTTCTCGATGACCGTCACATCAGCGCCCGCCTGGGACAGGAAATAGGCGGTGGCGCAGCCGACTGCGCCGCCCCCCACGATTACAACGTCGCTGCTCTTCATGGAAAACCTCCGGTAACTGGTCGGCGGGATTGGATGCGGGTACATTTTAGCATTTTAGGGTGGGTGTGGGTTCTTGTCTTCGCGGGGACAAGGTGGGCGTCGTTGCGCTTTTCGTCACGCTCTGTTAAAAAGGGTTGACGCCAATTGGGAGGAGCCATTTGCCAGCAGCAGACAGGATGAACAATCTGGGGACGGAATCCGCTTTCGAGGTGCTGGCCAAGGCCAAGGCTTTGGAGGCTAAGGGCCACGACGTGGTGCACCTGGAGATAGGGGAGCCGGACTTCGACACGCCCTCCCACATTGTGGACGCCGGCATACAGGCGCTGCGGCAGGGCTACACCCACTACGGCCCATCCGCGGGTCTGCCGGAGCTTCAGGAGGCCATCGCCAATAACGTCAACGCGACGCGCGGACTGGAGATAGAGCCGGGCCAGGTGGTGGTCACGCCGGGGGGTAAGCCGATCATGTTCTTCACCATAATGGCGCTGTGCCAGCCGGGGGACGAGGTGCTCTATCCCAACCCCAGCTTCCCCATCTATGAGTCGATGATAAACTTCTGCGGGGCGAAGCTGGTGCCGGTGCGTTTGCTGCCCGACGAGAGCAACCGGATGGACCTGGACGATCTGGAGAGCAAGCTCTCCGACCGGACCAAGCTGGTGATACTAAATTCGCCGCAGAATCCGACGGGGTCCGTCATGGGGAGGGAGGATGTGGAGCGCCTGGCTGCACTGCTGGGTTCGCGGAAGGACGTGGTTATTCTCTCCGACGAAATCTACAAGGACATCATCTACAAAGGCGCCCACCACAGCATAGCGTCGCTGCCGGGGATGGCGGAGCGGACGATTATCCTGGACGGGTTCTCCAAGTCCTACGCGATGACGGGCTGGCGGCTGGGGTACGGGGTGTTCCCCCACTGGCTGACGGAACACGTGGTGAAGCTGGCGGCGAACAGCGTGTCGTGCGCGGCGAGCTTCACCCAGCGGGCGGCGATCCGCGCGCTGGAAGGGCCGCAGGAGCCGGTGCTGAACATGGTGGACGAGTTTCGGAAGCGGCGGGACCTGATCGTGGTGGGGCTGAACAGCATCCCTGGCATCGAGTGTGCTGTGCCGGAGGGGGCCTTCTACGTCTTCCCCAGCATTGAGGGGACGGGCTTTGAGAGCGGCGATTTTCAGGAGCGGGCGCTGAACGAGGCGGGGGTGGCGCTGCTGTCGGGAGGCGCATTCGGCGAGTACGGGGAGGGGTTTGTGCGTCTGTCCTACGCCAACTCGGCGGAGAACATCGCCAAGGCGGTGGAGCGGCTGGGGGATTTCGTGAGGAATAACGGGCGCGGGGGTTAGGGCCGGTCGGCTAGTTTACCAGCTCGAATTCGCCGCGGACAGTACGGTCCAAGCGTAACACCCTGGTCACCCTTGCGAAGAGATCCTGGATCCTTGGGTCTTCGTTCACATTGGACATGGAACTGTCGTGATGGAGCTTGTCATTGAAGCCGGTCAGTCCCACCAACACTTCCTCGTTATCGCCCACATCCATCGCGTCCGGGAACGCCAAACAGCCATATATATCCGTTAGATTTGAGGCCCTATAAACGTCATAGAATCTTGCTCCGTGTTCCAGATATACCTTCGCGGCCTCATGCTCGATAGCCAGGAAATCCTCGACGTTTTCCTTCTTGATCCGGTATATGTAGATGGACGTGTACAAGCTGCTTTCTCCTATGGGCTATGGTGCAGGACTTTCGACTAACGTTGTTGTCACGAACTCGCGGCCGATGGAGATCGTAGGGGAGAATGGGCGCGGGGGTTAGGGCTGATCGGACTTCTGGTCTGCTAACAACTTTTCAAGTTGGGGCAGCAGGGTTGGGATGTCGGTTTGGACGATGTCCCGGATAATGTCGTCGTCAATGCCGGAATAGAAGTGGGTAACCCGGTTGCGCGTTCCGATAATGTTGGCCCAAGCGATATGGGGATGAGATAGCCTGACGGAGGCTGGCATCTTGGCCGCCGCCTCTCCTATCATCTCGATGGTCTTCAACGTGGCTCGATAAGTACGCAGATCATTGACGAACGCGCTCTGATTTAGACCGCTGGTAAAGTACAAGACTTCATTGGCGAACTGGAGCATGTCTTTCACATAGATAGTCCAGAGGAATCTTGTATCCCTAGACTCAGACACTTATGACGTCTCTTTCCACGAAGGGGAGGATTTCGGAACGCAGCGACTTATCAGTCGCCAAGTCTACGGTACGACCCAGTTGCTCTTCCAGATAGAAGAGGGTTCCGAAGTAGCCTTTGGACGTAGCCGGGCCGTTGAATTTGACGATGATGTCTACGTCGCTGTCTTCTGAGGCCTGGTCGCGGGCGAAGGAGCCAAAGAGAGCGAGCTCCTTCACGCCGAATCTCTCTTTGAGAATGGGCTTATGACGCTTAAGGGCTTCCAGGATTTCTTGACTGTTCATTGGGTTCCTCTTCGTTTGGGACGGCGCCAGATACTATTGTACAGCGCAACGGGTGTTTCGTCATAGGCGGGTCAGGCGCGGCTGATGACTTCGTCCATCATGCGACGGAGGCGCTGGGGGCGGTTTTCGTCGGGGACGTTGATGCTGTATTGGCTCACGCCGATGGTGGCGTTCTGGCGGAGCTTTTCGATGCACTGTTCGGCGGTGCCGCTGATGCCCCCGAATCGCTGCAGCAGGTACTCCCGGACGCCGTACTCTTCGGCCAGCGTGTCGTAGGTGCGGATCTGCTCCTGCGTGGGACGCCCGTGGGTGCTGAGGTCGTAGGCCTGAGCGAGGGCGCGGATGCCTTCCCAGTACTGCCTGGGGACGAATTTGCCCTTGAGGGTGAAGCGGTTGAGGTAGTTGGCCTCCCTCGCCGGGCCGCCCTGGGGGTCCAGTACCTCGTCTTCGCTGTCGCGGAGGTTGAAGGGCACGGACCACCAGACATCTATGTTTGCCGGGTCTCGACCGGCGATGCGGGCACCCTCTGCCAAGGTTTGTAGGGAACCTTCCACCACCTCCGAGGTTGTGCCTGTGCCGATGACCACGCCGTCGGCGAGCTCGCCCGCCAGCCTTAGGGAGCCGCGGGCGTGGGCGGCAATGTAGATTCGGATTTTTCTATCCTTGTCGAACCAGCGGAGGCGGGCTGTGCCGCTCTGGTACTCGGACTCGCCTGTCGTCAATAGTCCGCGAAGGGAGGTAACGTACTCGCGGAGGGTCGCGAGGGAAGCGGCGCGTCGACCGGCGTTGTAGACGCCGCTGTTGCCGGAGCCGATGCCGATGCAGACGCGGCCGGGGGCGATTTCCGCGAGGGCAGAAGCCGCGCTGGCGGTGACCACGGGGTGGCGCGTGACGGGGTTGGTGACCCAGGAGCCGAAGGGAAGGCGGCGGGTGTTGAGGGCCACGTGGGTGAGGGAGACCCAAATATCCCGGTAGAGGGCGGGGGAATCGGCGATGCCGATGCGGTGGTAGCCGAGGGCTTCGGCGGCCTGCACCCACTCCACCACTTCCGCGTGGTGGCCGGGCCGGGAGGTGGCGGCGAATTGTAAGTTCATTTTTCTTTCCCTGGGAGGCGCACCCTGACGTGATTGCCTATTATAGGCTGGCGGTGTTCATGGGTATAGGGGAGTGGAGTGTTGGGGGGAACCACCCCCATCCCTTCGACAAGCTCAGGACAGGCTTAATCTTCCCCGGTGGAGGGGGAAGAGGTAAGAGGGGTGGGAGGACCTTCATCCCTTCGAAAGACTCAGGACAGGCCTAACCTTCTTCCAGAACGGGAGAAGGGAAAGACGGGTTCCTGCTTTCGCAGGAATAACGAAGAAGGGGGCAGGGGTTAGGGCTTGGAGAGGGCGGAGCGGATCTTCTCCATGGGGGTTAGGGAGGAGAAGCCGGCGGGGCCGGGAGTGGGCGAACCTGCCGGGAGGCGCTCCTTGGCGAGTTTTTCCTCCACCTCGCGCTTCACACGCTCCACCAGTGCCCTTGCCTCGGCGAAGGAGCGGTCCACTACGTCGACGGTCTCGCCGACGACCATTGACTCGGGCGCCTACGGCATGGACTCCAGCAGCATGGCCAGGTAGCGGGAGACCGCTTCCGCCAGGGATTTTTGCGTCGTGGCTAGTTGCTCCTGACTCTCTACCCGGTTGGCCTCTGCCTGCTCCAACTGCTGTTCAAGCTCAGTCACACGATCTTCCAGTGGCGAGGGTTCTTCTGCGTTTTCGCTTGCCTCCTCGGAGGGAGGGGTCTCTTTTTCTTCGAGGTTCTCGGGTGTGTTCGTGGAGTCGACTTTCATATGAACTGCCTCGGTCCTGTTCTCGTTTAGTTCCTTTTCCATGATGCCTCCTTTATGCACTAGATGTAGTTTCTGCCATAGTTTCGCGGCGTATGGTCTTCTGCTCGGAATCGGGGTCAGTGACGCCCAGCCGCTCCATTGCGCGGCGTCTGCTGTGAATGCCTGCTTCCACCAGGCTACGTTCCTGCATCTTCAGGGCCATCTAGGCCCGCCGCCGGTAGACCCAGGAGCGGATCAGCCGCTTGCGTTCCACGCGCTGAAGGAGGGGGTGCATCTCCATCTCAAGGGCCACGCCGGAGAGACGCTGGGGGTTGTGTCCGAAGCTGATTCGGGGCGCTTCCGACGGGTCGTGGAGATCGTCGTAGACTAGGGCGTGTTCACACTAATCAACGCATCGAAAATGAGCGCCATCAATATAAAGCCCAGGAAGATGACATCCAGCTTGTCGAAGCGAGAGAAGATGCGCCGAAAGCCTT
>DAOUKX010000093.1:0-4928 GCA_034420855.1 Dehalococcoidia bacterium
GGAGCCGTTGTAGCGACGGGCTGCGGTCTCGTAGCAGAGGCGGCGAATGTAGCTCTCGGGAGTGTATCCCTGGGGGACTGCGGGGTCTGGCAGGGTGTAGCCCAGGTCCGTGCCGAGGTTGAAGGCGCACTGCTCCGCCACATTAAGGGTATTGGAGACGGCCTCTGGCATCTCTCTGAAGAGATGTTCCATCTGGGCAGGGGACTTGAGGTAGAGGTGGTGGTTGGGCTTCAGATGGGGCAGGGCCTGGTCGATGGTGACATTGAGGCTGGCGGCGACGAGGGCGTCCTGGAGTCGGGAACGCTCCGGGGAGTGGTAGTGGGCGTTGTTGGTGGCTACCACGGGAACGTCGTTGTCCCTTGCGATTTCCGCCAGCTTCCTGTTGCGGTCCGTGTCCCCTTCAAGGAGGTTCTGCTGGAGTTCCACGAATACGGAGTCCGGGCCGAACCAGTCCATGTAATCTCGCAGGAGCTTGTGGGCATCGTAGATGCGGTCTTCTGTGGCGAGCCGGGCTAGGAACCCGTCGCGGCCTCCCGTCAGTAGGGTGACGCCCTCCGCGTGGTGGGGCAGGTAAGCGGGGTCCAGCCGTGGATTCCGGCGGTCGGTACTGTTGGCGAGGGTGAAGAGGCGGGAGATGTTGGAGTATCCTGCGCGGGTCTGAGCGAGGAGGGTGAGGCGGGAGCCGTCAGTCAGAGAAAGTTCGCCGCCGGTGATGGGATGGATACCGAGATCTCCGGCCATACGGGCGAACTCCAACGCGCCGCACAGGTTGGTGTCCGTCAGGGCCAGGGCGGAATAGCCATGCTCTCCGGCTCTGGTTAGCAATTCGTGAAGGTGAGATGCACCCTGTCCAAAGGAATAAAAACTCTTGGCGTGGAGTTCTGCGTATGCCGTGGTCATGCCGAGCCCTGCCTGTACCAGTTATCGTTTCTTCCGTCGCGAAACAGAGTCATGCGCCGGCCGTCGCCCGGGTCCACCCGGTAGTAGGAGCGGGTGACGGGCTGGGGGAGCCACCAGAGGTCGAAGGTCCACCGGTCGTCGATGCGGGCCACCCGCCGCCAGTCATTGCCTACCCGCACGGACGCAGGCTCTCCGTCCCCTTCCGTCCTCACCTCCACGGGCTGCGGCGTCTGGAGGGGCTTGATGGCGTCCCTGCCCGACGGGTCCACGGGCACCTGCAGGGCGCGCATCTCCGGCGCTGGATGCCAGGGGGCTACGCGGGCGATGGTGTGCAGGGCGTGACCGCCGCCCATGAGAGGTTTCAGCTTTCTGTCCACCTCCACGAGACGCTCGTGCATGTCGTCCCGGGAGTTTCTGAGCATCTCCATCTGGGTTCCAGATTCGTAGGTGAAGTTTGACAGGGTCAGGGACATCTCCTCCACCGGTTGAGTTGGCGGGTCCATCTCCAACCGGCTTCTCAGGACGGAGGATGCCCTCTGCCACGAGCCGGCGGGATGTTTGAACCTGATAGTTTTTTCCCAGGGCGGCCAGCCCACTGCTGTGCAGGAAATATCCGCCGCTCCCGCGCATCGTCCCTTAATGTCCGGCCTTGCATAGGCCCTCTTCAGAAGGGTGTCCAGGGCAACCAGTAGCACCTCCATGGAGGATGTATGGAAAGGCAACGACGTTCTTTCCACCACGGCTTCCTCGAAAGCCATCGGGACGAGGGGGCTCTGGTCTATGCCGTTGCACAACTCCCAGGCCTTCCGGCCTTTGGAGCCGAACCTGTCTGCAAACACGTCCCTTGTCAGGGAGGCAACATCTCCCATGCGGTGTAGGCCCAGGCGGTGTATTTCATCCTTGAGCTTTGAGGAGACGGGGAGCAATTCAATTGGGTGTGGAGCGAGGAAGGACTTCACGTTGGCGGGTATTCGGACGGCCCTGTGGGGCTTGCTCTTCATAGCGGCCATGTATGCCGAGAACTTGCCGTGGGCCAGGCCCACCCCAGGTTGCAGGTCCAGGGGGATGGCGTTGAGCAGGGCGTGGGCCAGCCGGGCCTCGCCGCCGTACATTCCTTCCAGCCCGTTAATGCCCACGTAGGCTGTGCCTAACTCCGCCGCCTCCACGCGGTCGGTAACTCCCTGCAGGGCGGAGAGGACCCCGTCGAATACCCTCCGGTAGTGGGACTCGTCAGACTCCAGCACTGCGGGGATGCCAACACCCTCGTGGAGGGACATGGCCTGGCCCAGGGCCATTCCCCTACTTATACCCGCGCCATCGGGAAGGAAGTCCACGACGATCGGTCGTCCCCTGGAGCGGTCCGCTATGACAAATGGTTTCTTTTTCAGATGGGGGCGTTGCCGCAGCTCCACCAGGGCCCTCAGGTGAGGTATGAGTACGCAGGCCAGTTTCATAAGCCCTTCTGCCGGATCTTCTGTTCCCTGGAATAATGAGAACAGAAGAATAAAGAACGGTGGTTCCTTTGTCAATAGTTAGATCGAAGGGAAGAGGTAGGCCTTTCACCGGTCACGGAACGCTACGCACGCAAAAAACAACGATATCTAGGGATTCATTTTATAGTCATTCCTAATTCACTAGATGTGCTGGGGGCCTTTGCACGACAAAGGGCTTGAAACAGTCAATGAAGCACGTAAAGCTAAATTCGAGCCCACGATGGGTTTGTGCCTGAGGATGTGGGTTATTCGGTTGCTGAAACTTGACGTATCTGGCTACGCGAGTCCAGTAGCTGGCATATCAAATTCCAGAATCGCTGAGGAATGCACGACCTTATCTATGGCCGCGGCCGATTTGAGGCCGGAAAACTCCCGACCATCGGCCTTAACCGACCAATCAAGAGGTCCAATCGGAGTACCTTTAAGTGGGATATGACGATTCTGATGAGTGCAATTGGGTAGGACTGGTACACTCAGCGATCTGAGATTTGCCTTTCCCTGGGTGCGGCAAGGTTGGGTCTTTACTCGCAGACAAATCGAAAGTGTTTCCCCCGTCACTGGATATCTTTTCCCGTTCTTTAACCCAGCGTGCAACCCTGAGGAGATCATTAGATATATTCAGTTCAGGCTAATTTAGGATACGGTCTGAATTTTCCACCAACGCAGCCAGCCGAAACCTTTGGCAAATACATAGTTGAGCTTGCCTCAGAAGTGGGTTGCCCAACTTCCCGGCATATGTTGCGTTCCCGTTCTCGTAGCAAGCATGTCGGAATCTCCCTGTTTCGTAGCGAACATGCCCATATTAGAGGTAATCGTAGCCGTCGTCCTCTTCGGAGTGCGTACCGCCTACTTCTGAGACTGCGATGATGGATCCCGAGCTACCTTGGCTCGGGTCTGACCCCTTCTGAGACTGGCATCATGCCTTCAGGCTGATCTGTTGACTCGATTTGAGGTGGCTCCCGCAAGCGCACTGAGCGAGGCGAGCAGTGACCTAATAGGAGCTTGACCCCATGTCCCATCGCAGTCCTGTCCGCTCGCCCTGCCGGTGCGTAGTCTACCAGATGAGAGGAGGCTGTCATGATTGGAGTCGACGTACAGGAGGGCCTCAGTTCCTTCAAGGTGGTGGTCGGCGTGGACACTCACCAGGACAAGGACGTGGTGTCCGGTTGGGGGAGTTTCACTCCCAAGCGACCATCCGTGGCTATGAGGACCTGGAACGGTGGTCGTTGGAGATGGGTGAGATTCAGGCGTTCGGCATTGAGGGCACCGGTTCCTATGGAGCCGGAGTCGCCCGATTCCTGGGCAGTCGCGGCTTCACCGCTGTCGAGGTGAACAGGCCTGCCCGCACGATACGCTATCGCAAGGGGAAGAGTGATCCCACCGACGCCGAGTCGGCAGCCCGGTCGGTGCTTGCCG
This sequence comes from Dehalococcoidia bacterium, assembly GCA_034420855.1. Lineage (GTDB taxonomy): Bacteria > Chloroflexota > Dehalococcoidia > Lucifugimonadales > JAPULR01. The sequence continues at coordinate 3,810 of DAOUKX010000093.1, forward strand.
GCGTGGCCAACGCCACACCCAAATCGGGGGAGGGCGAGGTGGAGATGATTCGCGTGCGCAAAGGCGCCAAGGACTCGGCGGGTAAAGACCGCACCCAGGCCCTTAACCAGATGAAAGCACTGATCTTCACCTCCCCAGCCCAGCTGCGGGAGTCCCTCAGCGGCAGCACCACTGCTGGCCTGGTTTCCGTCTGCTGAAGCTTCCGGCCCGGCCGCCTGGACAGTCCCACCGCAGCGGCTAAGCATACCTTTCGTTCCCTGGCCCGCCGCTACCATCAACTCGGCATGGAAATCAAGGACCTGGAGGCTGAGCTCAAGCGGCTCATCAACTAAGTAGCCCCGGACCTGGTGGGCAGCTTCGGAATAGGGCCCGACACGGCGGCAACCCTGCTCGTGGCTGCTGGAAGCAACCCCCAGCGTCTCCGCACAGAGGCCGCCTTCGCCTCTCTGTGCGGCGTAAATCCCATACCTGCTTCCTCGGGCCGGACCAACCGCCATCGCCTCAACCGCGGCGGCCACCGTCAGGCCAACGCGGCCCTCCACCGCGTAATCGTCAGACTATGCCATAACAAACGAACTCGGGCATACATGCGCCGTCGCTCCTCCCAGGGGATGAGCAAGAAGGAGGTGATCCGCTGCCTCAAACGCTACGTCGCCCGTGAGGTATTCTCCACCCTGCGGAACCTCAACCAGAAAGCTCAAGTGCCCTCTTGACTTCTATAGGAGCATCAAGCTCATAGTTGACTTCCCTCACGCCTGATTTTCGTCACAAATCTGCTAATTTCCGAGAAAGCAGGCCACCTTGACAGAACAGAAAGAGTGTCCATTCCGTTTTGAATTGCAATATGAACAAACATCTAGAATCATGAACATTGTGGAATAGTACTCAACAGTACGGCACTGGGGTGTTTCGGTGCCGAAGGCCTTAAGGGACTTTGTGCCGCCATGAACTCCTGTCCCTGCGAGTTCTACGGCGACGCAGAGAAGGAGTGCGGATGCAGCCACGGCATGGCCTCAAGGTACCAGCGTCGTATCTGCGGCCCGCTTATGGACAGAATGGCCATGTTCGTGGGGGTGCCGGCTGTGGAGTACGAGAAGCTGATGGACTACGCTGATGACG
>DAOUKX010000094.1:0-9242 GCA_034420855.1 Dehalococcoidia bacterium
TAGTCCCGTGTGCGCTGTCGGGCACCAGCATCTTCAACCTGTGTCCGTCGCCCCGGTCCCGGTGGTACTTCTGAATCATCAGAATCCCGCAAAGCTCGCCCTGCGCACCGGCCAAGGACGCCAGGCTGGTCCCGGCCATCCCCGTAATCTCCGTCAGGCAGTCCTGAAGATGGTGCATCAGCTCCAGCGCTCCCTGCACCTGGGCAGCGGGCTGGAGCGGATGAATGGCGGCGAACCCGGGCAGGAAGGCCGCTTCGTCGTTGATCTTGGGGTTGTACTTCATCGTACAGCTGCCGAGAGGGTAGAAGTGGGTGTCGATGGAGAAATTCATCCGGCTTAGGTTCGTGAAATAGCGGACAATCTCAGGCTCCGTTATCTCCGGCAGGTCCACTTCCTCCCGCAGTAACGCTTGACTAGGCAGGGGCTGCTTCGGCACGTCCAGGTCCGGCAGCACCGTCCCCACGCGACCGGGCACGCTCCGCTCCATCAACAGGCGGCGATTGTTCTCCATTGTATTCACCGGCTGAACTCCGAGAGCGCACCCGCGAGGGCCTCTATCTCCTGGCGCGTGTTCATCTCCGTGACGCAAAAGAGCATACAGTTGGGCATCACGTGGCTGATGTCCAGCCCGCCTATAATCCCGCTCTCCAGGAGCCGCTCATTGATGACGCTGGGGCTAGTCGGGCACTTTACCACGAATTCCTTGAAGAACGTCCCCCGTATGGGGAAGGAATATCCCGCCACCCGTCCGATGAGCGACGCTGCATAGTGGGCCTTGTGATAGCTGAGATCCGCTATCCTGGGTAGTCCCTGCTTTCCCAGTGCAGCCGTCGCAATGGCGCTAGCTAGAGCCAGCAGCGCCTGGCTGGTGCAGATGTTGCTCGTCGCCCGCTCCCGCCGGATGTGCTGCTCCCGCGTCTGGAGCGTCAGCACGTAGCCAGTCTTGCCCTCCGAGTCCACCGTTCGCCCCACAATCCGACCGGGCATCTGTCGCAGATACTTCTTTCGGGTGGCGAACAGCCCGATATAAGGCCCGCCGAAGCTCATCGGCACCCCGATAGCCTGTCCCTCTCCCGTCACCACGTCTGCGCCGAAATCTCCCGGAGGGCGGAACATACCCATCGCCACCGGGTCCGTTGATACCACCAGCAGAGCGTCCCGCTCCTGGGCCGCCACCTTGTGGGCAGACAGGTCTTCCATGTACCCATAGAAGTTCGGGTACTGCGTCAGCAGGCAGGCGGCGCCCTCGGGCAGCCGCGACCTTACTGCGTCCATAATGGTTACCTTCAGTCCCTGTGGAAGGGCGTACGTCTCAACCACCTCACGATAGGTGGGCGATACGGTATTGAGCACGCAGATCTCCTCCCGCCCGGTAACGCGGCACGCCATCAGCGCTGCTTCCGCTAGGCTGGAAGCTCCCTCGTACATACCGTCGTTGGCCACTTCCATCCCCATCAGGCTGCAAATCATCGTCTGAAACTCGTAGGCCACCTGCAGTGTGCCCTGGCTGGCCTCCGCCTGGTAGGGCGTGTACGACGTCAGAAACTCGCCCCGGGTTATCAGCGGCTTCACTATGCTGGGTATGAAGTGGTTGTACACGCCGGCCCCTAGGAATGAAGCGTACGCCCCCGTGTGCCGGTTCGTTCCCGCCATCGCCTCCAACTCGGCACGCAGTTCCAGCTCCGACGTTGGCGGCGGTATGTTCAGCAACGGACTGCGATGCTCCGCCGGTATGTCTTCGAATAGCTGGTCGATGGAGCCCAGCCCCAAAGCCTCAAGCATCTCCCTGCGCTGGGCGGGTGTGTTGGGCATGTAGTGGGACTGGAAGGGAACGGAGCCGTTGTCGCTCACCGCTAGTGGGCCTCAGACTCCAGGAAAGACTCGTACTCCTCCGCCGTCATCAGGTTGGCCATCTCTGCATCGGCGTTTTCTGATCTCACCTTTACCATCCAGCCACCGCCGGTGGGGTCGTCGTTCACCAGCTCCGGCTGACCCTCCAACTCCCCGTTGACCTCGACCACCTGGCCGCCTACCGGCGAGAAAATATCCGAAACGGCCTTCACCGACTCAATCTCCCCCAGCTTATCAAACTGGCCGACCTGGGTCCCGCTGCTGGGAAGCTCCACGTACACCACGTCTCCAAGCTGGTCCTGGGCGTAGTGGGTGATGCCCACAACCACCAGCCCTGAGCCGTCCACTAAGGCCCATTCGTGCTCCTTGGAGTATTTCCTGTCCGTTGGATTCATCTCTATACCGTCGCTGGAATGTTGCAAAAGTGACGGGCGGAAGTCGCGGCGTTCCCAACGCTGTAGGCGCTCACCCGACTCACTTTCTCCTGTAGAAGGGAAGGCTTGTAACTGTGGCTCTTGTCGGCCTTCCCCGGATGTCAATTTGAAGGCTCTGGCCCTCCTCGGACAGCCGCGATTCAACATAGCCCATAGCTATATTCCTGTCAAGCGTCGGAGAGTAGCTACCGCTCGTAATCCGCCCCACAGGCTCCCCCTCCGCCAGGATGGAATAGTCGTGCCGCGGGATGCTGCGACCTTCTGAGAAAAGACCCACCAGCGTCCGATTCACGCCCTCATCCTTCTGCCTGCGCAGCACTTCCGCGCCGGCAAAGTCCTTGCCAAGACGAACGAAACGCTCCAACCCCGCCTCCAGCGGCGTGGTCGTCAGATCAATGTCGGTCCCGTGAAGCGGCAATCCCGCCTCCAGCCTAAGCACGTCCCTGGATCCCAACCCGCAAGGGGCCATCCCGCCTTCGTGCAGCGCATTCCAAAGATCTGCCCCATCCCTCGCGTCCGACACGATTTCGAAGCCGTCCTCCCCCGTGTATCCCGTCCTTCCCACGAACATCTTCAGACCCAGCACCGTCGCTTCCATGCTGCCGAAGAAACGCAGGCCGGAGGGCGAATCCACGCTCATGCAGTCTACCAGCGATGCGGCGTCCGGCCCCTGGACCGCAATCATCACCGTGCTCGTGGTCCCGTCCTCCAGCGTCGTCTGCGAGTACCGCTCCCGCTGCCATCGCTCCAGCCACGCGACAACTGCGGATCGATTCGATGCGTTGCATATCAGCAGGTACCGGTTATCCTCAAGCCGGTAGGACACCGTATCGTCCATGATTCCGCCCTCTTCGTTGCAGATGAGCGAATACCGGGCCCGTCCCAGCCGAAGGTTACCGATACGACCCGTCTGAATCCACTCCATCAGGTCCGTCGCCTGTGGCCCGGAAACGTAGATGCGCCCCATGTGGGAAACGTCGAAAATACCCCCCTTTGTGCGAACGGCGTTGGCCTCCGCTAGAATCCCCGCGTACTGCACGGGCATCTCCCAGCCCGCAAAAGGCACCATCCGCGCCTTCATACCCACGTGACTCTCAAACAGAGCCGTCCTCATTCCATTTCCTTCAGCCAACTGTCTTCACCCGTCCTTCGTTAATTCTATATTTCGCCATTAATGATTTCACCATTGAATAGGGGAAGCTGCCTGGCAGAGCGATGTTCCACAACTTCTACCAACTCATACTCGGACCTAACGCCATCTTCGACCTGCCATTGCTGAGTTCTCAACTTGCAAATCAGCACATCTCCCTTGGCAAAGGAAACCTGGTTTGCATCAACTCTTCGCAAGAAGGCCTCGTCGTTAACTTGTACTGAAAAGGTATTCTGTCCGTCCGTCAAGCGCCAATGATTGCCCTCTTTAAAGGCCAGGCTGACGATTGAGAAGGCATATTGTCTCACCTCGTCCGTAATTAAATCTCTGATCTCCGGGGGGTCAAATGATTGAAGATCATCCTTGGAGATTTCTTGGGTAACTTTTCCTCCTTCGCCGATGGCGAAGCGCTCCACTCCAGGTTGACTTACCGGTTTGACGATGTCTTGCAAGTTTTGACGGACGGAAGCGTCCTGGTAGAGTCGCAGTAAATCAAGGGGTACCTCGTAGGTTTCGTCTCCAATTGTAAGACTATAGAGGCTATCATTTATCTTTTTGACTTCTGGGCGTCTTCCTCTTAGCCACTTGACCAGGCCAAATATCCCGATTAGGCCACTACCTCCAATTAACAATCCCTTCAATGCGTTCGCGGTAGTGATGATGTCGCTAAACTCAGCCCCCAACACATTGCTCATCTGAAGGCTCTGTACGACTTCGAACAGGATATGGAATGAACCTGCAGATGTTGCCCTGACGTTGACGCTGATGGAAGCTCGTTCCCCGTTGGTGGCGCGATTCGCCGCCTCGAATAAGCTCCCAACCGCCATCAGCGCCGGGCCCAGATCACGCACATTCATGGAACCGTCGGCCAGAGCCGGGCCGTCGTATATCATGTCCAACTGTGCTTGGTCGGTGTGGTTGATCATGGCGATGCTTGCATAACGCCCCTCACGCTATCGGCCTGCTCTTATAATGCCCCGCGTGCTGCTGGTACGTGTACGCCGCCCGAAACACCGTCGCGTCGTCGAAGACCCGCCCCGCTATCTGCATCCCTACCGGCAGCCCTTCCTTGCTGAACCCGCACGGGAAGGAAATCGCGGGCATCCCCGTCTGGTTGAAGGGCGCCATGAAGCTCGGGCCGTACAGGGAAGACCCCGGCTCGAAGTCCTCCAGCTTCCCCACCGTCCGGTGGCCCATCGGCAGCGCCAGTAGGTCGTAATTCTTCATAACCTCGTGGAACTCCCGCCGAATCTGGCTCCGCACCCTCTGGGCCTGAATGTAGTCGCTGGCCGAAAACAGCCCGCCCGTGTACAGGTGCTTGATGAAGTTCTCGCCGAATTTCTCAGGCTGCGTCCTGACGTTGGGAAGGTGAATGCTGTACGCCTCGCTCATGATGATGACGATGTTCACCTGCGGCGCGTACTCCAGGCATGGAATTGTCACCGGCTCCACGTGCGCGCCCAGACTTTCCAGGTCTTCCAAAGCCTTCTTCACCAGCGCCTCCACCTCAGCGTCTGTCCCCGACTCCTCTCCGAAGCAGTAGTGCTCCGGCACGCCGATCCGCAGCCCCTTCACGTCCTCGCGCAACGACTCCGAGTAGTCAGGCACGGCAACGTTTGCCGATGCCGGGTCCTTCGGGTCGTAGCCCGCGATAGCCTGCGTCATCAGCGCCGAGTCCTCCACCGTCCACGTCATCGGCCCGCAGTGGTCCAGCGACCAGCTCAGGTCCAGCACCCCGTATCGACTCACCAGCCCGTAGGTGGGCTTATGCCCGACGATGCCGCAGGACGATGCCGGCCCTCGTATGGAGCCGCCCGTGTCGGAACCCAGCGAACCCATCGCCGTACCCACTGCCACCGCCGTCGCCGAGCCGCTGCTCGAGCCACCGGTTGCGTACTCGGCTCCATAGGGGTGCAGCGTCTGGTCGAACAGGCTGGTCTCCGGTCCGCCCATTGCCAACTCGAACATTGCCACCTTCCCCAGCAGGATGCTTCCCGCCTCGTTCAGGCGCGCTATGGCAGTGGAGTCCTCCGTTGGAACCCGGTGTTCGTAGAGCTTCGACTGGCCCGTGGTCAAAACGTCCTTGGTATCGTAAAGGTCCTTGTGCCCCATGGGGATGCCGTGAAGCGGGCCTCGATAGTTGCCCGCTTGAATCTCCGCCTCAGCGGCCCGCGCTTGCGCCAGCGCCTCGTCCCCCAACAGCGTGATGTAGCTCTTGATATCTCCGTCGATGGCGTCGATGCGGTCCAGAAGCGCCTGGGTAAGCTCCACCGGCGAAAGCTGCTTCGACTCAATCAGCCCCGCCGCCTCTCGTATGGTCAGGTGGTACAGTTCCGTGGATGGCTGCGACATACTATTCGCTCCTCAAATATTGTTCGTCTCAGGTGCCTGATCTCCCTCTTAACCTCTTCCCCCTCGCCTCTCCGTTCTCCCGCGAAGGCGGGAGTCCATCTTTACTCTTAGCCTCTTCCCCCTTGATGGGGGAAGATTGAGCCTGTCTTGAGCTTATCGAAGGAATGGGAGTGACTGGCGTAGAGCTGACAAGATGCGTAAATCCCCGCCTACTCTCCCGTCCACTCCGGTTGAAATGACCCCGCCGCCTCCACGTCGTCCACGTCCACCTCGTAGAGCGCGTCCACTTTCGGACGGTACATCGTCATCGTCTCCGCCAGCGCCTTCAGCCGCTCCTCCGACACCGTTACCCCCGTCGCTCCCAGCAATTTGCGTACTTCTTCAATGTCCATGGGTTCTTACCTCTCCGAAATCAAGTGAATACCTATCCCGTCTGTAGGCCAAGTATATGAATGCGCCGCTGCATGGGCAAGAAGCAACCGAATTAACCCTGTCCCCCGCCATCCCCATCGTCTAACACCAGGCCGATCATGTTGCCCTCCAGGTCCGACATCACCGCGAAGGTCACCACGCCCGGTATCTCCGTGGGCGGAACGACGGTCTTCCCGCCCAGGCTCTCTGCCCTGTCGAGATAGCCTTGCAGGTCGTCGACGGCCACGTAGAATATGACCCGCGGCGCCGCCGGGTCCGTCGTCACTCCGCCGTTGATGCCCCCGGCCTGCGTGTCCACCACCCCGTAGCTCATCGGGTTGTCGGCGTTGATGTCCCAGCCGAACAGCTTCCGGTAGAATTCCTGGCCTGTCTCTGCATTCTTGACCTGAATCTCGAAGTGAATCACTGGATTTGGCATGGCTCGGTTGCCTCCGGCTCTATTTTGTAGGATATTGTCCGTGGACAATTATACGAGATAATATGCCCGCCGGGACGAACATCATGGCGGACGTGAGTTTGGAGCATGGCATGAGTGAACGGACCGACTTTGAGCACCCTGAATTTCTGACCAGCACCGACTGGCTGGGCGAGCACCTAGTTGAACCGGGTATCCGCGTAGTTGACTGCGACGTTCCTGATCAGTACCAGCGCGCCCACATCCCCGGCTCCGTCTTCCAGGAAGACCACTACCAGAAGGACCCGGACACCAACCGGCTCCACATCTTTGGGCCCGATGGATTCAAACAACTCGCCGAATCCCTCGGCATCGGCGACGATACTCTTGTCATCGCCTACGATAACTCCCGCGGTCTCTACGCCGCCCGCCTCTGGTGGGCGTTGCACCACTACGGCCATACCAACGTAAAAGTCATGGATGGCGGCTGGCGCAAGTGGCTCTCCGAAGGCCGTCCCCTCACCGACAAACCCACCAGGGATACTCCCGACGTTACCTTCACCCCTCGGCTGGACGATTCCATGATGGTGACTACCGACCAGCTAATGACCGACATGAACAGTCCCGACGCCGTCGTCTGGGACGTGAGAAGCCGTGGCGAGTACGAAGGGGCAACAACCCGCGGCAACCGACGACCCGGCCGCATCGCCGGAGCCGTTCACCTGGAGTGGCTGGAGCTTGTCGATGGAAGGACCCACCTGCTCAAGCCCGCCGATGAGATTCGCCGCATCCTCGAGGACAACGACATTACCCCTGACAAGCGCATCGACGCTCATTGACAGGCGGGAATCCGTGCGGCGCACGGCACCTTCGTCCTCAAGCTCCTCGGCTACCCCGACGCTCGCAACTACGACGGCTCATGGGCCGAGTGGGGCAACCGCGACGACACCCCCATAGAAACCTAACTCCCGCTCCCCAAGCGTTACCCCAAAATCCCTTCCCCCTCGCCGCTCATTTCTCCCGCGAAGGCGGGAGTCCATCTTCTCCCCCTTCCCTCTGGATGGGGGAAGGCTGGGATGGGGGCGAAGAACCCCCCCTACCCCCGCTGAAACTCCGCCTCCTCCAGCATCCGCGCCAGAATGGGATGCGTCGCAGGCTTCCTCAGGTCTAGCGACGCAATCGAAATCGCCCGAAACAACACCCCGGTGCTCACCGCCGTCTCTACCGACTCCCCCACCTCCGGCACCTCCACCCCAAGGGCCTCCGCCACGTACCGGGCTGCCACCCGCCCCACCTGCGAGTTGTAGCAGCGCGTCATCACCCGTCCCCGGTGCAGCACCACCACCCCGCTCTTGCCGTGACGCAGCGTGACCGGCACTCGACGTTTGGGAATGTCCAGAATCCCCTCAGCGTACTCCCACGCCTTCGTCCTGCTCACCCCCACGCCTGCGTTTTTACTCCTCCGCCAGCCGGTCCCGGACGAAACCCAGCACCTCTTCCGCCAGTTCAAGCGCCCGCTCCGCCTCCAGATTGTCGAACACGTCGGCGGGAATTCCGCCGGGCAGGTAGTTCGGATACCTCGTCAGGTTGTAATACTTGTCCAGGTAGATGGCCCGCGCTTTCAGCATGTCGAACAGCATCTCGAACACCTTCGCGTCCTCGCACAGGTCCGCCAGCGAGTGCCCCCATACGTCCTCTGCCCCTCTGGCGTACAGAAACCCCTTCATCGCCTTCTCTCCGCACTGCTGCGCGAGGAAGCATGCCAGGTTGAACCGCTCGTGTTCCTGCGCCAGCCGGGCGTCCGACAAGTCTCGTTCCGCCTGCGCCAGCCACCGGTCTCCTTCTGATATCCGGTTAGGCATCATATACCACCTCCCCCATCTGCAGGGCCTTCCCCAGGTTCGAGTCCGATTCGCCCAGTTCGTCGAACTCCTCAGGCGTATACGGGTAGAAATCCACCGCCACCGACGGTGAAAGGTGGCTGTAGAAGAAGTCGGGCCGACGCACGAAAGGCCTGTCGTCCTCCATAATCATCACCAGTTTCAGCGGCGTATCCGGCTCAACGGTGCCCGGGTAGAGAGGATTCAGCAGAATCGCCCGCCTGACTCCCAACTGCGGCAGCGTGTCGATTATCTTATCCAGCTCCTCCTGCAGCAGCTTCATCCGATACTGCACGAACCCGACTCTCATCGGCATATTCCGCCCCCTCTTCCTTCAAATCCCAGTCCAGAATCACCATATGCGTCTCCCTCGGCCCGTGAGCCCCGATGACCAGAGTCTGCTCTATGTCCGCCGTGCGGCTGGGGCCGGTGATGAAGTTCATGTAGCTGCCCGCATCGGCTCCGTCCTTAAGGTAAGCCAGCCTCCGCAGCAGGTACAGGTCGTCCAGGCCCTCCAGCGTCTGCGAAGGCTTCACCAGCGCTACGTGCACCGGCGGCAGCAGCGACGTTACCCGGCTCACGCCCCGCCTGGGCAGTATCACGGCCGTCCCAGTCTCCGCGATAGCGTAGTCAACCCCCGTGACGCCCAGGTCCGCGTCTGCGGGATTGAAGCTTCCCGCGCTTTCGTCCCCCCGCGCCATCACCTGCACCGTTGCCCCCAACGACGAAAGCGCATCGACCAGCGGCAC
>DAOUKX010000095.1:0-13941 GCA_034420855.1 Dehalococcoidia bacterium
CGCGTCGATAATGTCCTGGCTCATGAAAATGGGATGGGAGGTGAGGAAGCGCAGCCGCTCCAGACCCTCCACGGAATGCACAGCGTGAAGCAGGCGCGAAAGGTCGCACGGCCCTTCGAAATCGTGGCCGTACGCGTCCACCGTCTGACCCAGCAGTGTCACTTCCTTCATCCCTCGCTGAGTCATCAGGTCCACCTGGTGGCGGATATCTTCTATTGGGCGGCTGACCTGCCGTCCGCGCCGGAAGGGAATGATGCAGAAGGTGCACATCAGGTCGCAGCCGTGGATGACGGGCACGTAGCTGCTGACGGAGGGGCTGGATGGGGCCACGGCGCTGAGGCAGCCTTCCGTGTCTATGTCTAGCCGCTCCTCCAGCAGGTCCAGCATGGGGGTGAACTGCTGCGGCCGCATGAACACGTCCACCTGGGGGAATCGCCTCTCCAATTCTTCCGTCCTGGCGCCGACCATGCAGCCCATGAGGGCCAGAATCTGTCCGGGTTTCTTCGCCTTCACGGACTTCATCATGCCAAGGGTGCCGACGACTTTGTCCTCGGCGCTCTGCCGCACAACGCAGGAATTCAGCACCACAACGTCGGCCTGGGATGCGCTGGGCGCGGCGCTCAGGCCGGCCTGGTTTAAGGCAGTGGAGAGGGATTCCGAGTCGGCCTTGTTCATCTGACAGCCGATTGTCCAGATGTAGTAGCTGCTCATAGCGCCTGAATTTCCTGTCTGGGACTAGATATTTTCGTTTGTCACGGTAAGGGAAATACCTGGCGGAGGGAGTGGGATTCGAACCCACGAGGCCGACTTCTCGGCCAAAGCGCTTAGCAGGCGCCCGCACTAGACCACTATGCGATCCCTCCCAGTTGACTTTAAACTATATCAGAATAAGGGCGTTTTTACCAAGAAAAACGCTAAAAGTTCCCTGAGCGGCGGTTGAGCCGACCGGATAATTGTCAACTGAAACATACCAATGATTATTATGCATTTCAATAAGTATGAGCGAATAATCTAACGCTATCGTCTTGATATTTGCGCCTATTGACAGGATTCGTCTTTGAGTTTATTATACCACGGCATTATTTTAGCTACTGTTGAGAGGGAAGAATGGAAGAAGTGGTTACCAAGCAGGACTATACCGACAATCAGATAATTGACATATTGGAGATGGACGGGAGAGCGTCCAACGCGAAAATCGCCCGGGAGGTGGGGGTGAGCGAAGGGACCATCCGCCGCCGCCTGCGCCGCCTGGTGGAAGAGGACGTAATCAAGATCAAGGCCGTGCCGGACCTCAGCAAGATGGGTTATCCAACAACAGCTCTCATCGGACTGCAAACGGCCCCGGGAGAGCTCGACACCGTAGCGGATGCCATCACCAATATGGAGGACGTACACTACGTCGCAATTACCACCGGCGCCTTCGACGTCTTTGCCTGCGTAGCCAAGCCTTCCACTGAGGAGCTCGGCGTCTTCCTCCGCACGAAGATAGGCACCATCCCGGGCGTAACCCGCACCGAGACCTTCGTGAATCTCAGCATCAAGAAGCGGACCTACGGGCTGGTGCTCTAGACCGCCGCCATAGGTCTGGCGCCGCACCTTCCGTTCCCGATAATAGCCTCTACGGGGTAAGTGAAGAGGTGGGATTTGGTGAGCAGACGTGATATAATCTATGGTTGTGGCGGCCTCGTCGTCAGAGGCGGGGAAGCCAAAATCTTCGACAAGGAGCGGTAGTTCATGACGTACATCATCGCGGAGCCGTGTGTGGACGTTAAAGATGCTGCATGTGTGGACGTTTGTCCCGTTGACTGCATCTATACGACGGATGAAGACAACATGTTCTTCATCAATCCGGACGAGTGCATTGACTGCGCGGCCTGTGAGCCCGTATGCCCCGTTGTAGCCATCTTCCCCGAGGACACTGTGCCGGAAGAATGGGCCGAATACATCGACATGAACTACGACTATTTCAAGGACAGGGACCTTTCCACACTAAAGCGCAGTCTCTAGGCCCCCGAAGCTGACCGGAAAACGCCATATCGGCGTTCCGGTCTACCACGTAAGAGGGGTATTCCTCCTTGACTACCAAAACCGCAGCCGACACCAGAAAGAAGGCGCGTTCAAATCCCACGGAGCGTCTCTCTTCCGTCGTTGAGAACTACCTGCTCTCCCTCTACATCCTTAAGGAAGAGCAGAGTTCCACGGTGCTGGCCCAGTTGGCGGCATACATCCGCCGTCTTCCCGCATCGGAAGGCCTGGGTACAACCCTGCCGTCCATTCTGGGAATGCTCCGTCGCATGTCCCGAGACGGTCTCATTCGCATCTCCTCCAAGAAGGAGATAGAGTTCACGGAGAAGGGCGCTCAATTGGCTGAGGGGATAGCCCGCCGGCACCGCTTGGCTGAACGGCTGATTGTAGACGTGCTTGGCGTGGAACTTTCACGAGCCGATGAAGAGGCCCACCTGCTGGAACACGGCATATCCGCCTACCTGGAAGAGCGCATAAATTCAGTCGTGGAGGCTCCCACTACGTGCCCCTTCGGGAAGCCCATCCCCGGCAGCGGCTACAAGAAGCCCTCCGCCAAGGTGATTCCCATGAGCGAGGCAAAGCCGGGCATGAGGTATCGGGTGGTCAGCCTTCCCGACGAGGACCCCAAGCTGATCGAGTTTCTCAGCAGATACTCTATCCTGCCTGGCGAGGAGATCAAGGTCCTCGAACTGGGGGACTACCGGGACGTCATTACCTTTCAGGCGCCCAAGGGCGAAACGGCCATGGGCTTTGTCACGGCCCAGCGGATATACCTGCACCGGATAAACCGCTAGCTCTTCAGGCTAATCAAGTCCGGTCAGACACTCCTCCAGGGGCGTGCTCATACAGGTGAAGGCAGGTGTATCTATCAGGGTGTAGTGCCTGACCCTGGAATGCCTCAGCTCCATAACCAGATATCTTCCCATTCAGGTGCCGCGCATGTTAGCGGCCAGAGCGTGAAGTCCGCGTCGGCCCGTTGGAGGATTCAGGGTTGACGCTGAATAGCGTCAGTGCTACGTTTGGCGTGCAAGTTTTCTCTCGAATTCTCTGTGAAGTCGCCTATGGCATAGCTGGCTCCTTGGAATTCGTAAGCTTCCGATAAGGAGAATTCGAAATGGTTGCCTTGTCTCTACGATTGCTGAAAAAGGGACCCGCTATTGTCCTGCTCGCGGCAATGACCTTTGGGCTGTTTATTGTTGCCTGCGGAGATGACGATACGCCTGCCCCGGAAACGCCGGCTCCCACAGCAGCGCCGGCTCCCACGGCTATGCCTGCCACCCCTGCGATGACGCCTGTGCCTACGGCAGCACCCGCTCCGACCCCCGTTGCCACGGCAGCTCCCAGGCCCGCGGCCACCCCGCGCCCCGCTGCCACGGCCGCGCCCACCCCTGTAGCAACGGCAACGGCGGCACCCACCCCCTCTGCCACGGCCGCGCCCCCCCGAGTGGCTACCGCCGTGCCCGCCCCATCCCCCGCTACGCCCTCACCCTTGACGCCGGTCTCCTCCAGAATCATCGTGGCGGCTCCGGCCCTCACCTGGTATACCACGCTGCCCCACAAGGGCGGCTTCTCCGGCTCCGGCCAGATCCGCCCCGCCTTCGAATATCCCATCGGTGCGGACCGCTACACCGGCGTGGAGGAACCCCAACTATTCCGCGAGTGGATTATGGACCCCGATGGCAAGGGCTGGACTTTCAGGCTTCAGGAGGGGGTGCCCTTCCATTCCACGGACACCTTCCAGGGGCCGGAGTTCACTTCCAAGGACTTCGTTCATAGCTGGATGATGTACATCGCGCCGGACGCCCAAGTGGTGGGTTCCGGGCTGTTTGCCCTCTGGGCCGACAGCGAAGACAACTTCGAAATCGTGAACGACCATGAAGTCAAGATGACCCTTAACGTACCCAATCCAGTGCTGGCCGTTTGGCTCGGCGAGATCTCTTTCCTGATTCAGAGCAAGGACTATTTTGACGCCGTTGGCGAAGAGGGGTACGCCGCAGACCCCATCGGCACTGGCCCGTTCCGGTACGTGGAGCACGCCATCAACAGCCACTTCCAGTTCGAGAAGGTGGATAACCATTGGCGAAAGACTCCGGAGATTGAGGAGCTCAGGTTCATCGGCGTCCAGGAAACGGCAACCCGCATGGCCATGCTGTTCAACCAGGAAGTGCAGCTTGCCTCCATCGCTCCCAACCTCGTGCCGACGGTGCGGGAGCGCGGTTTTCAGATTATCTACAGCACCCTGCCCGGCAACTGGATGGAGGTCCAATTCGGCGGTCAATACTACGCTGTGCCCGAGGGTGTGGAGCCGAAGCTGGACGAAACGGATCCGCTGACCAAGCTGGACGTGCGGAAGGCCCTGAACTTCGCCATAGACAGGGAAGCTATCAACGACTCTTTCTACGAAGGTCAAATGGTGCCCCAGACAATCTCCGACATTCCACCCAACGCCAGGGGTTTCCAGGACTCGTGGGTGCCCTATCCCTACGACCCGGACGAATCCAGAAGACTTCTGGCTCAGGCGGGCTACGCCGACGGCTTTGATCTGACTGTACGTTGGGGTCTTAATCCCTCCATACCGGAAATTGGCGACATCGCTGAAGCCATCACCGCTTACTGGAACGAAATCGGCGTCCGGGCAAACCTGGAATTCACGGAGGGCTCCAGATTCAGAAACCTGCGACGGAACTGGGGAATGAACCGGGCCGTTGCCATCGCGGGCATCGGCTACATCAACCTCGAATTTCAGCTCCCCCTGAACATGAAGCTGCAGGCCCATAGTGAGCACTGGTTCGACCACC
This sequence comes from Dehalococcoidia bacterium, assembly GCA_034420855.1. Classification (GTDB taxonomy): domain Bacteria; phylum Chloroflexota; class Dehalococcoidia; order Lucifugimonadales; genus JAPULR01. Next base: position 4,824 of record DAOUKX010000095.1, read on the forward strand.
CGGTGTTGAGCGAATTGGTAGACCAGTATGCCGAAGAGTTGGTGCCGGAAAGGCGCGACCAACTCGTCACGGAAATCGGACAGTTCCTCTACGACAACCACTCCACGGGCCCCATGTTCTGGATTCTCCCCGTAATGGGAATGGACCATAGCATCATCGAGGAGTATTCGGCTCACATTTCCGTTTGGGGACCCACGGCCAAGTACGAGTACGCCACCCTGGTAAAGAGATAGGGGCGGCCGGGGGCAGCGCACCACCGGTAGGGGCAGGTTTCAAACCTGCCCTCGCCCCATGTCGTCTGACCTCAACCCCCAATCCGTTCCGGCTTTGGTTGACAGTTGTCTAGCGTGGGAATAGACTATTATCCAATGCGATACGACGACGACCTTTTTCACCTCTGTATCTGCCCTCCATAGGGGAGGGCGTAAGTAGAAGCCCAAGGCTGCGCCTCTCTACGCTGTAGTAAAGAGGCGCATTTTATTTACAGGAGCGGCAGTTGATTCAGAAGACACGGAGAACTCAATCAGAAAAGCATGTGGACAGCATGAAGCTGGCCACAAAGTCTAACGGCATCATCCCCTACCTCCACGAGGAGGTTGAGGAATACCGGGACGAGGTGAAGCTCTTCCGCGCAGGCAAGTTGGAGGAAGCGCCCTTCATGCAGTTCCGGCTCCACCAGGGCGTCTACGGCCAGCGTCAGCCCGATGCCCAGATGTTCCGCATCAAGTTGCCTGGCGGCGTATTCACGCCGGAGGCCCTGGAAGGTGTTGGTGAAATCGTCGATAAGTATGCACCCCTTAAGAAGGGCCACATCACCACCAGGGAGAACATTCAGATTCACCATATGACTCTCGAAAGCTGCGCCGAGGCTATGGAAATCCTGGGCAAGGTGGGCCTCAGCACCCGCGAGGCCTGCGCCAACACTGTGCGAAACGTGGTCGCTCCGCCCCAGTCCGGCGTCTGCACCCGCGAGCTCTTCGACGTGATGCCCTATCTGGCCGCCTACGTCCGCTACGCGGTCAGGCACCCCCTAACGCAGAATTTCCCCCGCAAGTTCAAGACGGCCTTTACCGGCTCTCCCGAAGACGACATTATCTCCCCCCTCCACGACCTGGCCTTCATCGCCCAGGTGCAAAACGGCGAACGCGGCTTCAAGGTACTGGTGGGCGGCGGCACCTCCATCATGCCCAAGCTGGGCCAGGCCCTCTACGACTTCGTACCCATGGAAGACTATCTGCGGGTGACCACAGCCATCTGGAGGGTCTTCGACCGGGCGGACATGCTCCGCAAGAACCGAATGATGGCCCGCATCAAGGTCCTCATCCACCGCATCGGCTTCGACGCCTTCAAGGAAATGGTGGACGAAGAGCTGGAGAAGGTGGACCCCGTAGACCCAACCCCCCTCATGGAGTTGGATCAGGTCTACGCGGAAACGCCCCCACCCCTGGTCGTCTCCCCGTCCAACGGTCAGGAACTCCCGGAAGAATTCCTCTACTGGAAAAAGACCAATGTGGAGCCTCAGAAGCAGGCCGGATACATGCTTGTGCACGTAACCGTGCCCCAGGGCGACATTAAGACCGAACAGTTCCCCGCCCTTGCGAACATCGTCCGTGAATTCACCGGCGGCTCGGCGCGGACCACCCTTGAGCAGAACCTGGCCCTTCGCTGGGTGCCCGAGGGACGGCTCTTCGATCTGTGGAAGGAACTCGGCGCCATCGGCCTCTCAGACCCCGACTACAACTCCATCACCAACGTGGTGTCCTGCCCTGGCACGGATAGCTGCAAGCTGGGCATCACCTCATCCATGGGCCTCGGACGCGCCGTCAGGGAGGAGCTTCTCGGCAACCCCTCGGCCTACCAGGACCCGGCGGTCAAGGAGTTGCATGTCAAGATAAGCGGCTGCCCCAACGGGTGCGGCCAGCACCACGTCGCCAACATCGGCTTTCACGGCGCCGCCATGAAGGGCCCCTCAGGTTTGCAGATTCCAGCCTACGAGCTATTCCTCGGCGGCCAGTACAACGTTGGCGCCGCCGAGGAAACGACCTACGGACAGCGCATCCCGAGGACGAAGGTCCCCGCAAAGAAGGTGCCCCAGCTTGTGCGCATGATTGCGGAACACTTCCAGGAAAACCGGGAGCCGGGCGAGAAGTTCAATGCCTTCCTAGACAGGGTTGGCACCGCGCCCATCAAGGAATTGGCGGAGAAGTGCGCCGACATCCCCTCCCTTAACGGCGATTCCCAGAGCCTCTACATGGATTGGGAGAAGACGGTGCAGTACAAGGTGGAGCGTGGCGAGGGAGAATGCGCCGTCTAATCTTCCCTTGCGACCAACATTGTCCGCGGTGGGGGCAGGTTTCAAACCTGACCTTCCACTTGACCCACGTGTCATCGCCATTAAAATAGCCCCTTATGCCCGCATTGCCTCGTAGGGGTTCGCGGTCCGCCCTCTCCCCATGACTAACATTAGACTGTCCAAATGAAAAACCGATGATGCCCATTGTCGTCCAGAAATACGGCGGCAGTTCCCTTGCCGATGCCGACATGATTCGCGCCGTGTCCCGCCGTATCGCCGCATCAGCCTCCCGGGGCGTTCAGGTGGTGGCGGTGGTCTCCGCCATGGGCGACACCACCGACGAGCTAATAGACCTGGCCCACCAGGTTTCCGACAAACCGGCCCCCCGGGAGCTGGACCTCCTCCTCTCCTCCGGCGAAATCGTCTCCTGCACCCTCATGGCCATGGCCCTCAGGTACATAGGCTCCGACGCCATTGCCCTTAGCGGCCTGCAGGCGGGCATCCACACCGATACCCTCTATGGTCGCGCCCGCATCCACAGCATCGACGCCCAGCGCATCCGCGACGAACTGGGCGCCGGCAAGGTGGTGGTCGTTGCCGGTTTTCAGGGCATCACCGACGAGTTGGACGTGACCACCCTGGGCCGGGGAGGCTCCGACACCTCCGCCGTCGCCCTGGCAGCCGCCCTCGACGCCCAGCGCTGCGAGGTCTACACCGACGTGGAGGGCATATACACCGCCGACCCTCGCATCGTCCCCGGCGCGCGCAAGCTGGAGGAGATAACCTACCATGAGATGCTGGAACTGGCCGCCTACGGCGCCAAGATGCACCCGCGCTCCATAGAGCTGGCATCCGTCTACGGCATCCCCGTATACGTGGCCTCGACCTTCGGTGGCAAGCCGGGCACCCTGATTCACGGAGACGTCAAAATGAATTCGAAAACAATGGAAAACCGGGTCAAGGTAACAGGGGTGGCCCACGACCGTAACGTGTCCAAGATTACCCTGCGGGGTGTGCCCGACCGGCCCGGCGTCGCCGCCGCCCTCTTCGAGCCGCTATCCGACGTAGGCATCAGTGTAGACACCATCGTCCAGAACACGGGGGTCAACAAGGCCACCGACCTCAGCTTCACCGTCGCCCGGGGAGACCTGCAGGAAGCCCTGGAACGGGTGCGCTCCGTTGCGGATTCCGTAGGCGCGGAAGAGGTGGTGTCGGACGACTCCCTGAGCAAGATAAGCATCGTCGGCGTGGGGATGCTGGACGCGCCGGGCTACGCGTCCCGGATGTTCCGCGCCCTCGCCGAGGCCGGCATCAACATTGAGATGATAACCACCTCGGAGATTCGGATAACCTGCATAGTTGCCGAAGCACAGGTTGAAGAAGCCGTCGTCGCCCTGCACTCCGCCTTTGGATTGGACGCCGCCTAGACGCCCTGGAGCAGATCCTCGCTCCCACCCGCCGCTCCACCCTTCCTTTCTTCACATCCTCGCTCCCACCCGCCGCTCCACCCTTCCTTTCTTCACATCCTCTCAACATTTGGATGACAAAATTCGGTCGGAGCAGGAGATTCCGTCACAAGTCCAATGGACTCCTTCGCTACGTATATTGTAGAAAACGGCATCATTTTGGGGGAATAAGCAAAATTGGGGCTAAATTTTGCCAAAAATGTCTTGACCGCAGCCCTCACTTAGTGTAAGTCTATAGCCTGTTTTGAAAGCACCGAGGTAGAAGCACCCCAAACTTTAGCAATTAATTGTCGTTACACCTCTTGCAAAGCGGCCATAGGGCTGCCTTAGCATAGTTGCAACGAGCAATATTTCCCTGAGAAAAGAGAAGTGAAATGGAATTTGCCCACGCTGTAGACGCAACAAGACTGAAGGAAATAAAGTCCAAAGCCGCCGTTCAACACGCCCTGGAAGGGCGCTGGGAGGAAGCGGCGGTCGTAAACGAGGAGATCCTCTACTACTTCCCCGATAACACGGAAGCCCTCAACCGCCTGGGCAAGGCCTGCCTGGAAGTTGGCTACTACGACAGGGCCAGGACCTCCTTTGCGAAGGTACTGACCCTGGCGCCCCACAACAACATCGCCAAGAAGAACTTGACCCGGCTGGAGCGCCTGTCAAAGGGCACGGCGTTAGCCCACACCGCCCGGCGGGTGGTCCCCCGCCTCTTCCTGGAGGAGAGCGGCAAGTCCGGCATAACCGACCTTCGCATCGCCGCCTCTGAAGAGGCCGTGGCCCAGGTGTCCGGCGGCGACGGCGTGATGCTGGAAGTGGATAACCACACCCTGGTGGTCAAGAGCATGGACGAGGAAGTGCTTGGGTACGTGGAGCCGCGCCTGGGCAGCCGACTGGTCCGCCTCATCAATCAGGGCAACCGGTACGAGGGAGCCATCCTCAGCGCCTCCGCCGAGCGGATAACCGTCATAATCCGTGAGTCCTACCGCAACCCCAGCCTCGGCGGAGTGCCCTCCTTCCCCGCCACCGGCATCGAGGCATACCGCGGCCAGATCAGGGACAGCCTGCTTGGTTTCGACTTCGACGGAGACATTGAAGAGGTACCGCGGGACGATCCGACGGCCATGTGGACCGAGGATGGGGAGGAAGTCCCCGTCCCTTCCGGCAGGGAGTTGGTGCGCGCCATGGCCAGCATGGAAGCAAACGACGACGAGTAGCTTCCAACCCTCTCCTCCTCTACGTTTTTCTGGGCGTAGCTAAGAATCACGCTCCCTAGCTGTTCTCTTCGTTGTCATAGACGACAGCCTGTTGTAAAATCACATACATAACCAATAATGTCCTCTCATGAGGATAAACTCCGGTTTGTATTGGTCGGACAATGGCCGAAAAGTACATCAGAGAGATTGAGAAAATCCTCGAGGAAGCGGAACGCTCCCCGGGGAGCAGCGTTGCCGATGACGTTGAAGAAGCCCCCAGGGCAAATAAACTCATGGCGCGCTTTGGCAGAATTGGCGCTATCCTGCGCGTCTCTCCAAATAAGGTCGTCCTTGGGGGCATTGTCCTCATTGTCGTGTCGTTTGTGGTCTACAACGCCTTCAACTACCTCTTCGTGGAGAACGTCAAGTTCCTTCTGCCCGTATGGGCCGGCCTGATACTGTTCGTCATCGTCTACGGACTTCTCTTCGTCAGGCCCGGGACACAAGACAAGCGATGGCGCGGAAAGATACTGGACGACGGTATCGAGCCCTCCAGGTGGGAACGTGTCAGGCGCTGGCTCGACCGCTAGCCTGATCCTTCCACCACCTCGACTCCCTCCTTCGACGGAAACGTGATTATCGCCCGCCCGGGCACGTTCGTCTTTCGCGCCATCTCCGCCATCTCGTAGGCCACGCTCATCTCCCGTCCCTGACACAGGGCCAGCACCGTCGAACCGCTCCCCGAAACGAAGGCGCCCAACGCGCCTCCCTTCATTGCCTCGCCGATTATCAGCCGCATGGCACGCAGCAGGTGACTCCTGTAGGGCTGGTGCAGCTTGTCTTCCGTAGCCGCCTTCAGGTCTTTCAGCCGCCCCGTGGCGAAAGCATTGACCAGCAGGGCAGTCCTCCCCACGTTGAAGAGAGCGTCCTCCATCGGCACGTCGGAAGGCATGACGGAGCGGGCTTCGGCCGTGGAAATGGACACCTCCGGGATGAACAGCGCCACCCGCATGTCCGGTGGAAGAGGCACCGGCGCGGTGACAATGGACTCCGTGCAGGGGGCTACGATCCGAATGCCCCCCAGAAGTGCGGCGGCGACGTTGTCCGGGTGCCCCTCTAGCTCTACCGCCAACGCCAGAATCTCCTCCGACGCTAGGGGGTTACCGGCCAGATGATTCGCCGCCGTCAGTCCCCCGACAATCGCCGCGGCACTGCTCCCCAAACCCCGCTCAAGCGGGATCTCGTTGCGGCATCTGATGACAGGTATGGGTAGAGACATCCCCGCCGCTTCAAGCAGGCTCGAAAAAGCGCGGTATACCAGGTTTGTTGTGTCCCGGGGCAGAGAATCTTCGCCCTGCCCGGTGACGTGGACGCGGGGCTGAGTTGTCCCTTCCAGCCGCACCTGAATTTCGTTGTGTATACGCAGCGCCATGCCCATGCAGTCGAAGGCAGGGCCCAGATTGGCGGTGGTGGCGGGAACGCGTACGGTGACTTGTCGTACTGTCATCTGACTTGGCCGTGCAGTATATCAGCGCCCCCACAGCATGGCAATTCGCCCTCTTTTCTCTTCTCCATCCTTCGCGACCCTTCCCGGTAGGGGCGGCCGGCCGCCCCTACTCGGCGCGACGCTTGCCACCATTATAGGGGGATCCAATCCGAGGGAATTGGGTATTGACGCAATTGGGCTGTGCGCATATAATATCCCTTCTAGGAGGCAGTTCTGCCGAATCAATAGTTAATACAGCTTTAGACAACGTTGGACTGACTCAGGCGGCGGCTTGGAGAACCAACCCGCCGCTTTTGCACCTTAAAAAGAGAATAGCTAAGTAAAGTTTGAAGTTCTTAGCGTGGGTCAAGTTATTAAGAGCTTATGGTGGATGCCTAGGAGCTGAGGGCCGAAGAAGGGCGTGGCAAGGCTGCGATAAGCCTCGGTGAGCCGTCTAGCGGGCATAGCCGGGGATTCCCGAATGGGGCAACCCGCTCCGGTGTTGAGCCGGTTCATCCCGAGCAATCGGGAGGGTAAGCAGGAGAACTGAAACATCTAAGTACCCTGAGGAAAATAAATCAACCGAGATTCCCCAAGTAGTGGCGAACGAACGGGGAACAGCCCAAACCTCCGTGCCTTAGTGGTCCGAGGACCTATGTCGCGGGGGTGTTGTAGGAGACGTCTGAAGAAACCTCGGAATCTTCAAGGAGTTACAAAACTCACTTTTAGCCAAAGGTACCCTGGAAAGGGCCGCCAAAGAGGGTGATAGCCCCGTAGGCGAAAGGGGTGAGACTCCTGACGTTGACCTGAGTACCATGGGACACGTGGAATCCTGTGGGAAGCTGGGGGGACCACCCTCCAAGGCTAAATACCCTTAGCTACCGATAGTGAACCAGTACCGTGAGGGAAAGGTGAAAAGTACCCCGGGAGGGGAGTGAAATAGACCTGAAACCGTAAGCTTACAGCAGGTCGGAGTCTGCATTATGCGGATGACGGCGTGCCTATTGAAGAATGATCCAGGGAGTTACTTGGTGGTGCAAGGTTAAGGAACTGGAGTTCCGGAGCCGAAGCGAAAGCGAGTCTGAACAGGGCGAATTAGTACCATTAAGTAGACCCGAAACCGGGTGATCTACCCATGGCCAGGATGAAGGTCCGTTAACGCGTACTGGAGGTCCGAACCGGTTACTGTTGCAAAAGTATCGGATGAGCTGTGGGTAGCGGTGAAATGCCAATCGAACCCGGAAATAGCTGGTTCTCCCCGAAATGTATTTAGGTACAGCCTCAAATTATAGGTGGACGGAGGTAGGGCACTGGATGGGCTAGGGGGCGTGAGCTTACCAAACCCAACCAAACCACCAATGCCGTTCAACCGTTTCTTGAGAGTGAGACTGTCGGAGATAAGTTCGATGGTCGAGAGGGAAACAGCCCAGACCACCAGCTAAGGCCCCCAAGAGTAGACTAAGTGGGAAACGAGGTAGGGTTCCCCAGACAGCCAGGAGGTTGGCTTAGAAGCAGCCATCCTTTAAAGAGTGCGTAATTGCTCACTGGTCGAGGGGTTCTGCGCGGAAAATGTAACGGGGCTGAAGTCTACCGCCGAAGCTGTGGTTCCGTGTCCCCCAAGGGGGACCGGGAGGTAGGGGAGCGTTCCTCCTGCGGTGAAGTTCCGGCGTGAGCCGGTATGGAGCGGGGGGAAGTGAGAATCCTGGAATGAGTAGCGTTAATCAGGGTGAGAATCCCTGACGCCGAAAGCCTAAGGGTTCCTACGCAACGTTCATCGGCGTAGGGTTAGTCGGTCCTAAGTCGTAGGCGAAAGCCGAAGATGATGGACAGTAGGTTAATATTCCTACACCACCGTTTTTTCGTTTTAAAGTCGAGGGGGGGTGCGGCAGGGTAGATGGAGCGTGCCACTGGATACGGCGCGTCCCTGCCTGTAGGCCATGTCGGGATAGGTAAATCCGTTCCGGCGTTACGAGCTGAGAGGAGGGGGGATTCGTCCACTTCGGTGGATGGAAACTCCGTTAATCCCACACCGACGAGAAAAGCCTCGCGACTATGGAAAAGGGGTGACCGTACCGCAAACCGACACAGGTAGGCAGGGATAAGCGTCCCAAGGCGTTCGGGCGAACCTCCGCTAAGGAACTAGGCAAAAGGGCCCCGTAACTTCGGGAGAAGGGGCGCCCTGGAAGGTGAAGCCGCTTGCCGGCTGAGCACTTTCGGGGCCGCAGATAAGAAGGCCAGGCGACTGTTTACCAAAAACACAGGTTTCTGCTAAGGGGAAACCCAAAGTATAGGAGCTGACACCTGCCCAGTGCCGGAAGGTTAAGGGGAGGCGTGCAAGCGCTGAACTGAAGCCCCGGTGAACGGCGGCCGTAACTCTAACGGTCCTAAGGTAGCGAAACCCCTTGTCGGGTAAGTTCCGACCCGCATGAAAGGTGTAACGATCTGGCTACTGTCTCGGCGGAGGGCCCGGTGAAATTGCAGTGCCCGTGAAGATGCGGGCGACCTGCGGCAGGACAAAAAGACCCCGTGGAGCTTTACTGCAACCTGACATTGGTCTGGGAGCATGGATGTACAGGATAGGTGGGAGGCTTTGAAGTCCGGACGCCAGTCTGGATGGAGCCATCGTTGAAATACCACTCTTCTCTGTCTTTGGCCCTAACCCTGGATAGGCCAGGGGACCGTGCCA
>DAOUKX010000096.1:0-18219 GCA_034420855.1 Dehalococcoidia bacterium
GGCGACTCCCCCACCGCTCACCCTGAGTTCATCCTGAGCTTGTCGAAGGACGAAGTGTCTAGCCACCTCACCCCTCGTGGTCGCCCGCTCCCTTCCCTCTCGACATCACCCGCCGCCGACACCAAACCCCTCCCCCACACTAAACCCTGCAAAACTTGCCGTCATGCAATGACCCCCTACAACCCCAGCATTCCCGACGCCCCGCTCAGCAGCGCCTCCACTTCCCCCTCCGAACCCGCCTCCGCGTAGATTCGTACCAGCGGCTCCGTCCCCGACAGCCGCACCATCACCCATCCCTTCTCGAAGCGGAACCGCATCCCGTCTGTAGCGTCGGTTGAAACAACCCTCATCCCCCCAATCTCCCCAACCTTCCCGCTCCTCGCCAGCGTCGCCTGAAACTCCGTCCGCTTGCCGACATCGAAAGGCACGTCCCGCCGTCCATAGCTCCACTCCCCCACCCGTTCGTACAGCATCGCCAGAAGCTCCGAAGGACGCTTCCCCGTCCGAGCCATGAACTCCAGAAACAACAAGCTGCTCAGAATCCCGTCCCGCTCTGGAATATGCCCTCGAAAGCCATAACCCCCGCTCTCCTCTCCTCCAATCAACGCATTCTCTTTCATCATCAGCGGCCCGGCATACTTGAATCCAACCCCCGTCTCCAGCACCGGCAGGTCGTACAATTCCCCCAACCGGAACAGCATGTCCGACGACGTTATCGACTTGACGATGGGCCCCCGCTCCCCCCTGACCTCAAGCAGGTACAGGGCCAGCAGCGCAAACACCTGCAGCGTGTTGAAATACCGACCTTTCTCGTCCAATACCCCAAGCCTGTCCGCGTCTCCGTCATAGGCGATTCCCACGTCAAAATTCCCCCCTACCACCATCGCCGAAGCCCGCGTCAGATTCTCCGCAATCGGCTCCGGCTGGTGCATTCCCGGAAACGCCGGATTCACCTCCCCCCGTATCTCCTCCACAGCCCCCGTAGAACCCTTCATCAGTCGGGGCAAATACCCCATTCCCGCGCCGTGCATCGCATCCACCAGGACGTTGGTCCCAGCTCCTCTGATCACGCCCAGGTCCACCATCCGAGCCATCTGCTTCATGTATTCCGGTACTGGGTCAATCTCCCTCACTAGACCACGCTCCATGCCCTCCTGCAGACCCAATCGAACCGACCCCGCAGTTTCCGCCTCTGCCACCTTCTCCTCCAGCCTCGCCACAATCTCCGAAGACGCGCTCCCACCGTACTCCGGCTTGAATTTCACCCCGTTCCACACGGGCGGATTGTGGCTCGCCGTAATCATCACCGCTCCCGCCGCCCCCAGTCTCGGAACGCTGTAGCTGACCACCGGCGTCGGACACGTCCCTCGACACAACAAAGCAGGCACCTCATTCGCCGCCAGCGTCTCGGCGGCGCAGCGAGCAAAGTCCCTTGACCCGAACCGTGTGTCGTACCCAACGACAACCCCTCTATCCGCCCATCCCAATTCCCTGACGTAGCTCGCCACCCCCTGAACGCACAACGACACGTTCTCGAAAGTAAACTCCTCAGCAATAATCGCCCGCCAGCCGTCCGTCCCAAACTTAATCGTCACCATCAACCTCCAAACCGTCAAAATTCCCCAACCAACCCCAAAATTCTACCACCCCACCTCTCTGTATATCCCTTCCCACTCAACCCACAAGCCATTCTGAGGAGGCCCCGCGACGACGAATCTCGCCTCCAGGCATCGCTGTACTCCCACAACGTCACTCTCCGCAAAACTTGCCGTCACGCAGTGACCCCCTCTGGACACCCGCCCCTGTGCGTACTAGGATGAGACCCACGAAAACACGAAGGAGATGCCATGAAGGGAGCCGACGCCGTAGCGCAGATACTCAAGAAGGAGGGTGTGGACTTCATGGGCTGCATCCCCTACAACTCGCTGGAAGAAGCCGCCGCCATTGCCGGCATTCGCCCCCTCATCTTCCGACAGGAACGCGTAGGCGTAAACCTCGCAGACGGCTTCAGCCGCGTCACCAACGGACGCGGCGCAGGCGTCTTCACCATGCAGGCCGGCCCCGGCGCGGAAAACGCCTATGCAGGCGTCGCCCAGGCCTACGCCGACTCCGTACCCATCCTCCTCCTACCTGCCTCCGCACCCCTCGACCGCGCCGGCGTCCGCCCCACCTTCACTCCCTCCCAGAGCTACGCCTCCGTCACCAAGTGGTCCGACCGCGTCAACCTCCCGGCCCAGATCCCCAACATGATGCGCAGGGCCTTCAGCCAGCTACGCTCCGGCCGCCCCAGCCCCGTCCTCCTGGAGCTACCCTCCGACATCCTCTCAACCGACATCGACGACGCCCTCGTCGATTCCTACCGTCCCGTCAAGAAATTCCGCAGCGGTTGCGACCCCAACGAAATCCACGAAGCCGCCAAGGCTCTCCTTGCAGCCAAACGACCCGTCATCCACGCCGGCCAGGGCGTCCTCTACGCCGAAGCCTGGGACGAACTCAAAGAACTCGCCGAGTTTCTCCAGGCCCCCGTCATGACCACCCTCTCCGGCAAGAGCGCCTTCCCCGAAAACCACCCCCTCGCCCTCGGCACAGGCTCCGCCACCACCACCGGTCCCGTCGTCCACTTCATCAAGAACGCCGACCTCGTCTTCGGCATCGGATGCAGCTTCACCCGCACCGGCTTCGGCGTCGAAATCCCCCAGGGCAAGGTGATGATTCACTCCACCAACGACGACTCCGACATCAACAAGGACTACTCCATAGACGTCGCCCTCTGGGGCGACACCAGGCTCGTCCTATCCCAGCTTCTCGAAGAAATCAACGCCCAAGCCGGCCCCTCTGGAAACCGCAACAACGGCGCCATGGCCGACGAAGTCCGCGCCGTCCGACAAGCCTGGCTTGACAAATGGATGCCCAAGCTCACCTCCGATGAAGTCCCCATCAACCCCTACCGCGTCATCTGGGACCTCATGCATACCATCGACCGCAAGAACGCCGTCGTAACCCACGATTCAGGCAGCCCCCGCGACCAGATGGTCCCCTTCTTCGAGACCATCTCGCCCCGCGGTTTCATCGGTTGGGGCAAGTCCACCCAGCTAGGCTACGGCCTCGGCCTCGCCCTCGGCGCAAAGATGGCCGCTCCCGAAAAGCTCGCCGTCAACGTCATGGGCGACTACGCCTTCGGCATGGTCGGCCTCGACGTGGAGACCGCCGTCCGCGAGCGCATCCCCATCCTCACCATCATCCTCAACAACTCCGCCATGGGCATCTACGAGTCCCACCGATTCCCCACCGCCAACGAACGCTACGGCACAAAATTCCTTACCGGCAACTACGCCCAGGTCGCGGAAGCCCTCGGCGGCTACAACGAGCGTGTGGAAGCGCCAGACCAGGTAGTCCCCGCCATCAACCGGGCCCAGCAGGTAGTTGCCGAAGGCCGTCCCGCCCTCCTGGAAATTATCACCCGCGAAGAGCGCGCCTTCTCCCACAAGGACCGCTAACCATCCCTGACGAAAAGCCGCTTATGTCAACCCAAATCATCGAAAACACCACCATCGTTACCTGCGATCCGGGCCGGACCGTCCTCTACAACGCTGCTATAGTCATCAAGGGCAACCGCATCGCCACCCTCGCCGCCACGCCCCAGGTCCGCGCCATGTACCCCGACGCTGAAGTCATCGACGGAAGCGGCAAGGCAGTCTTCCCCGGCCTCATCAACTGCCACGCCCACCTGACCGCCAATCTCTTCCGCGGCATCTCCGAAGATTTCGGCTTCCCCTCCAGCTTCGCCTTCCCCGAGGACGTTCGCGACATGATCTCCGACGAAGAGACCACAGTCATGGCTGCCCTCGGAGCCATAGAGGCCGCCCGAACCGGCTCCACCACCACCGTCGAAATCGCCGACGGCATCCACCGCTACGCCGACATGCTAGATAAGACCGGTATGCGCTGGGTTCTCGCTGAAAACACCGCCGACGGCATAGTCCCCCCAACCTTCCGCGCCGGCGAGCCCGTCTACTCCTACTCCGACGAGCTACGCAACGAAAGCCTGGAACGCGCCACCCGTCTCTTCGAAAAGTGGCACCACTCCGGTCAGACCGACCGCTTAACCTGTATGGGCTCCACAGGCCTGGTGGAGACAACCTCCCCTCAACTACTCAAAGACGTTCACGAAATGGCGGAAAAGTACGACAGCCATTACACCATCCACCTAAACCAGAGCCGCCTCGAAGTCGAGTCCCTCATGCTCATGCGCGGCGTGCGGCCCACAGAGAGCCTCTTCCACAACGACTATCTAGGCCAACGCCTCCTTGCCGCCCACGTCCGCTTCCTCGCCCCCTCGGAAATTTCCCTGTTAGGCACAACCCGCTCCAACATCTCCCACCAGCCCGCCATGGCCGCCCGCCGCGCCGTCATTCCTCCCATCCCCGCCCTCCGTCACGCAGGCTGCACCATCGGCATGGGCACTGACAACAACACTCAGGACATGGTGGAAGTCATGCGCACCGGCCTGTTCACCGAGCGCATCCTTCGCGATGACGGCATGAACCCTCAGCCCGAAGACATCCTCGCCATGACCACTATGGGCAGCGCCTCAGCCATTGGCATGGCCGACGAAATCGGATCCCTCGAAGTCGGCAAGAAGGCAGACCTGTTCATCATCAACACCCAGCGGTCCACCCTGGTCCCCACAAACCGCATTGTCTCAACGTTCGTTCACAACGGTCAGCCCGCCGACATAGAGTCCGTCATGATCGACGGCGAGTTTGTCCTAAAAGACGGGAAATTCCTCAACCTCGACGAAGAAGCCATCATCAGCGAAGCCGACGCTATCGGCAAGAGAGTCTGGCAGCGCCTGTTGAAAGAATATCCCAGCGTCCCCTTCCCCATAACCCTCGCCCCCTAACCCGGCCTTCCCTCTTCCCTCCTCTCCCGTCATGGGAGAGGATTGAGCCTGTCCTGAGCTTGCCGAAGGAGTGAGGGCCATAGGGGTGGCGGATGGGGCTGGTCGGTGGGTTAGCAAAGGTCTCCAAAGGCAGGAACCCACTCGCTACCCCCAGTCCACCCTGAGCTTGTCAAAGGGTCGAGCGTACCGAGTCCCCGTAGGGGCGACCCTCGTGAGCTTGTCTCAAACGTCGGCGGAACGCACTCCGAAGAGCACGATGGCTACGATTGCCTCTAATATGGACATGTTCGCTACGAAACAGGAAGGATCCATCATGCTTGCTACGAGAAAGGGAACGCAACATATGCCGAGAAGTTGGGCAACCTACTTATGAGACAAGCTCCTCGTGGTCGCCCTCCCTTCTTTCCACTACCACCCACGCTATCCCCCGTAGGGGCGGGTTTGAAACCCGGCCTACCTATCTAACGACAACACTCCCCTCAAACCCTGTCCTGAGCGAAGCCGAAGGATCTCGTCATGCAATGACCCGTCACGCAGTGACCTTCCGCGCCGACACCGCCGCGCTGAACCAGAACTCCCCCTCCTTAACTGGCGCCTCCACCTCATACCCAACCTCCTCAAACCCCGCTGCGCTAATCTTCCCCAGATACTCCTCCACAGGCAGCGACCCGGATATACACCCCGCATACAACGCCAGGTCATCCATCTCTTCCGCCGTTGCGGACCTCTCCAACAGGATGTCCGACACCATCAGTCGCCCACCGCTGCGCAGCACCCGAAACGCCTCTTGAAACACCGCGTCTTTGTCCGGCGCAAGGTTGACCACGCAGTTGGAAATGACAACGTCCACGCTTTCGTCCTCAATCGGCAGCGCCTCGATGTCGCCCTGCCGGAAACTCACGTTGTCAATGCCCAACTTCGCCTGATTCTCACGCGCCTGCTCCAGCATCGCCGGAGTAAAATCCACACCTATGACGTGGCCATCCTGTCCCACAGCCTTCGATGCCAGAAAACAGTCGAGACCCGCGCCGCTGCCCAGGTCCACCACCACCTGCCCCGGCTTAAGACTCGCCAGCGCCACCGGATTGCCGCAACCGAAAGACGCTACACCATCCGGCAACCCCTCTAACAAATCCGACGAGTAGATCTCTAATGCAACCCCATCGTCACAGCACGACGATGCCTCCTGAATCCTCTCGGCGTAGACCTCGGAAACCCGCTCCTTCAACTCCTTGGACGAAACCATCAACCGCGCTCCTTAATTGTTGCTCTGCACGACAGATTGTTATCGAAGAAATTTCTGCCAACGGCTAAAGTAAGTTACAAACTTAGTAACTTCTCAACCTCTTCCCTCAGCTCCCGTGCATTCTCCGCCGACGGCGGGTAAAGCGGCGGTCGCGTCGGACCCATGGGACGTCCCACCACCTTCATCGCCTCCTTCACCAGCACCGGCATCGGCTCCTTCGCCACCACGTTCATCACCGGTATCACCGAAATCTGCCTCTCCAGCGCCCGCTCGTTGTCCCCCCGGTTCCAACTTTCGTAAAGGTCCACAAAAATCTCCGGCATCGGCGTGGCGAACGCCAGAATCCCCCCCGAAGCTCCCGAAGCCAGCGACGGCAGCAACCCATCATCCAACCCTTGCAGAAGCCCCGCGGTGGGCGCCATCGCATGTCCCATATTGATGACTTCGCGAATGCTTCCCGTCGCATCCTTTACCCCCACCACGTTCGGAAAGCGATGCGTATACTCCCCAATAGCCGCCGGTCCCATGTTCACCGCAACTCTTCCCGGCGCATTGTAGATGACCAGCGGCAGGCTGCACCGCCCGCTAAGATTCTCCATAAGCTGCCCGAACTGCGGCGGCGACAATTTGTAGAACGGCGGCGGCGTCAGCATCATCGCCGAGGCACCCAGCTCCTCTATGCTATCTGCAAATGCCGCAATCTCGTCTTCCCGTGGGACGAAGCACCCCACCACCAGCGGCACCCGCCCTCTGATGACCTGAACGGCCACTCGGACCATCTGCAGCCGCTCCTCGTTCGTCAAGCTTAACGATTCTCCCGTCCCTCCCAAAATGCAAATCCCGTGTACTCCCGCGGAAACCTGGTACTCCAGCTCCTGCGCCAGCGTCTCCTCGTCCAGCCGATAGCTGTCCGTGAACGGGGTGAGCATCGATGTGATTATGCCTCTGAGTGGCTCCATTCTCTGTCTCCTTCTGCGCCTTAATTTAGAAAATTATATCCGTCCGTAGACCAACAAACAACGACGCCCCCACTATCCGACAGAAGCCCGCCCCGCATTCATCAGTGCCCGCACGGTTTCTACGTCCACGGCGTTGTCCGTAACTCCACCCACCTTGAACCCCGTCCCCACTATCGCCCCGTCCGCCCAGCGTAGCGTGTCTGCCACCGACTCAACCGTCACTCCGCTGCCCGCCAGTACCGGAGTCAACCCCGCCGACTCTTTGGCCCGCCGCAGGTCCTCTAAATCTGTATCCGACCCCGTTGCCTTGCCGGAAACTATGACGGCGTCCGCTCTACCCCGCAGAATCGTCTCCGTAATTTCATCCGTCAGATCTACCGGACCGAGACCCGTAGAATGCTTCACGTCCACGTCGGCAAACACTTTCACGTCCACTCCCAACTCCTGGCGATATCGCTGAATTTCATGGGCGCTCCCCTGAATCAGCCCCTCCCCCGACACCCGCACTCCGGTATACACATTCACACGAATGAACTCTGCGCCCACCGCAGCAGCCACCGCCAGCGCCGAAATCCCGTCGCTACGTAAGACGTTGATACCCAGCGGCAGCGCAGTCAGCCCCCTGACTTCCATCGCCAGCCGGGTCAAATATGAGGCCGTCTGAGGAGGCACGCGACCGGGAAAATAAGGCGCATCCCCGTAGTTCTCCAGAATAAGCCCATCCACTCCACCCTTCACCAGCGCATCCAGGTCCTCAAGCATCCGCTCCCTGACCACGCTTATCGGCTCCGCCCTCGGCGTTCCGGGCAACGGCCTCAGATGCAGCATCCCAATGATGGGCGACGATGTACCGAATAGTCGGCTTATCTCATACACCGTCACGACTGCCAGCTCAGTTGGCCTCTACCACCATGGCGATGCCCATGCCGCCGCCGATGCACAGCGTTGCCAGACCGTGACGTGAGTCCCGCCGTCCCATCTCGTGCAACAGCGTGGTCAGAATGCGGCAACCGCTCGCCCCGATGGGGTGCCCCAACGCAATAGCCCCGCCGTTAACATTCGTAATATCCCAGTCCAGGTTTATCTCTCGCCCTACGGAGAGCACCTGGGCCGCAAATGCTTCGTTGATCTCCACCAGGTCCATGTCTTCCAATTCCAGGCCAGCCCTGTCCAACGCCTTGTTGACCGCTCCCGCCGGCGCAACCCCCATCATCCGCGGCTCCAGCGCTGCCGACGCACAGCTTCGAATCGTCGCCATCGGTTCCAGCCCATTCTTCTCAGCCCATGAACTGGACGTCACCACCACCGCGGATGCCCCGTCGTTAATCCCCGCTGCATTCCCCGCCGTGATTATCCCACCCTTGCGAAACGGTGCCGGAAGCTGTCCCAGCCGCTCCATCGTAACCTCAGGCCGAGGGTGTTCATCCGCCTCCACTACCGTATCCCCCCTCCGCCCGGGCACCGTCACCGGGACTATCTCGTCATCGAAAAGACCCAACGCAACCGCCCGTTTCGTCCGCGCCTGACTCTCCATGGAGTAGAGGTCCACATCCTCCCGATTGATACCATAGATGTCCGAGAGGTCTTCAGCCGTCACCCCCATGTGGCAGTCAATCATGCAATCGTGCAGCCCGTCGTTGATCATAGAGTCAAGAAACTCCCCATGCCCCATCCGATATCCATATCGCCCCCTCGGAATTAAATACGGGGCGCGGCTCATGCTCTCCATGCCACCGGCCACAATAACGTCCGCCTCTCCCAACCGGATGGACTGGGCAGCCAGCGCCACCGACTTTAACCCGGAACCGCACACCTTGTTGATGGTCATTGCCGGCACCTGTACAGGCAGTCCCGCCTTCACCAGGCTCTGTCGCGCCGGGTTCATCCCCTGGCCCGCCATGAGCACGTTCCCCATTATCACCTCATCCACCTGCTCCGCCTCTACACAGGCGCGCTTCACGGCTTCTTCTACGACCACCGCGCCCAGGTCCACCGCCGAAACCTCAGACAGTCCTCCCCCAAATCTACCTATGGGCGTCCTGACCGCACTGACTATAACTGCCTCTTCCATCTTTCTTTCCTCCGTCTTTCACTCAACTTCAAGTATAACCCCTGCCGCCCTTTCTGAATACTTTGCCCCGGTAGTAGAATGTTCTTTGAAGGCGTTAGTCCGCTTCCCAGTTCAAGCAAGGGGTGAATCGGAAATGATTACCGGCGTGGTAGGCGTAATCCTCTGGACTTCCAACATTGTAGCAATGCGGACTTTCTACAGGGACACCCTCCGCCTTCCCCTACACTCCGACCAGGGACACTTCGTGGCCTTCCGATTCGGAGATATGCGCCTGAACATCGGCCTGCACGCCGCTGTGGAAGGCGCCGCAAAAGACCCCTACCGAATAATGGTCAATCTCGGAGTTGACGACATCCAAAACGAACACCGCCGCCTGTCAGAAGAAGGTGTCGAGTTTGTGCGCAAGCCGGAGCAGGAATCCTGGGGTGGCTGGGTCGCCACTTTCAAGGATCCAGACGGCAACCTGGTCCAGCTTCTTCAGATTCCCAAGCCCAACTAGTCCGGGAACATCTCCAACGGATCAAACCGCGTAACCCCGCGTATTACGTCGAACCCCTTATCCGCGCTCACCACTCCCTCCAGCCCATGCAACTGCACCACCGCTGCATGGACCGCATCCCTCGCATCAAGCTCTAGGTATCTGTCTAATAGCCGCCCAGCAACTGCAATCACTTCAACATCTATAGGGATAACTTGTATTTCGGATTCTATGATGGTCTCAACCAACTGTAATCCTTGCTCTCTACGTTGCCTTCTACCATAGACGTGCAGAATCTCTTGTAGAACCTCGGCATCCGTCAGATACTGGTGGTAACCCTCACGTAAGCTGCGCATGATCCTGCGGCTCGGATCCCTGTAACGATCAGGTCTGCCTACGGCGTAGACGAATACGTTGGCATCCAAGAGCATCATTGCAACGAGCCCTTGTCAACGGATTTCATAATCTGCCGGTATCGCTCCTCCGCAATTTCCTCTTTGAGCTCCTCCCAAGATGCACCAAGGTCGTGCTCCATCGCCAATAGGCGTCTAACTGCGTCCCTTCTCTTCGCTGATCGGTTATCTATGTAAGCCGCATCTACTGCTTCCCGAATAAGATTCCCCACCGAAGTGTTTTCCCGCTTTGCCTTCCATCTCAAGTAGGCGTACTTTTCAGGTTCAAACAGTACTTCCACCCTCTTTTCTAGCGCCATTGCTTCTCTCCCATGCACTTCAGAATGCCTTTAGTTCGCTCCTCTGCAAGCCGCTCCTTGAATTCTTCCCACGTAGTTTCAGCCCATTTGGGCCCAAAATCCACGGGCTCCATCTCAAGGATTCGTTTTATCGCTCCGCGACGCTTGTCAACACCCTTTTTTCTGTACACGGTTTCGACCGCCTCTCGAATGAGATGTCCCACAGAGGTTTTCTCCCGCTTTGCCTTTTCCTGCAAATAGGTAAATTTCTCTTTTTCGAAAAGCACCTCCACCCCGTTGGATTGAATCTACGTATATATACGTATCCGTATACACCCGTAAATTATCACATCCCCGCCTCAATCACAAGCCCCGTCTGTGCCCCCACCCACCTCACGTTATCAGCATCGCATCCCCAAAGCTGTAGAAGCGGTACTCCTCCCGAATCGCTTCCTCGTAAGCCTCCATCAGCAGCTCCTTGCCGGCAAATGCCGCCGTCATCATCAGCGTCGTGGATCTCGGCAGATGAAAGTTCGTTATCATCACATCCACCATCCTGAAATCGTATTCCGGCAGTATCAGCAGTTCCGCCCACCCGGAAACCGACGCAACGCCCTCCTGCCCCTCCTCTTGCAACCACACCCCCGCCTGTTCCAGCGTCCGCACCGACGTTGTACCCACCGCCACCACCCTGCCGCCCCTCCGTCGGCAAGCGTTGATCTTCTCCGCCGCCGCTGAATCCAAGCGGCAGAACTCCTTGTGAATCTGATGCCGCCTTGGGTCTTCCTCCGTAACCGGACGAAACGTGTCCAACCCCACATGCAACGTCACGTACGCCCGGTCTACCCCCTGCAGCTCCAGCCCATCCATTAGCTCGTCGGTAAAGTGCAGCCCCGCCGTCGGCGCCGCAGCGCTGCCGGGGTCCTTCGCATACACCGTCTGGTACCGTTCAGGATCCCCCAGCGGCTCCCGGATATACGGCGGCAGCGGCGTCTCCCCCCACTCCTCCATACCCACCTCCGACGAAAGCGCAAGTGTCAAAGTACCATCCTCTCCTCTCCCCTGCACCTCCACCTCCACGCCTACTCGCTCCACCTCGAACCGCTCCCCCGCCCGCATCCGCCGACCCGGTCGCCCCACCCCCTGCCACATCCCTTCCGAAACCCTACGCAGCAGCAGAAACTCCGCCCGTCCTCCCGTACCCATACGCCTTGCCCTTAGCCTTCCCTGGATCACCCGCGTATCGTTCATCACCAGCAAATCCCCCACCCGCAGAAACTCTCCCAGCCTGTGAAATACCGAGTGCCCAATCCGCCCGGTAGCCCTGTCAACCACCATCAATCGGCTGGAATCCCTCGGCTCTGCTGGCCCTTGTGCAATCATCCCAGCGGGCAGCTCATAATCAAAGTCAGAGGTCTTCATCGGGCGTGAATTATAGCACCGCCCAGCTTGCCCCTCCCCTGCCCCCGTGCTAGCATAGGGCAACCAAAATTGGAGGACGCCCCATGACCACCCAACGCTCAGACCTGCTAATCCGTGGAGGCCTTCTAGTCTCCGGCGACGGCATTACCCGCTCGGACCTCTTGGTTCAGGACGGGAAGGTATCGGAGCTGGGCCCGGACCTCTCAGACCGCGAAGTCAGCCGCACCATAGACGCCTATGGCAAGTACGTCCTTCCCGGCGGTATCGATTCCCACTCCCACCCCATCTTCGGCGATAAGATAGACACCTACTCCATGTGCGCCGCCTACGGCGGAGTCACCACCGTTGGCGCTTTCATCGGCTCCGAGACCCACCGACACGAGCACTTCAACAACCAGTGGGGCATCCGAAAGTACAACCCGGACATCGTCAAGGGTTTCATCGAGTTCGCCGAGGAAACTTCCTACACCGACTTCACTTGTCATGGACTCATCACCATGCGCGACAAGGACGAACTCCACAAGGTCATCCCGGAACTGGTCAAGCTTGGCGTCTGCTCCTTCAAGCTCTTTATGACGTGGAACCCCTTCGTCCTGCCCACCGAAAACGACTACTCCAACCTCATGGCGCTGCCCGACGACCAGGTGATGATGGTAATGCATCACGCCGCCCACAACGGGGGCATGGTCATGGTCCACGCCGAAAACGGCACCTGCAAGGCCTACTTGGAAGACCAGTTCAGGCACTGCGGGCATACCTCTCCCGAGTTCTACCACAAGGCCGCGCCAGCCATAATTGAGGCGGAAGCGGTCAATCGGGCAGCTACCATGGCCCTTGTTACCGGCTCTCCCCTCTACCCCGTCCACCTCAGTTCCGCCGAAGTGGTGCCGGTGCTTGACCACTTCAAGCAGAAGGGGCTTCCACTGTACGGCGAGACTTGCCCCCACTATCTGACCCTTACCGACGACATGATGATAGAACACGGCTACAAGTACAAGGTGGCGCCCCCCCTCCGTAATGACCCGGACGTGGACGCCATGTGGAAAGGTGTGGCTTCCGGCACCCTTTCGACCATCGCCAGCGACTTTACGGGATACACCAAGAACCTCAAAATCACCGGCAGTCTGAGCGGCTCCGTCATCGGCGACGCTCCGGAGCCCGACCCCGACGAAATCGACATCTTCAAGGTCGCCGCCGGACTCAGCACCCTCGAGTTTATGATGCCCGTTGTCTGGACCCACGGTGTCAACACCGGCAAGCTCACCCTCCCCCGCTTCGTCCAGCTTTTCTGCGAAAACCCCGCCAAGATTTTCGGCATCTGGCCTCAAAAGGGCGCCCTCCAGGTGGGCTCCGACGCCGACGTCGTCCTATGGGACCCCGCCCGAATGCACAAGGTCGGCAAGGAACACGGCGTTAGCGACCTCAACACTTTCGAGGGCATGGACCTCGTCGGCTTCCCCGTCATGACCATGGTCCGCGGAGAGGTTGTAATCGACGACGGTATAGTTGTGGGCAAGCAGGGCCGCGCCAAGTTTGCCGCCAGAGACCCCAACACCACCTCCTACGCTCCCCACGGCCCCACCGCCGATTAACCCCCGGTGCGGCGCCATAGCACTAGAAAGGGAATACATGGCCACCATCGAGAACCGCTTGGAAAACGTAGAGAACAAAGTAGAAAGCATCGAGACGCTACTGAACAGTGTCTTCAGGCACGAAGATCATGTAATGAATCTCCATGCCCAACTAGTAGAAATGCTGAAGGATCAAAAACAGCATTTGCTGAAGCACGATGAACAGATTGCCAACCAGCAGGTACATCTGCAGAAACTGGACAGACTCTTCGAGCGTCAGCAACAACAGATGGAACATCAGCAACGTCAACTGGAAAAACAGGATGAACGGCTGGACTCTATGCAACGGTTCAACCTCCAGACCCGCCGTATGTGGGTCTCAATGGCCCGACAAATGGACTGGGACTACGAGGACCCCGATTTGGACTCCTAGCTCGGAAATGGACGAACACCTCACCCACCCAATCACAATAATCTCAAAAAAATACGACGGCACCCTCCGAGAGACCTACACCGGCCATCTCCTTGAACAAGCCGGCCCCCTCATTCCCGTCCAGGTTTCCGCCGGTACCACCTACAGGGGAAAAGACCGCCCCCAAGCCTTGTTATACGACGGCATTGAGTTGTACTTCACCGATCGCTGGTATAACGTGTGGCACTTCCTGAGCCAGGGAATCAACCACTATCTCTGGTACGCAAACATCGCCACACCCGCAACCTTCGACGGCACAACCCTCCAGTGGATAGACTTGGACATTGACGTCGGCTGCCACCTGAACGGTACAATCCAATCCTTGGACTTCGACGAATTCCATGAAAACCAAATATCGATGAACTATCCCGACAACCTGGTCGAACAGGCCCTGTCCGCCCACGACGAAGTAGTCCAACTCGCCAAATCCGGCGTCTTCCCCTTCAACCGCGCCGCCCAGTTGCGCCACTGGAGAAACCTCCCCGCATGATGGCAACCACGAAATGCCGGAACTGCTGATCCGCCCCTACCAGGAATCCTACGAGGACGCCGTGGTGCGCCTGTGGCGAGAATGCGGCCTTGTAGTCCCTTGGAACGATCCACACAAAGACATTCGCCGCAAACTAAGCATCCAGCGTGACATGTTTTTGGTCGGCTTGGTAGACGACAGGATAGTCGCAGCAGTGATGGCCGGCTATGAAGGGCATCGTGGCTGGATAAACTACCTGGCCGTTTCCCCAAACTGTCAGAAAAAAGGCCTCGGACGCCGCATGATGGACGAGGCGGAAGCCCAACTGCGAAAAATGGGATGCCCCAAGATAAACCTGCAGGTCAGGACTTCCAACACCGGCGTCATCGACTTCTACAAGGCCCTCGGCTACACGTTGGACGACGTGGTAAGCATGGGCAAACGCCTCGACCCTGATGCATAGAGTGGCCCCTGGAAATCTCTGAAACCTCCCCGCATGACAGACTCTCAAAACAACAGCGCGCTGAAAAACATCAAGGCAATCTCCTTGGATATTGACGGGACGCTGTGGGACTTCGAGTCCGCCATGACAAACGCCCTGGCTCTAACGCTACGACGCATAAAGCAGACCGTTTTTACTGACGAAGCCATGCAATTGACAGTGGACGACATGGTCCACATTCGGGACACCGCCTCCAGGCAATTGGGCGGCGATGCCAAAGGACTGGAAAGAATACGCCACGCCGGCTTCGTTATGACCCTCAAAAGCATAGGCCATCCTGACCCGGGACTCGCTAATGAGTTGTTTCAACTCTATATGGAAGCTCGCTTCTCAAACACAAAGCCATTCCCGGAAGTACCTGCTGCCTTGACCAAGCTGAATTCACGATTCCAACTCGGCGTCATCTCCAACGGCAATACCCACCCGGACAGGTTTGGTTTGCCCAACTCCTTCGACTTTGTCGTTTTCGCCACCGACTGCGGATTTGCCAAACCAGATCCCCGCATTTTTGAGTTCGCTCTTTCCAAGAGTGGACACAACCCGGAAGAAGTCCTCCACGTCGGCGACTCTCTCGCAAGTGACGTGTCAGGGGCAAACAACTGTGGCCTGCGAAGCGCCTGGCTCAACAGGGACAACATCCGCAACACGACAGGAATCACCCCAGACCTGGAAGTGCAAGATCTACAACACCTGGCAGAATTTCTCTTCACCATAAACCCCAACGACTGAAGCCTGATTGGGTCGCGAAGTATTCCCTCCATAAGACCCCTTCCCCCTTGATTGGGGAAGGCTGGGATGGGGGTGGCGCCCACTTGACAACCGTAATTCCAGTAAAATCCTGCATTCATTCAGCATCAAAGCTCAAATCTTGAGTACAATTGCTGTGAAGCAAACCGCTGGAGGCCAACTTGGTGGAGATGGACCATGGCAAAGTCTCAGCCCGCTGGGACAAGCTGAATCGCGAAGGCAGATACTCGGACGACCCGCCAATTCCCTTCGTTAAGAAAATCCTCTCCACCATTCAAGCATCCCCGCAGCGAAGCAACGCCGGTCTCTACATCGGCTGTGGAAACGGTCGCAACTACTGTCCGCTGGTGAACTCCGGCCTACATCTCTATGGCGTCGACATTTCTGATGTGGCGCTGCGTCAATTGGCCGAAAAGGAACCAACCGTCGCAAACTTGCTTATCCAGGCCGACTTCCGAATGCTCCATTCATCACAAAAATATGGCTACATCATCGCAATTCAGGTCTTTCAGCATGGCTTCGCTTCCGACGTTGCCAAGTACTTCTACAACGTCAGGTACATGCTCTCGCCCGGTGGCCTCTTCTTCCTACGCGTCAATTCCGCATCGACGCAGATTTACCGGCCACACACAATTGCAGAACAGAACGAATTCGGCGGAAAAACGGTAATCTACGACGCTGGCTCCAAACAAGGCCTGCCCATCCATTTCTATGTCGGCGAGGAAGTCCTCAATCTTACCCGCGACGGCTTTGAAGTAGTTGATCAGCTCCGCGAAGATTTCACGCAGCGGACACCTCCCGAAAAAGGCTTCTGGGCACAATGGGAAGGAATCTGGAGACGCACTGACAACTGATACCCCTTTCCCCTTGATGGGGGAAGGCTGCGATGAGGGTGAAGTACCCCCATTGGCGTCACCCACCGCCAACGCGCTATAATGCCCCCACCCCCACCTGCAGGAGGCCTCCCCATGCCCAACAAGACCATCTTTGGCACCACCGACCGCTGGGAAGTCAGCTACCCCTTCGGCAATCTCCCCGAAGGCTGGACCTACGGCAACGTCAGCCACGTCGCCACCGACTCCCGGAACCGCGTCTACGTCTACCAGCGCAAAGACCCCCCCATGCTCATCTTCGACACCAACGGCAACCTCCTCAACACCTGGGGCGATGGCCTCCTCATGGACGCCCACGGCATCTACATCGACGAAAGCGACAACGTTTTTCTCATAGACCGCAACGCCCACGAGGTATTCAAGTTCACCAACGAAGGCAAAATTCTCCTCCGCATGGGCAACCGGGAAAGGGCCTCCCTCCAGGCCCCCTTCAACTCCCCCGCCGATGTCGCCATCTCAAACAACGGCGACATCTACATCGCCGACGGATACGGCAACTCCATCGTCCACCGCTTCTCTGCCGAAGGCAAGCACCTTGGCTCCTGGGGCGAGCGCGGCAGCGGCCCCGGCCAATTCACCACCCCCCACGGCATCTGGGCCGACAAAAACGACCGAATCTACGTCTGCGACCGCGAAAACAACCGCGTCCAGATCTTCAGCCCGGAGGGGGACTACTACACCGAGTGGGGCGATCTCTACCACCCCATGGACATCTTCATCGACAGCAAGGACCGAGTCTTCGTCACCGACCAGACCCCCCGCTTCTCCGTCTTCGACCTCAACGGCAAGCTCATCGACCGCAGCATGTCCCCGGACGTCGGCCACGGCGCATGGGGCGATAACCTCGGCAACCTCTACATGTCCGGCAACGTCCGCAGCGTCGCCAAATTCACCAAACTCTAACCCCGCCCCAATTACCCCTTCTCCCAGGATGGGATGAGGCTAGGATGAGGGTCCCCCAAACCCAAAGCATCCGAGCCCAAAACCCGCCCTCACTAATCCCACCGGAGCGTGAATGAAATGACCAACCAGGACCTCACCGCCCTCACCTTGGCCCAGGCCTCAGATATGCTGAAAGCCCAAAAAATCTCCCCTGTGGAACTCACCCAGGCCTGCCTCGACCGCATCGACGCCATCGACGGCAAGCTCAACTCTTTCCTCACCCTCTGCCGGAACGAGGCCCTCGCCGCCGCCCATTACGCCGAGCGCGAAATCTCAGCTGGCAGACACCTCGGCGACTTCCACGGCATCCCCTACGCCGTCAAGGACATCTACAACACCTCCGGTATCCGCACCACCCACGGCTCCAAGGTCTTCAAGGACAACGTCCCCGACGCCGACTGCACCGCCGTGATAAACCTTAACAAGGCCGGCGGCGTTCTCGTAGGGAAGAACCACTGCCTAGAGTTTGCCTGCGGCAACCATCACGAAATCCACGGCGAAGTCCACAACCCTTGGAACCTCGACCACTCCCCCGGCGGCTCCTCCAGCGGCTCCGGCGCATCCGTGGCCGCAAGCCTTATCTTCGGCTCCATGGGCTCCTGCACCGGCGGCTCCATCCGCGGCCCCGCCTCCAACTGCTCCATCGTCGGCCACAAACCTTCTTACGGCCTCGTTAGCCGCCACGGCGTATTTCCCCTCAGCTGGACCATCGACCACGCCGGCCCCATGACCCGCACCGTCGAGGACTGCGCCATCATGCTCCAAGCCGTCGCCGGATACGACCCCAAGGATCCCTCCTCCGTTCGCAGCCCCGAGGTGGACTACCGCGCCGCCCTTACCGCCAACATTCGTG
>DAOUKX010000097.1:0-14247 GCA_034420855.1 Dehalococcoidia bacterium
CCCAGGCTCACCAGCGCCGGCGCCGACATTCGCACCGACGTCCCCCGCTACCGAGTCTTCCGCCACGGCGAGCTCGTCGACGAGGTGACCGACATAAATAAGCTCTGGAATGACGATCTGGTCTCCTTCCTCCTCGGTTGCAGCTTCACATTTGAGTCTGCCCTCGTGGAAGCGGGCATCCCCCTCTGGCACTGGGAAACGGGCAAGAACGTCACCATGTTCAAGACCAATATCAGCACCGTCCCCGCCGGTGGCTTCTCCGGCCCCATGGTCGTCAGCATGAGGCCCATACACCACAGCAAGATAGTTCGCGCCGTTCAGGTAACCTCCCGGTTCCCCGGTGCCCACGGCGCGCCCATCCACGTCGGCGACCCTCAGGACATCGGCATCGCCGACGTCCATCAGCCCGACTACGGCGACGCTGCCGATTTCAAGGAGGGAGAGTCCCCAGTCTTCTGGGCCTGCGGCGTCACCCCCCAGGCCGTCGCCCTGGAGTCCAAGCCACCCTTCATGATGACCCACGCTCCGGGCTACATGTTTATAACCAACATGCGTGACACCGACCTCGCCGCCCTCTAGCTTAACTTTGGACGACCAAAAGGAGAAAAATGTCTGAATCCACCATTGAAGACATCATCCTGCAGAAGGACCAGCGGGGCATCAATGCCCTCCGTCCTTATCTACCAGACGACTTCTGCACTCAGGCCGCCCGGTACGTCCTGGACCGGCCCGGCACGACCCTCATCACCACCGGCTTCTATATACTCTACGGCGAGGCCGTGGAGACCGACGGCCCCCCGGGCGCTCTGGCCATTGGCGATGCCCTTGAAGCTCTGGGCCGCGACGTCATCTACGTCACCGACAAGTATTGCGGCGAAGTCATGCAGTCCCTCGCAGGCCCTGAAGCCGCGGTCGTCGAATTCCCCATCGCCGACCCTGACAAAAGCCGCGAATTCGCCCAGGGCCTCCTCGACAGGCTGGATCCTGCCCTTCTAATCTCCATTGAGCGATGCAGCCCCTCCCAGGACGGCATCTACAGAAATATGCGCTCCGTTGATATTACCGAGCACACCGCCCGCGTCGACACCCTCTTTGATCTCTTCGAGCACACCGTCGGCATCGGCGACGGCGGCAACGAAATAGGCATGGGCCTCCTCCGCGACACCATCCCCACCTTCCCCCGTCTCCCCCAGGCCCCCGCTTGGACGGCCTGCAACGAGCTGATTATCACCAGCGTCTCCAACTGGGGCGGCTGGGGCCTCGCCGCCGCCCTTTCCAGGCTCACCGGCAAGAACCTGCTCCCCACCGTAGAGGTCGAATCAGAGCGAATCCGCAAGTGCGTGGAAATGGGTGTCGTCGACGGCTTCACTGGCGAGGCAAAGGCGTCCGTGGACGGATTCCCCCTCGACGAATACAACCAGACCCTGGCCCAACTCCACGACCTGCTCTCCCGCGAAGGCATTCCCACCCACTAACCCTCACCGGCAAATTCGTAACCCCTGCGAAAGCAGGGGCCCGCGGCGGGGAGCGGTCGGCCAGGTCCCCATCCGTCATTCCGGCGAAGGCGGGAATCCAGATATCCGTCCTATGCGACCATCCTGCCTCTCTGGTAGGGGCGGCTCGCGAGCCGCCCGCCCCCTCTACCCACGCCATACCCCATCAACACCACCGCCGACACCTTCCACGCCTGCCCCCCTCTCCATTCCCGCGAAGGCGGGAATCCATCCCCCTAGCCTACAACCCCGTAATCTCCAACGTAATCACCTCCCCGGAGGCGATGTCCGCCACCCGTATCGCGTGATTATTCGTGTCCGCAATGTACAGATTCCCTTGAGCAGCCGAAATCCCCCCCGGCTCGAAGAACGACGCCGAAGACCCAACCCCGTCGTCAAAACCCGCCTTCCCCGATCCAAGGAAGCTG
This sequence comes from Dehalococcoidia bacterium, assembly GCA_034420855.1. Classification (GTDB taxonomy): domain Bacteria; phylum Chloroflexota; class Dehalococcoidia; order Lucifugimonadales; genus JAPULR01. The sequence goes on from DAOUKX010000097.1 coordinate 1,922, forward strand.
AACGACGCCCGATTCTCCGGGTATATCTTCTTTATCTTGTGGTTGTACGCGTCCGTCACGTACAACACCCCGTCGTGCAGACACAGTCCCAGCGGGTGCTGTAGCCGTACCTCCGTCCCTGTCCCGTCCACGTCGCCGAACTCAAACAGCCCCCTGCCCACAATCGTCGTCACCCGCCCGCTCAGGGAGAGGTCCGCCATCCGAATGGAACTCGTCTCGCTGTCGACGAAATAAAGCCTGCTCCTGTCGTTGGTGATTCCGCTCGGCTGGGCCAGCGCCGCCGACTTCATCGGTCCGTCGTGAATATCCTCCCTGCCGCTCCCCGCGTGCGGGGTGGCCCGCAGCGTCAGTTCGTCCAGCGCCCACAGCTGATGATACCCTGCCATCGCCGCATAGACCGTGCCCCGATGCACCGTCAGGTCCCACGGAGAGTTCAGGCCCACCTCGCCCAGCGAGCCTCCCTGGTTGCCGAAAGGCCCCTGGTTCCCGTTCCCCGCCATCGTGTCCACGTAACGGTCCTTCAGGTACACCCGCCGAATGGCGTGGTTCTCCGTGTCCGCGACGTAAAGAATGTTGCTCCTCAGCGCCATCCCCTGCGGGTGGTCGAAGGCCGCCACCACAAAGTCCCCGTCCTGGAAGCCCGGCGTAACCCCTCCGATGACCTGCGTAACCTCTCCCTCCAGCGTCGTCTGCAAAATCCGGTTGTGGTTGGAGTCTGAGATGAACAGCCGATCCTGCGTCTCGTCCGCCAACACCTTCCCGGGAAAGGAAAGCGCCCCCTCGGGCGGCTGCTCCAGCCGGTAGTCCAGCGGCGTCCGGTCCAGAACATCCGCTGACTCGTAATTCAGCACCATCGCTGAAAGCAGCTTGTCGAAGGCGTCGTACGGGATCTCCCCCTCGTGCTTCCCGATAATCTTCCCCTCGGGGTCGATGAACACCAGGGTCGGCCACGCCCTGCAGCCGTAGGACTGCCAAACCCGGAACTCGCTGTCGTTGATTACGGGATGCCCTATCTCGTACCGTAGGATAGCCATCCGCACGTTCTCCGTCTCCTTCTCTGCAGGGAACTTGGCGGAGTGTACCCCCACGACGGCCATCTCCTTCTCGTACTTCTTCTCCAGTTTCCGCAACTGCGGAAAAACGTGCATGCAGTTAATTCAACAGTACGTCCAGAAGTCCAGAATAACTATCTTCCCCTTTAATTCTTCCATGGTTATGGGACGCTGCGTGTTGAGCCATGCAAGGCCTTGCGGGAAGTCTGGCGCCGGGGTCGTTCCGAAGTATGACGATCGGGACATGAGGTGCTCTCTTTCGGATAGAAGTGCAGTCCCCATTGTGCACCACAAACAAGACATAATCTACCCTTGCGCTTCGCCATTTTGCCCGTGACGCGCCGCGCCCTTCTGCGGTAATATCTTAGGGTCGACTTGGGAATAAGGCCCAAATACTCAGAGGTTCAAATTGCGAAACAAGGTCTGCGAAACTTTCGACGAAGCCGTGGCGGACGTTCCCTCCGGCTCCACCATAATGGTGCCCGGGTTCGCCGGCCCCGGCACGCCCCGGAATCTCATAGCCGCCCTTCTCCGACAGGGCGCGTCCGACCTTACCGCGATCTCCAATCATCCCGGCGCCGGGCCCTTCGACCATCGCGTAGATTTGGGGACCCTGATCGAAGCCGGACGTGTAAAAAAAGTCGTCTGCTCCTTCACCGCGGCTCCCCATCCCTCTCAGGCCACCCACTTTGAAAAGCTCTACAACAGCGGTCAAGCTGAAGGAGAACTCGTCCCCCAGGGGACCCTCGCGGAACGAATCCGCGCCGCAGGCGCAGGCATCGGCGCTTTCTATACCCCAACTGGCGTCGGCACCGAGCTAGCCGAAGGCAAGGAGCGCCGCGTCATCGACGGCCGCGAATACATCCTGGAATACCCCCTACACGCCGACTACGCTCTTATCCGGGCCTACCGAAGCGACACTTTCGGCAACCTCCAGTACCGTCTGTCCCAAAGAAACTTCAACCCCATCATGGCCATGGCCGCCCGTGTGACCCTAGTCGAGGTAGAGGAAGAAATCATCGTCCTCGGCGACATGGATCCCGACCACGTCCACACTCCCGGCATCTGCGTAGACCGCGTCGTCCTAATCCCCGAAGACGGCATCCACGAAGAAGCCATATACCGCGACTGAGCGAGTGTGATAGATTTGGATTGCGGCATCCACGGAAACGCACAGGCAGGAGCCACAGAAAATGGTACGATCAGTAGATCCAAAGAAAAACAAAAATCGCCAAACGACGACCGAAAATGCTGCTTCCGAAAACCATGCCATATGGACCAAATACGTTCTGGTACCGGAAGAGAAGTTCAAAGCACGTTTGAAGTACGCCTTGAAGAAGTACGACGCGATATGGAAGAGCTTGGCCGACAAGTAGGCGTTGACGTACGTCAACCCTCGCCAAGAGAAAAGTAGATGGCAAACAAGACGCGCCTCTCACGCCAGCAGATGGCCAACCGCTTGGCCCAGGAATTTCAGGACGGGTGGCTCGTCAACCTCGGCATCGGCATCCCCACCCTATGCTCCAACTACAAGCAGGCCGACAAAGAAATCATCTACCACTCGGAAAACGGCGTCATCGGCTATGGCCCCATCTACCCCAGGGGCGAGGAGGACCAGCACCTCGTTAACGCCGGCGGCCAGTACGTCAGCCTGGTAGACGGCGCGTCCATCATCCACCACGCCGACTCCTTCGCCATCATCCGTAGTGGCATGCTCGACCTGACAGTCATGGGCGCCTACGAGGTGGCGGAGAACGGCGACTTCGCCAACTGGAAGACCCGGGGCCGTCGCGGCGGTGGCATCGGCGGGGCCATGGATCTCGCCGTTGGCGCAAAGCGGGTCTTCATCGCCATGCAGCACACCCTCCGCGACGGAACTCCTCGCGTCCTGAAGCGCTGTACTCTCCCCGTGACCGCTAGGGGCGTGGTGAAGCTCATGGTAACGGACTTGGGACTCTTTGAAGTCACCGAAACCGGCCTTCTCATGCGGGAGATTGCGCCTGGCTTCTGCCCTGACGAAGTCCGGGCCGTGACCGATGCCACTCTGGTGGTTTCCCCAGACTTGAAGGAGATGGTGGCCTAGCTTATGTCCGGCGCCGCCTCTTCAGCGGTTCTAGCCGGTTGCCGATCCGGCCAGGGTCTTCACCTCTTCGGGTGTGGGCTTCTCCGCCCGGGAATTCTGAAAGTCCCTCGCGTAGCCGCACTGGATGCAGCTGAGGAAGAAGCCGTCGAAGTCGTTTCGCAGCAGAAGGTCTCCTTTGCACTTGGGGCAGGACTTGAGTAGTAGCATCTTGCCCTCCAATCCGAGATCTGACGTATCAGCATCTCTGAATCTGTTTAGATTATAATATTTGACATACATTATATCAAATATTAAGATATGAATACACTAATTACGCCCACGACTCCCAATCGGATTCAATGAGAGAAAGACGGAACAGGCTTCAATCGGAAACCCGACTAGAGGAGGGTACAGACGCCCTCCCCGGCTCCATTCCCATCAGAGCAAGGCCAGACCGCCTTTCCATCGAGCGAAGGCCTAACCGCACCCGACAGCCCTCCCGACAATCACCCACCAACCGGCGTGAAGTGCAGGGCGTCTATATCATCAGCGTGGCCGCCCGGCTCCTCCAGATGCACCCCCAGACTCTTCGTAAATACGAAAGGTTGGGTTTGGTCCATCCCGGCCGCACTGTCGGAATGCTCCGCCTCTACTCCGAGAGCGACCTGAAAAAGCTTCGACTCATCCGCTATCTGGAGACGGACATGGGTATGAACCTCGCTGGCGTCCGCTTCATCCTGAACCTGCTGGACCAGTTGATGAAGATGCGCGAAAGACTCACGACAAACGAGGACCGTCAAGCAATGAACGTCCTCGTAGACCGCGAAATTGAGCGACTCTTCCGCTATCTGAAACTGCCCTTGAGCCTGTTGCGTACATGAACGACAAACCAGATACAAAAAACACCCAGGATTCCTGCGAGACACAGGAAACCCTCGGTCCGTCAGAGGAGACCGAGTCTCTCCGCGAAGAGCACGACCGCCTTGAGAAGGCCCTCCGTCGCGCCCAGGCGGACTTGGTCAACTACCGTAACCGCATGGAGTCGGAACGGGCGGATCTTCTCAAGTATGGGACCCAGCGTATCCTCGTCCGGCTACTGCCTATCCTTGACGAATTGACCCTGGCCCTTCAGCAGCCGACAGATGGGGCAATGTCGGACGGCTGGCTGGAGGGTTTCCGCCTCATCAACCGCAAGCTTCAGATGTTGCTGGAACAGGAAGGCGTGGAGCTCATTGATGCTTTGGGCAAACCCTTCGACCCGTCAGAGCACGAAGCCCTCGCCCAGCAGCACTCCGAGGACCGGCAGGATGGCGACGTGCTGATGGTGGTCCGCAACGGATATAAACTTCACAACCGGGTGCTCCGGCCTGCCCAGGTGGTTGTGGCCGTTAACGACGGCCTTGCCCCAGCGCCGGCCTCTGACCCGGGTTCAGACAGCTAAGGAGGATAAGAAATGGCAAAGGTCTTGGGTATCGACCTGGGTACTACAAATTCCGTGGCCAGTGTGGTGGAGGCCGGCGAACCCGTCGTCGTCGAGAACGCCGAGGGCAACCGAGTGACGCCTTCCGTCGTCGCAGTCAACCCCCGCTCCAGCGAGCGTTACGTGGGCCAGATGGCCAAACGCCAGGCCGTCACCAATCCCCAGAACACCATCTTCTCCGTCAAGCGGCTCATGGGCCGCAAACACGACGACTCGGAGACTCAAAAGGCAGCCGACGCCCTTCCCTACAAGATAGTCAAGGCCGGCAATGGAGACGCCTACGTCGAAATGGGTGGCCGCGAGTTCGCTCCGCCCCAGGTCTCCGCCATGATTCTTCAGAAGATGAAGCAGGACGCCGAGGCCAAGCTCGGCGAGAAGATCAGCCAGGCCGTCATCACCGTCCCCGCCTATTTCAACGACGCCCAGCGCCAGGCCACCAAGGATGCCGGCCAGATAGCCGGCCTCGAAGTCCTACGCATCATCAACGAACCCACCGCCGCTTCCATGGCCTACGGTGTGGGCAAGGATGGTGGAGACAAGACCCTCGCCGTCTATGACCTCGGCGGCGGAACCTTCGACATCTCCATCCTGGAAATGGGTGACGGCGTCTTCGAGGTCAAGTCAACCAGCGGTGACACTTTTCTCGGCGGCGATGACTTCGACCAGCGCATTATGGACTGGCTCATCGACGAGTTCCGCAGCGAGAGCGGCATTGACCTGAGCCAGGATCGCATGGCCCTCCAGCGCTTGCGCGAAGCCGCGGAGAAGGCCAAGGTAGAACTCTCCAGCGTCATGGAGACCGAGATTAACCTTCCCTTTATCACTGCGGACGCTACCGGCCCCAAGCACATGCTCAAACCTCTCAGCCGCAGCCAGTTTCAGCAGCTTGTTGCGGACCTCGTTGCCCGGACCGATGGCCCATGCCGTCAGGCCATCCAGGACGCTGGCCTCTCCGCTTCCCAGATCGACGAAGTCATCCTCGTGGGCGGCATGACCCGTGCGCCCATTATCCAGGAGAAGGTCAAGACCATCTTTGGCAAAGACCCCAACCGCAGCGTCAACCCCGACGAAGCCGTCGCCCTCGGCGCCGCCCTGCAGGCCGGCGTTCTTCAGGGCGACGTTCAGGACCTGCTCCTCCTCGACGTCACCCCACTGACCCTTGGTCTGGAGACCCTCGGCGGCGTGGCCACCTCCCTCATCTCCCGCAATACCACCATTCCCACCTCCAAGAGCGAATCCTTCACCACCGCGGCAGATAATCAAACCAGCGTGGAGATTCACGTCTTCCAGGGAGAACGTCCCATGGCTACCGACAACAAGTCTATCGGACGCTTCATTCTGGATGGGCTTCTCCCCGCTCCACGCGGAGTGCCCCAGGTGGAGGTCACCTTCGATATCGACGCCAACGGCATCCTCAGCGTATCCGCCAAGGATAAGGGCACCGGCAAGGAGCAGAAGATAGTCATCGAGGCCAGTTCCGGCCTCAGCAAGGAACAGGTTGAAGAGATGGTGCGGGAGGGCGAGGCCCACGCCGAGGAAGACAGTCGCAGGCGCGCCGAGGTTGAAACCCGGAACCAGGCCGATAACCTGGTCTACAGCACCGAAAAGCTCCTCGCAGACAACGCCGACAAGGTACCCGAAGACCTCAAGCGCGAAGTGGAAGAGAAGCTGCAACCCCTCAAGGCCGCCATCCAGGCTAACGACGTAGCGGGAATGCAGGCCGCCATGACCGCCCTGAACGATGCTCTACAGAAGCTCGGTCAGGCCGTATACTCCCAACCTAGCGGCCCCGGAGACCCCCAGCAGCCTGGTGGTGCACCCCCCAACAATTCTGACCCCGACACCGTCGAGGGCGAATTCAAAGAGGTAAACTAACCCGCTCCTTCTCTACTCGAAACCCCTTCCCCCTACGATGGGGGAAGGTTGGGATGGGGGTGATTTGGCCGGGGCGGTTCGCGAATCGCCCTTCCTCCCTACATCCCGTGAATCGGAAACACCAACCGCTTCACCGTTTCCACCGACGCTTCCACGTACCGCTCTACCTGCGCCGATAGCTCCCCCTCCAACGACGCAGGTATGTCGTCGCGCAGGCCATACAGGCTGTGCTTCTCGGCGTAGTCCGACGGTATATCCTGTGCCCATTCCTTGGATGACATCACTCCGTAAGCCAGCGTCCAGCATCGGGCCACCGCTCCAAGATCGTATCCCCCGCCGCCCGTCGCCAACCAAGGCAGTCCCAGGTCGGCAAAGGCCTTAACTGCCGAAGTGAACGCCTTGGAAGTCAGCCGCAGGTGGGTTATCGGGTCCCGCACGTGAGTATCGATGCCAAGCTGCGTCACCAGCACGTCCGGCTCGAAGGCTTGAATAAGGGGAATCACCACCTCGTTGAACGCCCATAAATAAGCCTCGTCCCCCGTGTATGGAAACAATGGCACGTTCACCGCGTATCCCCTTCCTGCCCCCGCGCCAATCTCGTCGGCAAAGCCGGTCCCGGGAAACAGGAACTGCCCAGACTCATGGGTGGATATGGTAAGCACGGCGTCCGTATCGTAAAAGGCGTCTTGCACCCCGTCCCCGTGATGGGCGTCGATATCCACGTATGCTGCCTTCATCCCCTGTCCCAGGAAATAGTTGATTGCCACCACCGGATCGTTGAACACACAGAAGCCGGAGGCGTGACCCGCAGCTGCGTGATGCAGACCCCCGGAGATGTTGAAAGCTCTCCTCGCCCTGCCCTTGGCTATCATCTCCGCCGCAACCATTGTTGCCCCCGTGCTCAGCGCCGCCGCCTCGTAGATCCCCGGAAATATGGGGTTGTCACCCATCAGGCTGAAGTTGAACTGGGCCATCTCATGCAGGCCCTGATTTCGGCTGAACCGCTCCACCGCTTCGATGTACTCGTGTGTATGATACGTCGCCAACTCCTCAACCGTCGCCGGTCTTGGAGCAATAGCTTCCACATCTTGAAAGGCTCCGTAGGCATCCAGCAGGTCGTAAGTGTGCTGTAACCGCACTGGACGCATGGGGTGGTCCTGCCTCAGAACGTGCTGACTGAGGGAAGGATGATAAACAAAAGCCGTCATTCCGCTCACAAATCTCCTCCCGCGACGAAAAATTGGGCCTTTGATGATATTAGCCCAGCGCCTTCAAACAGGCAAACACGTTGACACCCGACCTCAAACCCCCTAAAATACCGACTGGTCGGTCGGTCAACGAAAGGAGCACCCACCCTTGCCTCCCAAACTCCAGACACGAGAGCGCATCATGGAAGCGGCCGAAGCCGTCTTCGCCGAAAAGGGCTACCACGACGCCGCAATGGACGAAATTGTCCGTCGTACCAGCGTTTCCAAGGGTGGCCTTTACTTCCACTTCCCCAGCAAAGAGAGGCTCTTCTTCGCAGTAATGGACCACCTTGGCCGCCGGCTCGTCCGCCGCATCGAAGAAAGAATTGCCCGGCAGGAACGCGCCATAGACCGGCTGGAAGTAGCCTTGACCACTGCCCTCGAACTGCTGGGCCGGCGTCGACGTCTGGCAAAACTCCTGCTGGTCCAGGGGTACAGCATGGGCAACGCCTTTGAGCAGAAGCGCACGGAGATATATTCCGGCTTCGCATCCCTAATCGAAGAAAACCTGGACAAGGCCGTCCATGAAGGATCCATCTCTCCCCTGAACACTCAAATTGCCTCCTATCTGTGGGTGGGGGCCGTCAACGAAGTCATCATTCGCTGGCTGTACACCGGCAGCCCAGACCCCGTTCGCGAGGCGTTGCCGGAACTCCTGAAGATTCTCCTGCCTGCTCACATAAAGGAGAGTCATGCTACAGGGGAGTGACTCACATTATCTCAATAGTCTTATTGACGGGCCTCTGCGCCCGGCCAATAATCCCTTTCGGAGGTGAACATTCATGAGCTACGCAGAGGTCTACCAGGGTATCGGTTTCCGTGACAGGTCCCTCATACCTCTCTGGGAGAAGGTCCAGAACGGCGAGCGTCTCTCTTTCGATGACGGCCTTCGTATCTTCCAGACCGAGGACTTTGCCGCTGTCGGGCGTATGGCCGACTACGTGAAGACCAAGATGTGGGGCGACCGGGCCTACTTTGTGCTTAACCGCCACATCAACCCCACTAACGTCTGCGTCCTTTCCTGCAGCTTCTGCGACTTTGCCAGAAAGAAGGGCGAAGACGGCGCCTACGAAATGTCCATGCAGCAGATTCTAGGCCTGCTGGACGACGAAATCCGCGAGGCGCACATGGTCGGTGGACACCACCCCGACTGGTCCTTCGAGCACTACGAGAACATCGTCAAGACCATGCATGAGAAGTTCCCCAACTGTCAGGTCAAGGCCTTCACCGCCTCGGAAATCGACTACTTCTGGCGCCGCTGGAAGATTGAGCCGGAGGAGGCCCTCACCCGCCTCAAAGCCGCTGGCCTCCAGTCCATGCCGGGCGGTGGTGCGGAGGTCTTCTCCAGCCGCATGCACAAGATGCTCTACCCCGGCAAGGCCACCCCCCAGCGGTGGCTGGAGATTCACCGCATCGCCCACGGCCTTGGCATCCCCTCCAATGCCACCCTCCTCTACGGCCACGTGGAAACTCTCGAAGAACGCGTCCACCATCTGGAGCTCCTCCGAGAGCTTCAGGACGATACGGGCGGCTTCCTCGCCTTCATCCCCATCGAGTACCAGACCGGCGACACCCAGCTTGTCGCCCGCCAGGCCTCTCCCTTCGACGATCTCAAGACCATCGCTGCGGCCCGGCTTATGCTGGACAACTTCCCCCACATCAAGGCCTACTGGATTACTATCTACGAGGCCACTGCCTCCATCGCCCTCAACTTCGGCGCTGACGACACCGATGGCACCATCGGCCGCGAGCGCATCTCCCACGCCGCCAAGGCCAAAAGCCCCATCGGCATCACCCGTGACCGCATGATCAATCTCATCTCCGATGCGGGCAAAATCCCCGTGGAACGTGACGCCCTCTACAACGTAATAAAGGTCTATGACAACTAGAATCGGCCGCATCCCCTACCTGAACTCAGAGGTCTTCTACTACGGCATGGCCGGAGAGCCTAGTATTGAGATGTTTCCCCTGGTCCCGCACGCTCTCTCCGTAGCCGCGTTGGAAGGGGGGATCGATGCCGGCCCAGTGCCCCTGGTGGCCTGCTTCGATCTGGAAAACACCTTCAAGCCCCTCGGTCCCTACTGCATCGCTACCACCGCAAAGGCACGCAGCATCTTTCTCTATTCCAAGCGGCCCATCAAAGATTTAACCGGCGCCGTCGTGGGAGTCACCGGTGAGACCACAACCTCCGTCCGGCTTATGAAGACGCTGCTTTCTTTGCGGTTCTGCGTCACTCCCGGCAGGTATGTTGATCTTAATGAACGCTCCAGGGACGCCTTTCTGCTCATTGGCGATGAAGCGCTCAGAAATCGGCACGGCGTCCCCGGCTATCCTTACCTCTACGACCTCGGGCAAGAATGGTATGAATGGACAGGGCTTCCCTTCGTCTTCGCCCGTTGGGTCGTGCGCCGCGACCTGGCCGATGACAAAGTCAGTTGGCTGGAGTCTCTCCTCTCCCGCTCCATCGAAGACGGCCTCACCGACGTGGAGAAAATCGCCGCATCCCGCCGGGACCTGAACATGACCCGCGAAGAGGTCATTGAATACATCCAAAGCTTCCACTACCGCCTGGCCGACGATGAAATCAAGGCCATCGAAAAATTCCGGACCCTCCTGTCACAGTTGCCCCATGAATCGCCGCAGGTCAGGCCTAAAGCCGCCGCCGGACGTCTGGTCGGCCCATGAACAACCACAAAGCCGGAGCATGAAGCTTCGACGCTAGGAGTCTATGAAATGCTCAACGCCATCAGAGAAAAAGTCGCCGCCGGTGAGCGGCTAAACCGGGACGAGGGCCTCTTCCTCCTCCAGGAAGCCAACCTCCTGGACCTTGCGCCCCTCGCCCAGGAGGTCCGCTACCGCCTCAACCCCGACCCTGTCGTAACCTTCGTCGTCGACACCAACCTCAACTACACCAACGTCTGCGACGCCTACTGCACCTTCTGCGCCTTCTACCGCACTGAGAAGGACGATGATGCCTATACCTATTCCGTCGACCAGGTCATGGACATGATAGGCTTGGCCGCAGAAAAGGGCGTCACCACTGTGCTCATGCAGGGCGGTCTCAACCCGAAGCTCCCCCTAGACTACTATACGGCCCTCCTCCGCGAATGCCGCCGACGGCATCCCCAGGTGCACCCCCACTTCTTTTCCGCCCCGGAAGTCATGAAGATGAGCCAGGTCTCCGGCCTCTCAGTCCACGACGTTCTGGTAGAGCTCAAGGAAGCAGGCCTCGAAAGCATCCCCGGCGGCGGCTCCGAAATCCTCTCCAACACCGTCAAGTACAAGATCAGCCGCCTCTTTCCCAAGGGGACCGTCGACCAGTGGACCCAGGTTCACCTGGAGGCCCACCGGGTTGGACTTCGCACAACCGCCACCATGATGTACGGCCACCTTGAGCAGCCCGAAGACATCATCGAGCACCTCGAACACGTCCGCAACCTCCAGGACGAGACCGGCGGCTTTACCGCCTTCATACCCTGGAGCTTCAAGAAGGCCAACACGGCCCTAGACAAGCGAATAGGCGCCGAATCCGGCCCCAACCCATATCTTCGCATCATCGCCCTTTCCCGCCTCTATCTGGACAACGTCCGGCATATTCAGGCCTCCTGGTTCTCCGAGGGCAAGAAGACCGGCCAGGTCGCCCTCCACTTTGGAGGAGACGACTTTGGCGGCACCCTCTTTGACGAAAACGTCATGCAAGAAGCGGGCTTCTACAACCGCACCACCGTCGACGAGGTCAAGACCCTCATCCGCGAGGCCGGATTCGTCCCCGCCCAGCGCACTACCATGTACGATGTGGTCGCCCGCTTCGATGAGCCCGTCCCCGAACCCGCCCCCGCTGCCTGAGATCCTCAACTCGCAAAAGGAGCCTCGCCCATGCAAGTCCTCAGAGTCGGTCACAGCCCCGACGCCGACGACGCCTTCATGTTCTACCCCCTCGCCAAGGAAATCGTCACCGTCGAGGGCTACCGCATTGAGCACGTTCTTGAGGAAATTCAGGCGCTCAACGAAAGGGCCAAGCTTGGCGAACTGGAGGTCACCGCCATCTCCGCCGCCGTCTATCCGGAAGTGGCCCAGCACTACCGAATTATGCCCTGCGGCTCCTCCGTGGGGCGAAACTACGGCCCCGCCCTCGTCTCAAAAACCCCTATGACCACCGGCGATCTCGTCGGCAAGCGCATCGCCCTACCCGGTCGTCATACCACCGCGTACATGCTCCTGCAGATATACATGGAAGTCCCCTTCACACCCGTCTTCCTTAACTTCGACGCCGTAACGGGAGCCGTCGAAAGCGGTGAGGTGAACGCCGGAGTCCTCATCCACGAGGGTCAGATCCGCTCCAAAGAACTCGGCCTCCACCGAGTCCTTGACCTCGGTGAGTGGTGGTTCGACAAGACTGGCCTGCCCATCCCCCTCGGACTAGACATGGTCCATCGCCGCTTGGGCGACGACCTGGGCTGGAAGGTGGCCAAAGCCCTCCAGGACGCCATCATATACACCCGAGCCCACGAAGACGACGCCCTTGACTACGCTCTTCAATACGGACGCGGCATCGACAGGGAGACGGGACGGCGCTTCGTGAGAATGTACGTCAACGAGGACACCGTGGA
>DAOUKX010000098.1:0-2086 GCA_034420855.1 Dehalococcoidia bacterium
TCAACCGGAAGGATGGCGGGTGCAGATGGGACGTTCAGAAAGACTTGGTTGGTGAGATGAAGAACAATTGCATGGGGTTGGATGGCGGAGAGGGCGGGATTCGAACCCGCGATACGCGCAAACGTATACCGCTTTTCGAGAGCGGCGCCTTCGTCCACTCGGCCACCTCTCCGGGCCGGAGGAGCTTGACGCTCACCTTTCATTATATATAAGGGGCGGACATTTAGAAATAACGGGCATTGTGGGAGTCCCTCGCGGTCCGGGGAAATGTGGCGGAGATTCTGCTAGAATGGCAGCAAGGTCGGCGAATGATGCCGGCAATGAAGCATGTTCGGGCGGAAGGAGACGATAATGGCGGACTATAAATTGATTTCGGCAGACTCACACGTGGTGGAGCCTCGGACGATGTGGTCGGACTACGTGGACGCGGAGTTCCGCGACAGGGCGCCGCGGAATGTGGTGAATCCTCCCGGGCTGCCTCCGGGCGAGTATATGTTTTTCGAGAATATGGAGCCCAAGGGCATTGAAGGTTCCTTCAATGCGGGCCGTACCGCGGAGCAGAACCGGGCCACTCATGGGGAAACCCTGGACGATTGCCGGCTCGGCGCGTATCTTCCGGCGGAGCGGATTCCGGACATGGAACTGGACGGCATAGAGGCGGAGGTCATCTATACGACGCAGGGGTTCCGGATGCTGGCCTTCACCAGAGATGCGGCCCTGCAGGCGGCGCTGTTCCGGGGCTACAACAACTGGCTTGCGGAGTTTTGCAGCTACGACCCGCAACGGTTCATTGGCTTGGGGCTCATTCCTCTGCTGGATCCGGCGGAGGGGGCGAAAGAGCTGCGACGGTGTTCGGAGATCGGGCTGCGGGGAGGCACTATCATGACTTCGCCGCCGGATGAGATGAGCTACGGAGACCCGGTGTACGAACCCTTCTGGGCGACGGCGGCGGAATTAAACATGCCGATTAGCTTGCACGTGAACTCGGGTCACGGCCCCGAGACGCAGAAGGTGGGGAAGTTCGGGAACAACCACTATTTGGGCGTGATGAGCATGATTGACGAGGTGAAACGGTCAATCTCGGAGATACTCTTCTCAGGAGTGCTGGCGCGGCATCCGAACCTGCGAATCGTGTCGGCGGAGAATGACATCGGATGGATGCCTCACTACGTGTACCGGTCCGACGTTTGGTACCACCAGCAGGGGTGGAAGACGGTGACGGACCTGGAGATGGCGCCGAGCGAGTACGCGAAGAGGCAGATTTTCGGCACCTTCATGGACGACGCCGTGGGACTGATGCTGACGGACTATTTCGGCGAGGACAACTTCGCATGGGCCAGCGACTACCCGCACGGAGCTTCCACCTTCCCGAATTCCCACGAGATTGTGGACAAGAACTTCGAGGGCATTTCGGAAGAGGTGGCGCTAAAGGTTACGCGCACCAACGCCATCAAGCTGTACGACCTGGAGTGAGAGGAATGATGGGGGTGGTTCCGCGAACCGCCCCTACAAATGGTGATTGCACCATTTGGCGTGTCTGACCCTTCGTCCTTCGACAGGGTCAGGGTGAGCGGTTGGACCCTCACCTCAGTCCTCTCCCAGGACGGGAGAGGAGGCTTTGGGTGAGGGGATGGATTCCCGCCTGCGCGGGAATGGGGATGGGTGGGACAAGGTGGACGAGATTGTTCGCGGAGCCTCAGAATGGCATGTTGGGGCGAGTAAGAGATGATAGGAGACCAAAGTGGTACGTCGGAATGAGACTAAGCGGAAGATGAAGGCGGGCCAGGTGGTGTTCGGTGCAACGGTGGGCGCGCCGGAGGTTACCCCCGCCATGGCGGAGATGCTGGGAATGCTGGGGTTCGACTACCTGGACGTGGTGTTGGAGAACGATTTGTTTGACCCGGCATCGCTGGAAGAAATAATTCGGGCGGCCGACCTGGGGGGGATGGATACAATCTTCAGGACACCAACCGATCCCCGGCTGATACTTCGCCTTCTCAACGCAGGGGCCGGAGGGATTCTGATAACGCGGGTGAGGTCATTGGCCGAAATGCGGACGGCTTTGGACGCGGCCAAGTTTCATCCT
>DAOUKX010000099.1:0-5715 GCA_034420855.1 Dehalococcoidia bacterium
TTGTGCCAACTGCTTCAGCACCCAGCCGAACACTTCCCCGTGCGTCTCCACGTCGATCCGTCGCCGCGTGCGCGACAAGGTCGAGTGATTCGGCGGCGTCTCCTCCGGGTCCATGTCCAGAAAAGCGCGCAGGCTCATCGAATCCGCCACTCGCCAAGCGATGGCCCGTTCCGAGTTCAGCCCTTCGAAGTACCCGACCAACAGCATCCGGAAGTACCGTCCGGGCCGCAGACTCGGACGCCCGACACGCTCGGCGTAAAACCGGGCGCACCGCGCTTCCACGAAGGCGTCGAAACCGCCTTTCTCCAGAACCTGATTCAATCGCTCGTAGAAGGGATGCCCCGGACTCCGGGGCAGTTTCTGCGTCGCCACCCACATCCCCCGCTGCCGTCTCGAAGACGGTTTCTTTCCCATCGCCATGAGGTCATTTTATGTCAGAAATCTGACTTTTCCCGGACTTTTGCCACGGGCTGTTACGGGGGCTTCCGCGATATGTGCAATTTTCAGTGGCCATTGACACCGCGACTCAAGTTGCGATGCTGTTCCCCCACATGCCCTGCTACCGGTCCCCTGAGCCGCTTCCTGGTTGGGGTCCCTATAGGCGAGACGCCGGTGGTTTCCCAGGCTTCCCGAGAACGCGGTAGTCCTCTCTCTTGACACCCCAAAATATATCCAATGCAATTGATAAAATAGTTTCATCGAGAATGGGGGAATAGAATGAAGACGATCTGTGTGGACGATCTAATTTACGAGAGGCTGGCAAGTCATGCTCGACCATTCGAAACAGAGGGTCAGGTCATCAACCGCGCTCTGGATGCCCTCGATCATCAGGCGGATACATCTTCCGCGACCAGTGGTGCTAGGATGGATTCGGAAAGGCGGATCGATCCGCTACGCCTCCCTGACATGATGTTCACCAAGGTGTTAGATGCGACTATTCATGGGAAGGTGGTCACACGACCAAACTGGAACCGTCTGCTGCTGAGAATGGTTAGGTTGGCAAATGAGCACGCTAATAATTTCGATGATCTCATCCGCCTCTTCCCGATGACCAACATAGTTTCCGGGCGGAAGGTCAACCAAGGTTACCGCTACCTGTCCGACATCAACGTTTCAGTGCAAGGGCAACCTGCCAACTCGGCCTGTCCAACAATCGTGAAGACTGCGCGGAAACTCGATATTGCCTTGGACATCGGTTTCAGGTGGCGGGACAAGGAAGAAGCTGCATATCCTGGAGACCGCGCCCGTATCCAGACGACCGGATCCACGATCTCCAGAGAGGACAGAATGCAATTGCCCCCGGTGCCGGTGAAGAAGCCATTGCACCTAATCCTAAGGGGAAAGCGCGATGGCATAGCTGTAACTGCACACGGTCGTGAATACGAGGGAGGCTTCCTCGTACGGTCTGGTTCGATGGCAGCTAAGAACCAGACTCGTTCGATTTCCAGGGGCTACTCTAAGTTGCGAGAAGATCTAATTCGACAGGGTGTCTTTAAAAGTGAGGGACTCGTGTACCGGCTCGACCGAGACTATCTCTTTCGCTCTCCCTCCGCCGCATCCAGTGTCCTTTTGGGGAGAGAAAGTAATGGGCTCACCGAGTGGAAGGACACCACCGGGAGAGCATTGAAGGAGATCCAGGAGGATACACTCAGATGACCGTGGGCACTCTCCCGGCTCAACCGCAGCCGGTTGAGCCGCCTGCTCCTGCGATTCTTAGTTGGAGCCCCTACAAGCCCGAAAATGGCTCCTAGGGATCGCCTTATCTGGGAGACACCGGCAATCCTCCCGAGGACTTAGTCGGGGGTATTGTCCTAATATGAATTGGTAATTGGCTCAAGTGTACGGACAAAAACGTCAGTGTATATTCAGAGTCTGGAGGTATCCGTATGGGGAATATGTATGATCGAAGAACGGGTGTAGTGAGGGGGAAATACAAGCCTCTGTACGAACATCTGCTCAAGATCCGTCTAGAGGGACTTGCTGAGTGGAACACTTCTTTCAGCGAAATAGAGCGGATTATCAAGAGCCCGTTGCCAAGGTCAGCCTTTGATAGGCGAATATTCTGGTTGAATCTCAACCAACCCAGGCGAGCATCAACAGCTTGGTTTGAGGCGGGATGGAAGGTTTTTAATCTCAACATGAGAAATCAAACATTGTCGTTCCGATTGGACAAAGATAATCCCGTCTAACTATTTCGCCTCCAACCACATACCCCCTCGTCCTATCGGCTAGCCATCTTCTCCAGACCCGTCATTTCCAAATCAGGACACTACTTTGCCGGGTGCGCCATTGTAATGCACGACACGGCGAGGATAGACTGAGGAAAAATGAAAGACATCCAACAAATCGGCGTGTGGCAAGTCCGGGGCAACCACCACCGCATGTATCTGGGGTTGGACTCCTGGGTTGATATCAGACCCAAGTCCCTCTCAGATAAAAAATGGGAGGCTGCCCTCTACTTCCGCACTAATTTCTGTGAATCGATTTCTGGCAACTCTCTCGGCAAACTGAAGAATCTAATTGGCAAGTGGCAGCGAGAGACTTGGAAATTCGTGCACTCTCAAATGCTCGAATACAGGATCGGCGTCAACCAAGAGGTTAGTGAGACTTGGCCCCGGATCAGCGATTTTCCAAAAACGAATTCAGCCATTTACGACGACTGTGTGCCGCTATCGGAATACAAATTACCGAGAACACAGAGACCAGGCGTAAGCCCACCTCCTCCGGTAGCCATTCGATTCTGGGACGGGGAACAACGGGAACTGAAGTACTGGCACGAAATTCTCACCAGTGTTGTTAAGAAACTTTACGCGGAACGACGTCTCACCGAGCAAGACTGCCCAGTCCAATTCCCGGGTCACCGCCTGTACTGTGTGCATAGTCAGCGAGTTAATTTGAGCGGCGAGGAATTTGGAGTTCCTAAGAAGGTGGAGGGAACCCCTCTGTTTGTGAACGTGAAGCTGCCCATCGGACAGGTCATGAGCAACACTAAGAGGCTGTTGAGCCGCTTCGAAAAGAATCCTGCCGACGTGTATTTACAGGTAGCAGGATAGCCTCCCCTGTTGTCGACCCGGTCCCTGGCTGGGCTCGTACTAATTTGCTTTACATAGATCCTCCGTATCTCACTGAAAGAACGTCAGGCTATTCGGTGGACGTGGACAATGCCCAGTTTCACGTCAGGCTGCTAGAACAGGCCAGTGTGGCGCGTTGTATGATCGCAATTAGCGGCTATGATTCCGATGTATACAGGAGGCATCTGAGTCCAGCTAACGGCTGGAGTAGAATCGATCTAGGGGCATACACGAGAACGACAAACGGCAACGCGATTTCTCGAGAAGAGCGTTTGTGGATGAACAGTGTGGCCACCCGGGCAAGGCGTAAAAAGAGGGTCCCTATTCGACTTTCCAGTAAGGAAAAGTCAGAGGGCAAGGTGAATCCATTACGAATTCCCCGTTAAGGTACCAGATTGGCCGGGGTGAGGAGTGTATTCCTCATCGACCGGACAGTCGGGGACTCCGTCCATGTCTTCCGTCGGCGGGTTACCCGGAGCAGGGCTATGGGACATTGTGCCCCCTACGTATCCCTCAACGGTGGGGTCCTTTTGAATTCGTGGCCTCAATGATCTGGTCCAAGACGCCGACAAGGGGTAGATTGGGACTTGGAGGCTGAATGACTAGTCAACAACTCCTGACCATCATCCTGACCGCCGCCCTCCCGCTCTCGGGCCTTATCGTGGGCCATGCCTGTCACAGTAGCGCCCGGCTTGGCTCACATTGCGGACGAAGACCGGCGTCAGCGCATTGTGGGGATGCCGACCGAGGGGTTTACGTTGCGATTCGGGCGCATACTCCGGGTATGCATCCGAATCGCGCCTTATCCGGCGGGCGCAGGAATGGTCTCGGTGCTCGCGGGACTTTCGTCACGGACTGTCAACGCTTGACCGCGCAGCGGACGGTGTGGAGCCACCGGTTGTCGTAACGGTTGATTCGGCCAAGGTCCTGCTGTAGCGGTTGGGTCTCGCCCCGGTCGTCGAAGGCGCGGACCTGCAGGGCGTACGCTCCGGTCCGGGGAGGTTCCCAGGTGTGAGCCCAACGGACCCAGGTGCATGGCGCCGGAGCGTCCTGCAGTCGTGCCCCGGTCCACGATCTGCCTCCGTCGCTGCTGACCTCGACTCTCTCGACGGTCCGGCATCCGGCCCAGGCGCGCCCCCGGACGATGTGAGAACCGGGACTCAGGGTCTGACCCTCGACCGGAGAGTCGATCCGGGATTTGACGCCCATACGCGTCACCTGAGTGATGACCGGTTCTCCGGTGTTGGGATGGCGCCGGGCCGTGAAGTAGCGCTTGGCCATGTAGAAACCCCGGAACGGCTCCGCGGACACCCGGACCCGCGTGATCCACTTGACGTGGGCCATCCCGTACCAGCCGGGGACGATGACCCGTGCCGGAAAGCCATGCTCCGGAGTCAGGGGTTGGCCGTTCATCTCCAGAGCGACGAGGGTCCCGGCAGCCAAGGCCTCGTCCAGAGGCAGGCTTCGAGCATAGGTGACGGGGACCATCTCCAGTTCGTCCAGACCCCGGTCGGCCCCCTCCAGGACCACCTCCTGGGCGCCCGCCTCGACGCCGGCCTCCTCCAGAAGCCGAGCCAGCAAAACGCCCCGCCATTGGGCATTTCCCACCAACGAGCCGCCGGGAAGGTTCTCGGCGCACTCCAGCGTGACGGTGCGGGATTCCTGTTCCATTTCCTTGAGCTGCGACCAGGTCCATTCCCGGGGCCGGCGGACCTTCCCTTCCACGGTGAGTTTCCACCGATCCCTTTCGATGGAAGGAGTCCCCAGGTGACTCCGGACAAAGAAGTGTTCGACGGGCGTCAGCCAATCCGCTGAAAAAGTTTCAATCGGCGGTGGAATGGGCGAGGCCCGAAGTGGACCCCAGGCAGGAATTACGGCGAGTCCGATCATCCGCAGGAAGGCCCGGCGGTGAGTCTCCGGTAGCCGTGTCAAGAGCGTTGGCCGGATCGGTCCGTGATTCGCCATCCCGGCTACTCTCCCGATCTCGGGTGAAGGGCCGTTTTCTTCCGGGCATGGGTGCAGAAGTAGCAGCCGGGGTTCGAGCAGAGCAGGGCGTCGGACCGTTTCCTGAGGATCTTCACCGTGGTCTCGATGACATCCAGGCCTTTCACCAACTGGCACTTGGCGGCCTCGATCTTGAAGTCCCGGATCATGCCCTTCTGCCGGAGGGGCATCTCGATGACGCCGAATCCGGTGCTGCAGCCCGGCTCATCATTCAGGTCCACTTCCACGAGTTCGCCGGAAGGCGTCCGCACCTGGGCCGTTCGGGGAAAGTTGGGATCGTAGGGAACGCCCCGGTAGGGGACTTGGGCATAGGCTTCTCCCACATGCATGGTGGAGTCGGTGTCGTGTTTCACTCCCAGCAACAGGATGAAGCCGCCGGCCCGGGCGATCCGGTCGATGGGGGAGTCGATGCCCGTGGATTCCGCCTTCCAGTGCTCCCGGGTGAACTCGTCGGCCTGCCGGCCGATGGCGGCCACCGAATAGGTGGGATGGAGACTCCTCACCGCCTCCGGGCGCTTGCGCAGGGTGTTGGTGATGAGACCGGTCTGGGAATGTACGGTTGCGGGGTCGAAGACTTCCATCTCCAGAACGTAGTTGAAGGTGGGGACCATCAGCGTGCCGTCCTCTCCCAGGACCTCCA
>DAOUKX010000100.1:0-2231 GCA_034420855.1 Dehalococcoidia bacterium
CCTGAGGCTACGGAGATGCGGTCGGGACGCTCAAGTGGTACCATCTATTGGGTGCTCCTTGTTCTGGATCGGTTTTAGCTGTAAAAACCATTATCCCAGATTCAAAGGAGCACCTTCTCTTCCCCCTATCTACAACCTCTCCCCTTCTCCTTCGGTGGATTGGGGCTAAGGGATCAGCGAGGACATTTCCATTTGGGCATCTGCACCCCCTACCATCACCTATCGCACTTCCTTTATGGGCAGGAAACAGGTTACAGATAGGGTATCTCTACATTCGCAGTAACGATGGCTATGCGATACAGCGTTATTGGCCTAGAAGTCGAAAAGAATGGGAATTCTTACGACTTTATCACTGTCCTTGAAGTCATTGATCCGATAATCAAACCATGGATATAACATGGATATAATTGTTTGACAAAGACAACTCGAGGCCGTGGTTGTTGTATAAATAGGTGCGTTTGACTCCACGATGGGAGCAAGGCCGGGGCTTCCGTCAGTTCCTGCTACGAGGACTGGAGAAGGTCGGCGGTGAGTGGTCGCTGATCTGCACCACTCGCAACCTGCTCAAGCTGTTCCGATGTCGTGTCGGTCTGTCCCGTAGGCCACCCCTCAACATCTCTGTCCAACCCAAGGGCAACTTCGTCAACACGGTTCTATTGCCAGACCTCCCCAACACTGAGTGGATGCCATCTTTGCCATTGGTCGTCGCGTCCTCTTCTCCCTGAACCGACCACTACATCAATCCTCAGACAGGCTGCTAGTCTCAGATACGCAAATTCTACCTAAGCTTTTTGTGTTGTCCCTCAGTCATTTGCCCAGCCTCGTCTTTCTGGCTTGTGCGGCCTTAGTTTGTAGGAGTATCGATGATTAAGGCGCCAACTGATACATCCACATGATGCTGAAGTAGATTCGTTATCTGGGTTGTATTTATGCGAGGATCTTTTCGGTGGTTGCCTATTTTGTGGGAGCAACCACCTCAGGTCCGTTGTTTCGCACGGAGTTTACGAGGGTGGACACCTGGAAGGTCTGCATGAGTTCGGAGGGATAGGAGGTGAGGACACTTTCCAGCGCTGTGGTGTCCTGCACGTCCCGGTCCAGCCAGAATTGCTCCATGTCCCTGGGAAGAATGACGGGCATTCGGTTGTGGATGGGGCGAATCAGACCGTTGGCCTCGGTGGTGATGATGGTGCAAGAAAGAACGGTGTTGCCCTCCGGGTCCTTCCACAGCGCCCACAGCCCGGCGAAGGCAAAGGGTTCTCCGCACTCCATTGTGACGCGCATGGGGGTCTTTGTGCGGCCGAACTTCTGCCACTCGTAGAAGCCGTCGGCGAGGACCAGGCAACGTCTGCGCTTGAAGGCGCTGCGGTAGGCGGGCTTCTGGGCGAGGGTCTCGGCCCTGGCATTGATCATGCGGCTGCCGATGGAGAGGGTCTTGGCCCAGTGGGGAATCATGCCCCAGCGCATGTAGGCGCCGCGTCTGTTCTCGCCGTCGTCTATGACGGTGAGGACGTTCTGGGTGGGGGCGACGTTGTAGTTGGGCTCCAGTTCCAGCCAGTTCCCTTGGAACTCGAATCGGCGGGCCAGTTCTGCCAGGTCCGCCGTTAGGCTGAATCTTCCGCACATGATGGACTCATGATGTAACTTTTGGCGGTGTTTCGCAAGTCAGTGCCAGTCGTGGGAAAGGGGCATTGATACGCCGGTGGGGATGGAGCGTAGGTCTGTAGCGATTATGTTGGTGGTGCCGTCCCAGCGGGACACCTGGCCGGTGACCTCCACCACCTGGCTGCCTAGCTCCCTGCCCCGTCGGGCGAACAGGTGGGGCCAGACGATTATCTGGACGTCGCTAGTCTCGTCCTCGATTGTGACGAAGACGGTGCCTTCCTTTCCCTTGGGGTGCTGCCTGGCCACGGGCCAGCCGGCAACCCTGACTGGTGCGCCGTCCTCCAGTTCCTCCACTTCCGATGTGGGGAGCACGTCGGGGTCCAGGCCTAGTCTGATGAACTGCATCAGGTGTCCCTTGGGGTAGATGCCCATGACCTGGTACTCACCGACCATCTTCTCATAGGGGGTGAAGTCAGACAGGCGGGGTATGCTGTCCTCCATTGAGACGGGGAGAGTGGCCTGGCCGTTGCGCGAGGGGCGTGGATACAGACCCGCTTCCCACAACACCTCCCTGCGGTTGGAGGCGATGCCGTCGAAAGCCCCGGCCATGACGAGGGACAATACAGCCT
>DAOUKX010000101.1:0-10972 GCA_034420855.1 Dehalococcoidia bacterium
GATGGCCCCCATAGCCCACGCCGAGGCACGATTAATGGCCCAACCTCTCCGCAAACCCCTGCATTTAACTCAACATCAACTCAACGGCGGGTTGTTCAGAGGTTCCCTAGATAGATACGTCCAAGATGGCATTCGCCGAGCGGAGCGTGCTGCCGAAACCCTAATTCATGATGATGACGACAGGGCAGTAGCGACATTCGAACCAAGCAATAGTCAGGAGGCCAACGCAGCGGTCAGAAGACTCGGCCAACTATTTGATGGGATACCAGGTAAGTTCAAAAAATCAATTGAAGCTGCAAGAGACAGCGGAAGTCTATATTCCAGCGATCGCCTTCAAGGTCTCTCAGAGATAGTCCAGAACGCCGATGACGCTGAAGCCACCGAGGTTCGGTTCCTCTTAACGGAAACAGCATTAGAAGTGAGCCACGACGGCAATCCAGTCAAACTTCACCATGTGCTCGGCTTCATGGTCCCGTGGCTCAGTACCAAAGGTCATGATGCAAAAGCCTTTGGAAGATTCGGCATCGGACTCACTACTCTCCGGTCTCTATCAGATACTATTGAAGTTCACTGCTCTCCGTACCACGTGCGCATCGGTTCACCTCCGATTACGCCTATTGACGAGGCAACTTTTTCTTCGAAGCTACAGGAGGAGGGTTGGACAACGCTCAGAATTCCCATAGAGTCCGGATCTTTGACTCCTGAGGATATAAAGGAATGGCTCAGCCAGTGGGACGATACCGGGCTGTTGTTCCTTAGGCATGTTTCGCGTGTCACTCTGGTTAATGAAGATGGCAAGAAAAGTAGTGAATTGGCACTCTCACGTAGTGGCTATGAAGAAACCTCGTTTGATGATCAAACTCTTCCCCAGAGCTTGTTTTGCCACTTAGCGGAAGCATCCGATGGCCGAAAATGGATGGTATATGTCGCGGAAGTACCAAGCCCTGCTGGGAGTCAGCGGGCGCGAAAGGCGACAGGAAAAACTACGCCTATTTTTGTAGCGTTTCCCCTTCAACCAGTTCTATCGGGCGGTGTCTACGCTGGACTTCCCGTCGCTTCAATCGATAAGCCCTTGTTTGTGAGCGCCCAGTTCGACCCCGTGACAAGCCGACGGGATTTTGCCGACAACAAATGGAACAGGGATCTAGTTCCCATGGTCGCCCGAGTCTGGGCGCATGCAGTGCGGGACTTCTTCGGGCATAATCCCAAAGCTGCATGGCTGGCGATGCCCATCTCGGCACCTGCGAAAGCCAATTCTGGATGGTCATTGATTGGCTCTCTTGAAGAGAGTATTGCAAACCGTGCAGTTCATTGGCTGGCATCACAACTTTCGTTTCCCGTGTCCGGGCAGGGAAACATCACTCTATCGAATCTCTCGGTGGAGGCCGAACCGCTTGAAGGCATTCTGACGGATCTTGAAACGGCCAAACTAGCTGGCCTGCAGGCTACGTTGCCTTCAGAGGTCAGAGATAAAGAAGGCATGTGGAGGATCGTTCTCGATGGTTGGAGATCTGCTGGAGCAGCCCTGCCTCAACCCTTAAGTGTCGAGCAGGCGCTTGCGTTGTTCAAAAATGAGAAAAGACCGGTAGAGTCCGTGATTGCTCTCGCAGCCGTCGCATTGGGACACGATCTAGGGGATCGCTTGGTCAATCTTCCATGCGTTGTCACGAACGATGGTAAGCGCATAGTGCCGCCTTCTGCCGACTCTCCGTATGCACTAATGGAAAGAGCCACGCCACTGGCGGAACAGCTAGGCATCGTAACTCTTCTCCACAAAGACCATCTTCGTGAGAATAAGGAAGCCGCCGCGATTCTGTCTTGGCTGAAAGAAACCGGATCTCTAATTGAAGGCTCCGACGACCGTGAATTGGTTCACTTACTCGCCTCAGCTGGACGGTCCGGGCAACACATTGAGTCTCCACTAACAGACGAGCAGGTCCAAGCTCTTCGCGATGCCTTTGAAATGATGGACCCTAAGGAACGGCAGAAGGTCGGGGCCGACGTTGGGCAAGCCGTATTGCTTGACGCGTTTGTTTATGAAGAGAAGCGTCGCAGAACGATGAACGCTCATCCTGTAGAAGCCTACCTACCTCGGAGAATTGACCGAGAACCCGACAGCTTCGCCGTTGCGGCCAGCCAAACATCTGGACCCATTTGGATAAGCGAAAAGTATATTGACACTCTTCGCTCGCCTGTGGGCCGAAAGGGAATCGGAGCACAACGATTTTTGCGACTACTCGGTGCCGCCACTGCCCCAAGGATCCATCCTCACCCGCAACTTTATAGGAGATTCAGCGACCCACGCCGGGGTCTACGCAAGTGGGTGTCGGGAAGTCCCTCCTCTCGGGAGCGAGAGATGCAGAAACGAGGGGCTACCTACACACTACAGGACTATCACAGCCCAGATCTTCAGCTAGTTGCTGAAGACATCGCAGAAGAGCGACGAAAGAGACATAGACGTAGCCGTGCGGCAGCGCTGCTTACCGCATTAGGCAAGGCATGGGATAGGCATCTGGTTGACTTTGCCGAAGTGCAATCGGCTTACGACTATTACGAGTGGCAGATAAAGGGTCAAGTGCCCGCCTATTGGCTGTGGCAGGTGGGGGACATCGCATGGCTCGATGATGAAAGCGGGACCCCTCGCAAACCATTCGATCTCCGAATCCGCACCCCTGGGAATGTGGCAATCTATGGCCACGACTCTCCCAACTACTTGCACAAAGATCTTTGTCTTCCTAATCGGCAGGTTGTATTGAGGGCAATCGGCGTTCCAGGTGATCCCAGCCGATCTGAATTAGTCGATCGATTGAGGCACCTACGGGACCGACCTGGTGAAGGAGAAGATGCACTTTCCGAAAGAGCAGTTCACCGTGAAGCTGCAATCATCTATAAGGCGCTTGCATATGATCTATTGAAGACAACTTCTCGCTCGGATCTCAATATCGCCCAACTCCGTAGCGCTTTTGGACAAGGGACAGGGCTGCTGCTCACGAATCTTGGATGGCTCCCTCCGAGAAGTGTTCTGGGAGGGCCACGCATATTTCGTGACTACATGGCGTTCATTCCACAAATTGAGGGCGCGGAGCCTCTTTGGAACGCACTGAATCTCCGCAAGCCCTCTCCAGATAACTGCTTGAAGGTGATACAAAAAATTGCCCGAAAGCGCGTTGCGCCCAGCATCGAAGATGAGACCGTCCTATTGGAATCATTCCGCGCGTTAGCGTTGCACTATCGGGATGGAAACACCCTACAAAATAGTCGACTTTCTAGGCTGGCGTTATGGACGAGCAAGGGTTGGCAGCGGGACCGGAAAGTTCGAGACCGGAAGGTTTATGCAACCGACGATCCCGCATTGGCAGCAGGTCTTGGGAACCAGCTTCCCATTTGGAAACCGGGTGGGGAACTTGAACAGTTTCAGCCTCTGCTGGGCCCGTTGCGTATCGAGGAAATCCGAGCTTCGGATGCTGAGGTTGTAGACATTGAGGAGGCAACTCTGAACCCCAAGGCTACGGAACTGTTCCAAAGGGGGATTAGCCTGCTTAGGGAGGACCTGTCTCGAAATGATCCTCAACTTGCTGCGACCATACAAGTTTCTTGGGACACCTTGGGCACATACGACGTTCGCATACACCCATCACTCTCGTTACGTGTATACGAGGGCACAAACGGCTTAAGTAGTGAGTACGTAAGCGAAGTTGACGCAAGAGTGGATAAGGTCCGCAGGAGCATATTCGTACGCAACCCCTCACTTCTTCCTCGCGTAGAAGGAGGCGGAAGAGCTCTCGCCAAACTGTTTGAAGGAAACTCCAGGCGTTTGGCTCTGGCGTGGCGTGGCGCTTGCGACCTGGCTGAGGAAGGAATTGAAGCACGCAACATCGAACTTGCCAAACAACGCGATGAACGTGCCCAAGAGAAAACTGAGCGAGAGATAATTGATCGCACGTCAGCCTTACGGGAAAGAACCGCAGCGAATGCAGGTGCAAATGGTCGGTCTGCAGGTGGAAAATCAACGGCCAAAGAAGTTCGAGGAAGGGCTGGTCGGGGTCCCTCAGCAGCTAGCCTGGGACCTCCTCGAATCCTTGTGGACCCAAGTTCGCTTGAGATCGTCGATCCCGAGGGCAGAATTGAAGAAGGGAAAGGCATTGCCAAACGCCGGAATCGCGGCGGCAACGGCTTGGTCAATCCCAACAAGGATTCAACTCCTCCCAGAAACAGGACGCCTCTTCCAGGGTATTCGGCCAAGGAAAGGGAGGACGTCGGAATGGATCTTGTCCTTAAGTTGTTAAGTAGCGACCGTCAGGAGATCGTAGATATACGGAGTCAGAGGAACGTAGGAGCAGATGCAGTTGAAGACATGACCAGGTACTACGAACTCAAGGTTTTTGCAGGTGCAGAACCAGACCAGGTGATTCTGACAAATTCTGAATTTGAGCGTGCGAAGAGTGATGACAAGTTCTTTCTTATCGTCGTCTCAGGAATTGAAGGCGTGGATGCCCGGCCAAAAGTGCGAGTGTTCGTGAATCCCCTGAAACAGCTACAACAGAGGTATACCGGTTCAATCACGCTTTCGGGCGTACGTAGCACGAAGAGCCTTGTATACGATTTCGCGCGAGTCGATACCGAGGTGCTCTCACCCAGTGGATCGGAATAACGGCAGCACAGACCATCCCGACCTTTGGGCCTACGTGGCGAGTTATGCCTACAGTCCCATTAACCCGCAAAAAATGGGCCGTCAGGGATTCGAACCCTGGACACCCGGATTAAAAGTCCGGTGCTCTGACCGAGCTGAGCTAACGGCCCTCGATGCAGGTATGCTATTGTACGTAACCCCCCGCCGGGTTTTCAACGAGGCTGCATAAGTTGGGCGGGACCGAGGATGAAGATGGATTCCCGCGGAGGCGGGAATCCGGGTAGGGGTCTTCGTTGTTATCCTAGCCCCTCGGTGGTATCCTGTCAGGCTGCAGAGGTCATAGGATGTACGATTTTCATACACACACTTTCTTGAGCGACGGCGTTCTCTCGCCCGTCGAGCTTATTCGCCGCGCCTACGTCCGCGGCTACAAAGTCATCGCCATCACGGACCACGTGGGATTCGGCAACATCGAGTACGTGGTGAAGACGCTGGTCGTCGACTGCGCCAAGGCCTCAAGCCGATGGGACATTCTGGCCATCCCCGGGGTGGAGATTACCCACGTGCCCAAGGAGGACATCGACATGGCGGCGCGGGAAGCGAGGGACATGGGAGCGCGACTGGTGAATGTGCACGGCGAAACGGTGGTGGAGCCGGTGGATCCCGGCACCAACGTCGCCGCCATCAACTCTCCCTACGTGGACGTGCTGGCGCATCCGGGGCTGCTTACGGAGGAGGAGGCGGGCATGGCTCGCAGGAGCGGCACCTTCCTGGAGATTTCGGCCAGGAAGGGACACAGCCTGAGCAACGGCCACGTTGCCAAGACGGCCCTCTCCCAGGATGCGTCGATGATTCTGGACTCGGACGCCCATGCGCCCGAGGACCTGCTGACGCCCGAAATGTGCTACAGCGTGGCCCGCGGCGCCGGTCTTACGGAGGAGCAGACGGAGATGCTGCTGCACCAGAGTCCGAACCTGCTGTTAGAGAAGCTGGGGTACGCCGTAAGAGTTTAGAGCGCGTCAGGGGAGGGGAGCGTGGGGCGAGGGCTCGTGGAGGCGGAAGACCTTGTACGGGTTCCAACGGTTGCTGGAACGGTCAAACTTCACCACGCCCAGAAATCGCCCATCGTGGGCGTAGAGCCGGTAGTTTTCCAGATGGCCGGCGTAGAGGCCCCGATGCCCCAAGGATACGGGGTGACCGTTCTTTAGCATCCGCTCGACGCCTTCGCCGACGGACACAGCCTTCATATTCAGCAACAGGGAGTCCAGGGGTAGAAGCATCTCCTTCCACCTGTTCTCCTCCACGGCGTCGGCGAACTGTTCCAGGGTCACTGCCTCTTCGATGCGAAAGCCGCCGGTGCGGAGGCGCACCAGGCTGGCGGTGTGGGCGCCGCAGCCCAGCATCTCTCCGAGATCGTGGGCCAGGGAGCGCATGTATACCCCGCGACCGCACTCGCTCTCCAGGGTTACCAGGGGCGGATTGAACTCCAGCAAGTCCAGGGTGTAGACCTCCACCTCGCGGGCCTCACGCTCCACCTCCACCCCCTGCCGGGCGAGCTCGTAGAGACGCTTGCCGCCCTTCTTGAGAGCGCTGTGCATGGGCGGTTTCTGGAGGATTGACCCGCGGAAGGCATCCAACGCTTCTTTCACCTGCTCCCGGGTTATATGGGAAGCGTGGCGCTCCTCGACGACCTGTCCTTCGGCGTCGTAGGTGTCGGTGGTGACGCCGAGACGCACGTCCATCCGGTAGCCCTTGGTCTCGTTTATGAGGTGTTCCATGAGGCGGGTGGCCTGGCCGAAGCAGATGGGCAGGATGCCGGAGGCCAGGGGATCCAGGGTGCCGCCGTGGCCCACCCGCTTCCTCATGCCGGTGAGCCGCTTGATCTTGCGGACCACGTCCATTGATGTTGAGCCTACGGGCTTGTCGAGGACGAGGAATCCGTTGACCAGAGGCCCCTGTCCTCCCCGACGTCCGCGTCGAGACCTGTGCTGCGCCATCAGGGGGTCTCCTCGTCCGACTTCATCTGATTCATGGCGCGGCTGATGGCCTCGCTAAGCTCCAGCGAGTCGTCAGCCATAAAGGTCAGGCTGGGGATATAGCGCAGGGGGAGAACGTCGCCCATCTCTCGGCGGAGGTAGCCGGAGGCTGCGGTTAGGCCCTGCAGAACCTCCTCCTTCTTTTCAGGCGAAGTCAGGACACTGAAATAGACCTTTGCGGCCTTGAGGTCAGGGGAGGTGTCCACGCGGGTTATACTGATGACGCAGCGGAGTCGCGGGTCGCGCAAGTCGACCTGGATGAGGCGGCTCATCTCTTGGCGAAGGAGCTCATTGATCCTTCGGATACGCCTGTTCATGGGAGGGTCGTCCCCGGCGGCAAGCCGCCGGAAGGCTATGCTCGGCTCCTCTCCCTGCGATGGGCTTCGATGACGTCGCCCTCCTGGAAGTCCTCGAAGCCGGTGATGCCGACGCCGCACTCGAAGCCGGAGGTGACCTCGTTCACGTCGTCCTTGAATCGGCGGAGGCTGGAGACGGAGCTTTCGGCGACGACATTGCCGTTGCGGATGACTCGGGCGGCGATGCCGCGAGTGAAGCGGCCATCGTTGACGATGACGCCGGCGGCCCTGCCCACGCGGCCCGCACGGAAGACGGCGCGAACGGTGGCCGTTCCCTGCACCACATCCTTGTAGGCGGGTTCGAGGATGCCTTTGAGGGCCTTCTCCACGTCTTCGATTATCTGGTAGATGATGTCGTAGGTGCGGATCTCCACGGCCTCCCGCTCGGCGGCAGGCTCGGCGCTGGGTTCCGTACCCACGTTGAAGGCGAGAATGATGGCGTTGGAGGCGCTGGCCAACAGCACGTCGCTTTCGTTGACGCCGCCGGCGCTGGCGTGAAGGATGTTCACCCGGGCCGAGGGACTGTCTAGCCGCTGCAGGGAACCGCGAACGGCTTCCACGCTGCCGTGAGCGTCTGCCTTGATGATGAGGCTAAGCTCCTTGACGTCCCCGGCGGTGATGCGGCTCATCACGTCTTCCAAGGTAAGGGCGCGGGCCAGATTCTGCTCCTCCTCGCCCTTCACCACGTTCTCCTGCACCAGGGCCCTGGCAGTCTTGGGATTGGGTACCACCACGAATCGGTCTCCGGCCTGGGGAACGGAGCGGAAGCCCTGAATTTCCACGGGCACAGAGGGGCCCGCATGTTTGATTCGACGGCGAAGGTCGTTCTCCATGGCCCGTATGCGGCCCCAGGCAGTTCCCGCAACGATGCTGTTGCCAACCTTGAGGGTGCCGCTCTGGACCAGCAGGGTGGCCACGGGGCCCCGGTTTCTATCCAGCTGGGACTCGATAACCACGCCGGAAGCCGGACTTCTGGGGTTGGCCTTCAACTCGGATATCTCCGCCACCACCAGAATGCTCTCCAGCAGATCGTCTATGCCCGTCCTGTTCTTGGCGGAAACGGGAACGCCGATGACCTCGCCGCCAAAGTCCTCCAGCACAAGAGAGTACTCCAGAAGCTGGCCCTTGACCCGGTCGGGTCGAGCGTCGGGCAGGTCAATCTTGTTTATAGCAACGATGATGGGAAGTTCGGCGGCCCGGGCGTGGTCGATGGCCTCCACGGTCTGGGGCATCACGCCGTCGTCAGCCGCCACCACCAGGATGGCGATGTCCGTTACCTGGGCGCCCCTTGCTCGAATGGCGGTGAAAGCCTCGTGGCCGGGGGTATCCAGGAAGGTAACCTTCTGGCCGTTGTAGTCCACCTGGTAGGCCCCGATGTGCTGGGTTATGCCGCCTACCTCGCCCTCGGTGATGCGGCTGTCTCGAATGGTGTCGAGAAGGGTGGTCTTGCCGTGGTCCACGTGTCCCAGGATGGTCACCACCGGACTGCGGGACTTCATTCCGGCGTCGTCAGCGTCGCCAACGGCATGAAGAACATCACTGACGGGGGTCTTGGCCCTCTCCTCGGGCTTGGCGCGGTAGCCGAAAGCGGGGGTGACGGTGGCGGCCAAGTCGAAGTCTATTACCTGGTTGATGGCGGCCATAACGCCGTTGCGCATCAGCTGCTTGATAACGTCGATCGGGCTGACCCGCATCAGGTCAGCCAAGTGCTTGACGGTAAGGGTTTGGGGAAGCTGTACTTCCCTGGGGCCGGCTCTTCGGGTTCTTGTAGTTCTAGTTGTCATGGCACCTCATTTCCCGCGACAATTCCTTGCCACTGCATGTACTCAGCCCACAGACGTTCCCTGGCTTGGCTGGCTACGGGCGACCGGAAGGCCCGTTCCAGTAGTCCCTTGTCCCATACCCGCTGCCAGCATTCCCGGCTGTGACAGAGATACCCCCCGCGGCCGCTCTTGACGCGCTTGAAGTCTATCTCAACCCGTTCCGGGGAGGCGTGGACGAGGCGCACCAGCCGGCGCTGGGGCAGCTTAACGCCACAGGCCAAGCAGGTGCGAAGGGGCACGTGACGGGCTCTCACCTCTTCTCAGTACCTCCCTGGTTGGCGGCTATCTTCTGCGGGCTTTGGCCCTCCTCCTGCCCCGGCCGCGGCGGCCTCTTCCTTCTCGACCACCCCGGTCGAAGTCCAGGATGTCCTCGGCGAAGCGTATCTTTCCGGCGTCGGGGGTAAGCTGAGGAACCTCCCAAATCTCGTCGCCCATCTCCTCGAAGGGTTCTTCCTCCTCCTCTTCTTCGACAGCTTCGTCAACCATGACGTCGTCCAGGGTGAAGGCATCCAACTCGTCCTGCAGGGCGACGGCCTCTTCGGGCTGCTCCTCTTCCTGGGCCGCCTCTTCCTGGGCCAGAATCTCTTCCAGCACCTCTTCAAGGACGGGAGCCGCAACGGTCTCCGTCTGCTGGGCGGCTTCCTCTTCCTCGAGCTTCCGGATTTCTTCCTCCAGAGCCTGCTCTTCGGCCTCGGCAATGGCCTGTTCGGCGGCCAGCTTTTCGGCTTCTTCCTTAGCCTTCGCTTCGGCTTCGGCGGCGGCCTGGGCCTCCAGCTTGATCTGGGCCTTCTCCGCCTCCCACTCAGCCATGCTCTTGATGTCCAGCCGCCAGCCGGTGAGCTTTGCGGCGAGGCGGGCGTTCTGGCCTTCCTTGCCGATGGCCAGTGAAAGCTGGCGTTCCGGGACTACCACCACGGCGCCGTGGTCATCCTCGTCGGCAACCACCTGCACAACTTCGGCAGGACTGAGGGCATTGGATATGAAGCGCTTCAAGTCGCGGTCCCAGCGGACCACGTCAATCTTTTCGCCCTGAAGCTCGTTGACGATATTCTGTATGCGGTTGCCCCTCATGCCGATGCAGGAGCCAATGGGGTCCACGCCGTCCTGCAGGGCGATGACTGCGACCTTGCTGCGAGAGCCGGCTTCCCGGGCGATGGAGCGGATTTCAACGATGCCGTTGTAGACTTCCGGCACCTCAAGCTCGAAGAGACGGCGGAGAAGCTGGGAATGGCGACGGGAGACGATGATTTCCGGCCCGCGGGGGCTGCGGTTGACCTCCATGGCGTAGACCTTGAGGCGCTGGCCTCGGCGGTAACGCTCGGTGGGCACCTGCTCCTCCGGCGGGAGGATGGCTTCGGCTCTGTCCAACTCGACGACGAGGCCGCGGCCAATCTCCGACTGGCCTACCACTCCGGAGATGATGTCATCCACCCGCTTGGCAAACTCCTCGTAGACCATCTCACGCTCGGCCTCGCGGAGGCGCTGAAGGACCACCTGCTTGGCGGTCTGGGCGGCGATGCGGCTGGCCTGGTGGGAGAGGGACTCCATCTCCAGTTCGTCGCCAAGAGCCACGCTTTTGCGGATGTTCAGGGCGTCGTTGAGGTGGATCTCCGTCTTGTCATCCTCGACCACCTCAACGACGGTCTTCAGGGTGTGGGCCTGAATTTCGCCGGTATTCGGGTTGAGTTTGACGGCGATATTTACGCCATCGCCATAGCTGTCCTTCTTGAAGGCAGAAACGAGCGCGGCCTCAATGGCCTTGAGCACCTCCTCCTTAGGGAGGTGGCGCTCAGCCGCAAGCTGTGTCAACGCTATGAGAAAGTCGCTCTTCAAAGCCATCACCTCTCACAACAGCATTAAATTAAGAAAGCGGGTCTTGGCCCGCTTTCCACACAAGTTCCCCGTGGGAAGAATCTCCGTGAGTATATCATTGAGAGTTTAGCTGTGCAAGTTGACTACCTAGTCCCAGATCCACCGCCAAGGAAAAGAAGAAGGCCTCGTTGGAGCCGGCATGAAAGCCAGCTATGATGGAAAGTGCCAAAAACAAGCCATCACCAACGAGGTGCGACTATTATGCAGCAAGGACCACTGCCAATCCAGTACGCAGAGGAGAACAGCTCCACGGGT
>DAOUKX010000102.1:0-9907 GCA_034420855.1 Dehalococcoidia bacterium
CGGTTCCAGCAGTTGCCACTCTTCGTCGCTTAGGTCGCTTGGATAACTCTGTCTTCTCATGGAACACTACTTTAGGCGTTCCTTTACCTCCACTCCTACCACTTCCAAGGACACTTTTTAGACACTTTCTAAGTATTCTCACACGCGTCCCGCACCGCTTCCGAAAGCGTCCTCAGCCGCTCCTCGTTCGACTCCTCCCCCCGAACGCCGTTGGTGATGATGGCAACCGCCAGCCGCTCTTCCATGTCCAGCCAACCGATGCTGCTGCCGAAGCCGCCGTGCCCGATGCTGTGGTTGTACCTGCCCGAAGATCTCTGCGTCCCCATCCGTGGGTCGTCGACGGCAAAGCCAAGACCGAGCTTTACTGGCTGATCAGAAAGTACGTCGTTCCCCTCCTCCTGAACCGCGGCAACGTACCGGATGACCCCTGACCGAATCACCTCCACCCCGTCCAACGCCCCCGCCATGCCCAGCATCGCGTAGAAGCGGGCCAGGTCCCGCGCCGTACTGACCCCGTTGGCGGCGGGTATGACCGCCTGATGAATCGCCGGCTGATTGAATATCCCCACAACCTCCGGCGTTTCAATCTTCTCTGTAGCGTAGAGCTTGGCCACCCGCCCTTCCTCCGATGCCGGCAGCCCCAGGTAGAAGTCATTCATTCCCAAGGGCTCCGTCGCCTCTTCTCGCAGGAACTGGCTGATGGTCCGACCATCCACCCGACGCACAATCTCCCCCACCACCCAGCCGAAGTTCAAGGAGTGATAAGCAATAGCCTCGCCTGGCCTGAACCGCAGCGGCGCTTTGGCGACCGCCTCAACGCAGGCGTCCCAGTCCGCCAGCTTGTCCGGTGTCAACTCCGGTGGTGTGTCGGGAAACCCGCCCGTATGGGTGAGAATGTGCTTCACCGTAACGTCCTCTTTGCCGCCCTCCCGAAAGGCGGGCCATCGGTCACCGATCCAGTCCCCCATCTCCAGCAGGCCCCGCTCCCACAGGAGATGCCAGCAGAAGGCGGCAAGAGGCTTGGTAGAGGAGAAAATTACGAATAGCGTGTCTTCCGTCACGGGCTTCCCCGACTCCACGTCCGCCATGCCCCCGTAGATGTCCAACACCGGCTTGCCGTGTCGATACACGGCCATCGCCGCGCCGGGGTGCAGCCCCTGATCAATCTGCTCGTCAAACAGGGCCTTGACTCTCTCCAGACCCTGGGAATTCATGCCGACGGATTCCGGTGCTACGACCATTGTGTTCACCCGCCCTTGCAAAATTGCGTTGTCCCTAAATCTTCAATCTTCCTTGGGCCAAAGTCAAACCTCTGCAGCGGGCAAAGTGGATGTGGGAAGGACAGAACTAAAGAGAGCCGAAATAGGCAACAATCCACGAGAACATAGGGCTGTAGGGAGGCTGGCGTCTGCTCAGGACTTTGTGTCCAACAGCCTCTCCGCCTTATCGACAAACTGCTCCACCAGCCGGAGCCTGAGCGCAATGGAGCCTGCCGTATACCAATTCTCGTAGAAGTTCTGGTGGGGGTTCTCTCCGGCACCAAACTGGATCTCCTGGTCTTCGTCTCCCGCTTCGCCACGCAGAAGATCCATTGCGTCTAGTAAGCTTCGGTAACTCCGGTGGGGCCACCCTCGTTCCTGCGCGATGGCCTTGATCTTCTGCGAAGTTGCTCCCCATCCCTTCTCCGATGCCTGCTGCAGATCGCCCTTGGCCAGCTCTTCGTGGGCCTGGGCCAGAAATATACGGCCCTGTTCCCTATAGGTTGTTGTTCTCTGCACCATAAACATCCATTCTCTGCAGAAGATAATTTGTTCACTTGAAGCAACATTACGACTTCCACTACGCCGCTGTCAACAAACCTTATCTGATTGCTCAGATCGGATTATCCCCAGTTCCCCAAACTTCCAGCACGCCAAAGTCAAACAGTGACCTCAGCCCCTCGGACAAATATAATATCCACACAATCTTCCCGAAAATTGGGGGCCACATGAAAAACTCAGCGGAAGTAGTCGTCATCGGTGGCGGCGTAATGGGCTGCAGCATCCTCTACCACCTCACCCAAATGGGAGTTCGCGACGCCGTCCTCCTGGAGCAGGGCGTCCTCGCCTCCGGCTCCACTGGCCGCTCCCAGGCAATCCTGCGTATGCACTATTCCAACCCCGTAACCTCATCCATGGCCTGGGAAAGCATGAAGCGTTACCGCAACTTCACGGACGAGGTCGGCCATCCCTCCGGTTATACCAACACCGGCTACGTCGTCATCGTCGGTCCCGAAGACCGCGACGCAATGGAAGAGAACGTGGCTATGCAGCGCAGCCTCGGGATCGACACCTCCGTCGTGTCTCCGGAAGACCTGCTGGAGCTCGCCCCCATGCTGAACGTCCCCGACGCTGGAGGCCTGGCCTACGAGCCCCAGTCCGGCTACGCCGATCCCTACCTGGTTACGGCAGGCTACGCCGAAGCCGCCCGGGAGAACGGCGCGCAGGTTCGTCAGCGCTCCCCCGCGGTCTCCGTGGATGTAAAGGGCGGAAAAATCCGCTCCGTCACCCTTCAGGACGGCTCAGTCATCCACACCGAGATTGCCCTGGTAGCCGCCGGCCCCTGGTCGCCCCGGCTTCTTGCGCCCCACGGCTTCCACGTCCCATTGGACCCCATCCGCCACCAGGTCATCATGGTACGAAGGCCCGAGCGAAAACTCCCTTGCCACCCCATCGTTGGCGACATTCTCCAGGAGTTGAGCTTCCGCCCCCACTCCACCGATTTGACGGTCATTGGCGTCGGCGAGGACAGCGTGACTGTCGACGACTACAGCCAAGGCGTGGACCTCGAGACTGTGAAGGATTCCATGGCCAAGCTGGTCCACCGTATGCCCGCTATCGCGGACGGCTACTTCCGTGGGGGCTGGTCTGGCCTGTTCACCATCACTCCCGACTGGCATCCCGTTCTGGACCGCGTCCCCGGCGTTGATGGACTATTCTGCGCTGTCGGATTCAGCGGCCACGGCTTCAAGCTGGGCGCAATGGTTGGGCAACTAATGGCCGAAATGATCACCCAGGGACAGGCTTCAACTATCGACATCTCGCCTCTTCGCGCCAGCCGCTTCGAAGAAGGACGGCTCCTTACCTCCCGCTACCGCTACAACGTCCTCGCCTGAGTCAACCCTTCGTCCAACTCCAACTGTTCCTGCCGAGACCCGTAACCCCTTCCCCCTTGCTACAACACCCCATTTCCTCTCGGCAACGCCTGCCTACTTCCTCTCCGTAGTGCGGTTCACGAACCGCACTACCCTCCACCCGCGCTCATTTCAAATTCAGCAAGCTTGATTCTAAGGACCGCGTCGTTGCTTCCCTTACTCCTTGACACGCCCAACTCCAAAACCTATCTTCATTCCATCGGCCCGTCACAGCTAACGGGACTCCCACAACATCTCCCGCGAGAGGTGAGACATGTTTACCAAGAAGGAAATCGACGCCCTCTTTGCAGACCTGCGCAAAGAATGGTACAGAACGCCGGACTGGGAGTACCTCAACCGTCAGGCCCATCTGGGCCTCGCCTCCATAGACAGCGGCCGCAGCATCGACGACATCGACCCGCGGGTGGTGGAGCTAATCCGCAAACACCAACCCTTAGACTGACCCGTTAGCCGACGGTCCTCTCCATCTCACACACTGCGCAATAGTGACGGCGCCGACCTGACCAAGGGAAAATTCAACGCAGCCGGAACTCCTCAATGTCCGCCGGCCTCTCCCCCTCGACCGCGAATCGCGCCAGCCTCTCCCCCAGCACCGGCCCGAACTTGAACGCCCGTCCGCTCATCCCGCACCCGTAGATAATCCGCCCCTCCGAGTCCAGCGCGTCCAATAGGAACCGTCCGTCCTTGGAACGGTCGTAGAAGCAGGTGTGAGTCCTTTCGACGGTAGCACCGGCCACCGAGGGCAAAAAGTTCCCCACCATGGAAACCACCCTCTCCAGGTGCTCCCTCGGCGGGTCTTCTCGCTCGTCAGGATGGTTGATGGTACGGAAAGCGTTATCGTCCGCAACTTTCAACTCCCCAACAACAATCGGAAAGCCGTAGCAGTCCGACGTTAGCGATATATACATCGGCAGCATCCCCGGCATCAGCACCGACGAATCGTCTGGGGGCTGAAGGTAAATAAGCGGCTGCTCCGTCAGGGTTAAAGATCCCTTCAGTTGGGGCAGCAGCTCTTCCGTCCACCCGTTCACCGCCACCACCACCGAGTCCGCCCGGAACTCCCGCCCATTCGACGCCGCAATCCGACAGCCGTCTCCCACCGACTCTACCGAGGTCACTTCAACGCCCGGATGGTACTGAACGCCCGCCTTCAAGCCCAGTTCCAGCGTGGCTGTCAGCGCCTTCGACGCCTCGACGAACCCTGCCTGCGGATCAATGACCGCCTCATTTAACGCCGCGGCCCGAAATTGCGGATACTGTTCAACCAGCTCCGCCGGACTCACGCGACTGTACGGAGCCCCATAATCGTCCATACAACGTAGTGCGTCCTCCAGCCACGCGGCAGCGCTGTCATAGGGATTCACATGTCCGCCCGTCGTCTCCACCCCGTCGCCCTGCTCCACCAGCAGCGCCAACCCTGTTTGATGAAATACGTGACTGCCCCACTGCCGTCCCAACGCCAGCCATAAGTCCCGCGCCTCCCCGGACCAGACCGTTAGCGTCGAATCCGGTCCGCTCAGAAAGCGAAACACTCTGTTCAAGTCAGCGGACGCAGCCCCCGTGTGTCCCACCTCCGATGCTTCGTACAACGAAACGCGCACCTTCCCATGCCCCCTCACCGCAGCAGCATAAGCCGCCGAAACTCCAACAATTCCACCCCCCACCACCGCAATCTCCAGTCGCTCAACCCTCTTATACGGCGCATCCAAAGTTGTCATACCTTCACCCATCTACATTCTCCCGAGTTATTTCCTCCCCCTACCGCATATACAACCACACCTTCGCGTGCGGAAACTCCACCCTCAGCGTCGCTCCCATCTGACGCGACACCATCTCCTCATAGTCAACGTACCCGTCGTCATCCTCAGGCAGCCGGTGCGGACACTCCTCCCGACGCTGCTCCTGCGGACACAGGTGAATGTCTGCGTGGCTGTCCCAGAACCCCACCACCTTGAACGGATAATACAACGCTTCCGCCGCCGCCTTCAGGTCCGCGATAATCTCGCTCGGACGAAACACCTCGTGCTTCTCGATGTTCACCTGCACCGACCACACGGCTACGTCTAACCCCCGCAATCCCTTCGAGCCCGGGCGTTCACGTTCAGCAAAATTCCAACTCGCTGGTGCGCCGCGCTTCTCGTAGCGATTCAACGGTTACGTATCGTTGTCCTCCATACAATAGTGGCACGGGGTGCCCATTCTTGCTTAGCTTGTCACAAGAAACAGGCTCTTTCAATTTAATCGTGTCTTCATCCTCCGGGTCAGTTAGGAAAATGAACTTGTGCGGTGTGGCAAACTCAGGGTGTTCCTCCCATCCGCGACTCGTGACCATCTCATGTAACGCCTGAGCAAGTCTCTTCTGATTTCCGTTCAATGAGTCTATTTCGACTTGCCTCAGTATGTGAATGGATTCGATTGTTGATATCACCTTGGGCACGAACGGTTGGATTCTCATGTTGGTGTAGAACGCTACACGGTCGGCGGGATGAAATCTCTTGTGCGGATAGTGAGTATATACATTGAATCCCTCATAGATAGGCCACGCAATCTTGGCGGAAACCACCATTACCTTGTCCTTCGAAGAGGTTAGTAGTCCATCTTCCCTAAGCATTGACACGAACTCCCTCAACAGGAACGATTCCTTTTCTTAAGGAGGCTCATCGTCGTCTTCAAGGATCTCCTTAACTGCACCTTCCAAAGTCATGAAGTTTGACCAGGCTACCCTATCGTCCAATCCCGTCGGGGCCTTTTCGTCTGGCGTGAGCAACAGAAGACTCTCGCCAGCGCGTAGGCTGTCTAAATGTCTCTTTACCTGATTACTGGTCACTGCATTGCGCGCCGTCTTGGTCTCGATCCAGATAGCCGCCCCAGTTCCAATTCGTGCGTCCGGCCTCGATTTCTTTCCTGCGGGTTGGTTGTCGAACGTAATAAGGCTGAAGGCGCTGTCTTCAAGAAGCCCCTGAAGAATCCTGTCTATGTTCGGTAGACTTAGACGCTGCAAGACCGCCATGAAGGTGGAAGTAACCCGATTTTCACCCTGCCGAAAAGTCGAAAATAGATTGGTCGTTATCTTATGTTCCTCCTAACTACCCGCTGCTGTAGTCCACGTACACTGTCACAACCTCGCTGAAGAAGTTCACCGCCTCCGTCCCCTGCTCCCGCGGCCCAACCCCCGACGCCTTCGATCCGCCGAAGGGCAGATGCACCTCTCCCCCCAGCGTCGGCGCGTTCACGTGCACCATCCCCGCCTCCACGTCCTCAATGTATCGGAACGCCTTGGGCAGGTCTTTCGTGTATATGGACGACGACAGCCCGAACTCCACGTTGTTGGATATCTCTATGGCATCAGACAAGTCCCGAGCCGAGAACACCGTCAGCACCGGCCCGAAGATCTCCTCCTTGGCGATCCGCATCCCCGGCTCCACGTCCGTGAATATCGTCGGCTCTATGTACAATCCCCCGCCGAGCTCCGGCCTCGTCAGCGCGCCTCCGCCATGAAATAGGTTCGCTCCTTCCGCCTTCCCGATGTCGATATACTCCAGAATCTTCTCGAACTGACCCTCACTAGCCACCGGTCCCACGTCGCAAGAGTCCATCCCGTCGCCCACCGACATCCCCTTCGTCCGCTCCACCAGCCCCTCCAGGAACTCACCCATCACCGATTCTTCCACAATAACCCGGCTGGTAGCCGTGCACCGCTGCCCCGTAGACCCGAAGGCAGCCAGCGCCACCGACCCCACAGCCTGCTCCATGTCCGCGTCGGCTAGAACAATCACCGCGTTCT
This sequence comes from Dehalococcoidia bacterium, assembly GCA_034420855.1. Lineage (GTDB taxonomy): Bacteria > Chloroflexota > Dehalococcoidia > Lucifugimonadales > JAPULR01. Next base: position 6,978 of record DAOUKX010000102.1, read on the forward strand.
TGCCTCCCATCTCGCACTGCACCTTCTTCAGCGTCGCCGCCGCCTGCGAATACAGCTTCGTACCGATCTCCGTCGACCCCGTGAAGGATACTCCCGCAATGTCCGGGTGGTTCACCATGTAGTCGCCCACGGACCCTCCCGGCCCCGTCACCAGGTTCAACACCCCCGGCGGCAGCCCCGCCTCCACGAACGTCTCCGTCAGCTTGATGGAGCTCAACGGCGTTGACGATGCCGGTTTGAAGACGATGGCGTTGCCGCATATCAGCGCCGGCGCCATCTTCCACGCCGGTATCGCCAGCGGAAAGTTCCATGGCGTGATAATTGCGACCACCCCCAAAGGACGCCGCACCGTATACGCTACCGTGTCACGCGTCTCCGACGGTGTTGTGTATCCGAACATCCGCCGTCCTTCCCCCGCGGCATACTGGATGATGTTCAGCGAACGCTGCACCTCGGCCCGTGCGTCCGGGAGCGATTTCCCCTCCTCCAGCGTGATTAGCCGGGCGAACTCCTCAAATCGTTCCCGCATCAGCTCGTGCACCCGGTACAGCACGTCCGCCCTCTGCGGCGCGGGCGTGCCAGCCCACACCGATGCGGCTTCCTTCGCCGCAGCGATGGCGCTCTCCGCATCCTCGATTCCTGCGGCCTGCACCTCCGCCAGCACCTGACTCCGGTGCGCCGGATTCCTCACCTCGTAGCCGTCTCCTGCCGTCGCATCCACCCACTCCCCCCCGATGTACAGGTTGTTATTCTCTATGCCCAGGCTCTTAGTTGACATCCTTCACCCCTTCGGCAATGATTCACCTTTCACCTTCGTTTGCGTGAAAGGCCCAAGTATAATGCAGCAAAAAATCACTGGGCAAAACCCGCAACCGTGAACCGTCCAAACCTCTTCCCTCTCCCCTCCTCGATTCCCGCGAAGGCGGGAATCCAATGCCCTCTTCCCACCTCCCCCCCTCGCCACCTCGCAAATCACTCCAACCACAACTCCCGCTCACCCTGAGCCTGTCAAAGGGTGAGGCACGACAAATGGTGCAATCATTGCCAGTCTTCCATTCCGCGTCGTGACGCCTGTCCCTGCCAAACTTGTCGACATCGACCTCTCCCGTAGGGGCGGTTCGTGAACCACGCGCTCTCTCCCACCACACCCCTCCTTCGTAGGCGCAACCCGTTGTGGTTGCCTTTCCCCCGCCAAACAACCTCCTGTACCGTAAGAATGCCGCTATGTACGAAAACCACCCTCAAAACACCCAATACACCCTCGGCATCGACGTAGGCTACTCAAATACCCGCCGTTCCACCGGCCTCTGCCTCCTCGAAGTAACCCCCTCCACCCTCCGCTGGTACTGCCTCAACACCGGCACCGAAGAAGCCCAGCGCCTCGAAGACATCCGCGCCCTCGTCCCACGCGGGACCCGACTCTTCGGCGTGGGCATCGACGGCCCCCTCACCCCCGGCCTCCGCGTCGTCCCCCACTACCGCAGCTCCGACGCGCTACTCACCCGCGGCGTCTTTGCCAGGCGAGGCAAGCCCGGTGCGACCAGCGCCCCATCCGGCCAGCATCTCCACCTCCACGCCACCCTACTCGCCGAAATAGTCCTGAAGCTCCAGCACGAGGCACACTTCACTCTCGCCCCCTCCACTCATCCCAACCCCGTCCACCCCTCCCGTATCCTGGAAGTCTTCCCCAACGCCTTCCTCTCCGTCCTCCTCCCCGACTCCGCCTTCGACATCCTCCGCCCGAAGCGCAATGCCTCTGACCTCTTCTGGGAAGCGGCAGTACCGGAGGCGCGTCGCCCGGCCTACGTGGGTCCCTATCTGATGAGGCTGATTGAAAGCCTCGCCCCCGGCCGCAAGCTGGAAGCCCCGCTGGAATCCGTCATCGACCACGACCACCGTGCCGCGCTGCTCTGCGCCCTCGCCGTCCTCTGCGCCGACCAAGATCGCTACGTCCTCTCCGGCGACCCCGTCGACGGCGACATCATTCTCCCGCCCCACGAATTCTGGGGCCCCGCACAGAACGACGCGTCGGAGCCCTGGGCGGAAGCCGCCCTCAGAAAAAGCGTAGAAGCCGTGCGCCGCAATTCTGGTAAGTTCCCCAACCATGAAAAAGCCCGAGTCCTCCGTAACGGCGCTTCCTGGCTCTAGTCACGCGGCGGCCCCTTCTCCAAGCCCTCCACACGCCCCAGCCGCGCTTCCAGACGCGATAACGACTCCCGCGTCGTACGGATCTCCCGCAGCAGCTCATCCGCCGTAACCGGGACCTCGAGGTCCCGCAGCCGCTCCAGCTTCGCCTCGTCCAGGTTGTTGATGATGATCGCAATCAGCAGGTTGATCACTACAAACGTCCCCACCACCACAAAGCTCACAAAGTAGATCCACGCGTATCCGTTCAGTTCCATCGCCACTGCCATCACCTCAATCCACCCCTCCAGCGTGATGATGTTGAACAGCGTAAGCAGCGACAACCCCAGGCTCCCCCAGTTCGTCGGGTCGTGCTCGTGGAAGAAGTGGTACCCCATGATGGCGTAGATGTACACGATGATTCCCATCAGCACCATCACGTGCCCTACGCTGGGAATGGAACGCACCAGCGCTGAAATGATAAGCCGCAACTCCTTAACCGCCGATATCAGCCTCAGCGCCCGTAGCAGCCTCGCTAGCCTCGCGATGACCGCCAACTGCCCCGTCGCCGGTATCAGCGCCGCCACGATGACTATGAAGTCGAAGACGTTCCACCCGTCCTTGAAATATCGGTACGAGCGCGGCGCTAGCGCCGCCATCTTGATGATGGCCTCCACTATGAAGATGCCCAGCGCTACCTGGTTCCCCATGCGCATCTGGTCGCCGAACCGCTCTTCCAGGGTCTTCGACGTTTCCAACCCCAATATGAGACTGTTCGCTACGATGATGCTGATGATGATGGGTTC
>DAOUKX010000103.1:0-14718 GCA_034420855.1 Dehalococcoidia bacterium
TTCGACAGGCTCAGGATGAGCGGGGTGAGGGTGGCCCACAAGGGACACCCCTATGGGATCACCGTTGGGGACGGGTTCCTACCTTGCAGAGACCTTGGAGTAACCCATCGAACAGTCCCATCTGTCACCCCGATTACCCTCGCCTCAATCCTCTCCCAGGACGGGAGAGGAGGGAAGAGATAGGGGGAAGTCGTTGATGGGGGTGTTGGCGTAGTCTAGAATAGATAGTTGCGCCCCAGGGGGCGTTTGCATTGCAGAGAGGATTTCCGGATTGGAGGCGTGCGTGGGCGATCGAACGAATTGCGGTGAGCTTAGACTTGGGAGCGTGGGCAGCGAGGTAACCCTTTCCGGCTGGGTACATAGACGGCGGGACCACGGAGGGCTGATCTTCATAGACCTGCGCGACAGGTCCGGCATCGCCCAGGTGGTGGTGAATCCGGCAACGGCACAGGAGGCCCACACGGTTGCTGAGCAAGTGCGTTCGGAGTGGGTGGTCAGCATTACGGGGACGGTGGAGAAGCGTCCGGAGGGGACGGAGAATCCCCAGCTTGCCACGGGGGACGTGGAAGTGCATGCCAGCGGGACGCAGGTGTTGAATCCATCGAAGACGCCGCCCTTCTACATCAACGAAGAAGAGGAGGTGGACGAGGCGCTACGTCTGAGCCACCGATATCTGGACCTGAGAAGAGAGGGGATGCACGGGAACCTGGTGCTGCGGCACAGGGTGGTGAAGTTCATCCGGGACTTCCTGGATGAGCGGGGCTTTCTGGAGATTGAGACGCCCATACTCATCAAGAGCACGCCGGAGGGGGCGAGGGACTACCTGGTACCAAGCCGATTGCATCACGGGAGTTTCTACGCATTGCCGCAGTCGCCGCAGCAGTTGAAGCAACTGCTGATGGTTTCGGGATTTGAGCGGTACTTCCAGATGGCGCGGTGCTTCAGGGACGAGGACCTGCGAGCCGACCGGCAGCCGGAGTTCACGCAGCTGGACCTGGAGATGAGCTTTGTAACCCAGGATGATGTTTTGTCCCTTATAGAGGACCTGTACATCGAGATTGTTGAAAGCCTTACGCCGGAGAAGCGAGTATCGGGGCCGTTTCCGCGGCTGGACTACCGAGACGCGATGAACAGGTTCGGCAGCGACAAGCCAGACTTGCGGTTCGGGCTGGAGCTTGCGGACGTAACGGAGCTGGCGGGAGAGAGCGGGTTCCAGGTGTTTCGCTCGGTGGTGGCCGGCGGGGGTATGGTGAAGGGATTCGCGGCGCCGGGCTGCGCGGGATATTCCCGTCGACAGCTTGACCAGCTGACGGACGAGGCCCGGAGCAGAGGGGCGCGGGGTCTGGTGACCGTGGCGATTGGTGAGGGTGAAGAGGGGCTTGAGAGTCTGTCGATGGAGCAGGTGCGGTCTGCCGCCGCCCGTCATCTGACTTTGGAGGAAGTGCGAGGGATGGCGGAGGCGATGGGAGCGTCTAGGGGGGACCTGCTGCTGGTAGTGGCGGGACCGGAGGAGGTGGTGAACAACAGCCTCAGCCATCTGCGGACGGTGATGGGCGAACGGCTGGGGCTGGCGGACCCGAATGAGATGGCCTTCGCGTGGATTGTGAATTTTCCGCTGCTGGAGTGGCAGCCGGGGGAAGAGCGTTGGGACGCACCCCACAACCCGTTTTCTGCGCCGTGGGCAGAAGACGCGGGCTTGCTGGACTCGGATCCGGGGGCGGCGCGGGCCCAGCAGTACGACATGGTGTGCAACGGGTACGAGGTGGGGGGCGGCAGCATTCGCAACCATCGCAGGGAGGACCAGGAGAAGATCCTGCGTCTGATGGGACATTCGGACGAGGGGATGCAGCAGCAGTTCGGCCAGCTTTTGGACGCACTGGAGTATGGCGCGCCTCCTCACGGGGGGATTGCCATGGGCATCGACCGGCTGATTATGCTGCTGGCCGACGTGGACAACATCCGCGACGTTATCGCTTTTCCGAAGACTCAGAGCGCATCGGACCTGCTTTTCGGTGCACCATCGGCCGTCGAGGAAGGGCACATGGCTGAGCTGGGGATCAGGCTTGCTTCGCCAGACGGCTAAATCGGGCGTCACAATTAGTTCAAGGCACAGGCCACTGTGATATAATTCATGCAGGGTTTTGGGGAAGTGAATTAGTTGAAGATAACGCGAGAGGCGGATCTCCCCACGGAGGTAGTCCTCAACATCGAATGCGACGAACAGGACGTTGACCCGTATCTGGACTGGGCCTACAGACGCCTGGTCAACAGGGTCAGAATTCCCGGTTTTCGCAAGGGCAAGGCTCCCAGGCGCATCCTTGAGCAGGTTGTCGGTCGGGAGCAACTTCTGAGCGAGGCTTTGGAGCGGGCGGTGATGGGGCTGGTGGAACGGGCGGTGAGGGAAGAGCGACTGTTGCCGTATATTCCGCCAAACATGGATATCACCAGCGTTGATCCCCTTCAGATTAAGGCAACGGTGCCTCTGGAGCCCAACGTACAGCTAGGCGACTACAAGGGGCTTAGGATTGAGCGTCAGGCCGTTGACGTGGGGGACGAGCAGGTGGAGGACGTGCTGGAGCGTCTGCGAACGGAGACCGCACCGTGGGAGCCCGTTGATGAGCCGATTCGGTTCGGCGACCAGCTGACAATAGACGTTACGGGAACGGTGGAGGGGCGGAGTATAGTTGATAACAAGGGGATTGAGTTTATTCCTTCAATGGAGAACAAGCTGCCGGTGCCCGGTTTCTCGGTGATGCTTGAGGGATCCAGGAAGGGCGACGACAAGACGTTCACACTGCAGGTGCCGAAAGACTTCGGAAACGAAGAATATGACGGCAAGGAATGTCGCTTCCACGTGGTTATCAGTGAGGTGAAGCGGCGGGCGCTGCCCGACCTAGACGACGAGTTTGCGAAGGGGATAGGGCCCGGCTTCGACACTCTGGAGGCGCTGCGAGAATCGGTGATGGAGAACCTGGTATCGACAGCCGACCGGGAGGCGGACCAGGAGTTATACAACAAGGCGATTGAACAGGTGATTGAAGGGGCTACGGTGGAGTTTGCCGACGTGCTGCTGGAGCGGCAGCTGGACCAGATGTGGCGCGAGAGGACGCAGGCCCTGCAGGCTCAGCAGATGGACATGGACAGTTACCTTACGCAGGTCGGGAAGACGGAGGAGGAGATCAGGGAGGGGATGAAGCCGGATACGCGGGAGGGGATGGTGCGGTCCTTCGTGTTGAGGAAGCTGGCGGAGGAAGAGAGTATCAAGGTGAGCGACGAGGAGCTGGACGAGGCGATAAACCAGCTGGTGGTGGATTCGGGAGGCGCGGGAGACCCTTCGGTGAGGAGGGCAGTTTCGACGGATGAGTTCAGGAACTCGATCGGGTCGAATTTGAAGACCAAGAAGACGCTGGAGCGTCTTGCATTGATAGTTCAGGGCAAAGATAAAGAACAGGAATCTTCGTCTGAAGCCGAATCAACGGCGGACGAGGAACAAGGAGGAGAATAGAGTGACTTTCAATCCGAGCAGTATTATACCCATGGTGGTGGAGACCGGGCCGCGAGGCGAGCGGGCCTTCGACATATACTCGCTTTTGCTGCGAGAGCGGATTGTGTTTCTGGGCACGCCGATTGTGGACCAGACGGCGAACCTGATAATCGCGCAGCTTCTGTTCCTAGAGCGGGAAGACCCGGACAAGGACATCAACCTGTATATTCACAGCCCGGGCGGGGTCATATCTGCCGGACTGGCTATTCACGACACGATGCAGCTGATTCGGTGCGATGTTTCGACTATCAGCGTGGGGATGACGGCGAGCATGGGGACAGTGCTGCTGACGGCAGGGACGAGGGGGAAGCGATACGCGTTGCCGAATTCGACCATCCACATGCACCAGCCGATGGGAGGCGCGCAGGGACAGGCCAGCGACGTGGAGATTGCGGCGCGGGAGATTCTGAGGCTTCAGGACAAGCTGCGGACGATACTGTCGGACAACACGGGGCAGCCTTACGACAAGATTGCGCAGGACACGGACAGGGACTATTATCTGACGCCAGAGCAGGCGCTGGATTACGGGATTATCGACGAGATTCTGGGCAAGGGGGAGGATGAGGAAGAGGAAAGCGGCGGCGATGGCTAGCGTTACTTCGACAGACTAGAAGATTCTAAAGGACCCGCTTGAAAGAGCGGGTCTTTTAGTTTGGGGGGAGTGGGGGTGCGCGTTCCCGCGTTAGGCCTCATTTGCACAATCTATCTGTCATCCCCAGCGCCGCCCAAATCACCCCCATCCCTTCGAAAGACTCAGGACAGGCCAGACCTTCCCCCATCAAGGGGAAAGGAAAAAAAGAGACGCAGATAACGGTCATTAAAGGGTCTGTCTTCTTGGAAGCAAGAGGGGATGGGAGAGGTGGTCGGTGATGTGCGCAGATGGTGACGGTTAGAGAAGCGGGCTGCTCGCGAGCTGCTGCTATGGGATGGTCTTGGGGGAAGTTGGTCGCCTTCGGCGACGAGATTCCTCGACTCTGCTTCGCTCGGAATGACATGTGTGGGTCGCTGCGCTACGTTTGGGATGGTTGTGGGTAGAGAGGGAGGGTGAGCCGCTGGTCGCCCATACAGCAGATGTGATGGTGGGGGTGTGGGGCGGGCGGTTAGCTAGACGGCCCTACGGAGAGGCCGGGAGGGGAGGGGAGCACCCACCTCAATCCTCTCCCAGGACGGGAAGGAGGTAAGAGGGGATTAGTCTTTTCCATGGAGAGGAAGGTTTACTAGGGGAGGGGGATTTGGGCGGTGGCGATTTTCTGGAGAGTGTCGACGTAGAAGCGTCGCTCGGCGGTCTGGACGCGTCCTCGGAGGGAATCCAGGGTGTCGTCTTGTCGCACGGGGACTTCGGTCTGGGCGAGGATGGGGCCGTGGTCGTAGATTTCGTCGACCAGATGGACGGTGACGCCTGTTGCAGTAACACCGGCGTCCAGGACGGCCCGGTGGACATTGTCGCCGTACATGCCCCGTCCGCCGAATTCTGGGAGCAGGGCGGGGTGGGTGTTGACGATGCGGCTGCGAAAACGTCGGAGGGTGATTGGGCCGAGGAGTCTCATGTATCCGGCCAAGATTACCAGGTCAACGGCATGTTGGGTCAGGGCGTTAGCGATTGCGGTGTCGAGGTCTTGGGGTTCGGGGTGAGTGAGTGAACTGAGGTGGAGGGCGGGGATATGGTGGTTTTTCGCCCGCTGGAGGGCCATAGAATGGGAGTTGTTGCTGATTACTACTTGGCAGTGGGCGTTGAGGTGGCCCTGTTCGCAAGCGTCGATGATGGCCTGTAGGGTGGAGCCTGTGTGCGAGGCGAGGATGCCGAGATTGAGGGTCGGCGGCATCGGTTCACCTGCGTGAGAAGTATTTGCGGGCCCTGGCGATGGTTGGGGCCATGCGGTGAAGCATGCGGGTGCGCTTGGTGACGAGTTGCGCCTGTGACAGGCCTTGAAGGAAATCTAGGGGGGTGTCAATGAAGGAGGGGATGAGGCTGTAGGTGCGTCCCAGCTCGACGGAAGCATGGCCGTCGCTGGCGGCGGCGCGGACGATGCGGAGGTTGCGGGCGATTTCCTCGGCGAGAGCGTCGTCGGCGTTGAAGTAGTTACGGGCGTTGTAGGTCTCGACGATGTCCACGTCGTGGGCGATGGACTGAAAGGCTTCAAGGCCGAGAGCAGAGTGGCGTACGCGGTCAAAGGGGTGGGGGACCATGACGAGGCCACCCTGAGACTTGATTTCCCGGACGGTCTGTTGGGGAGTGAGGTTTTTGGGTATGCCTTCTTTGAGGAAGAGGCCGATGATATCTCCCTCCGTGGACTTAACCTCTTCGCCAACGATGATGTGGATGGGCGCATTGTCCTTGAGCAGCAAGGCGCCCTCGGCGGTGTTGTGATCGGTGATGGCGAGGCAGTTGATTCCGGCCTCGATGCAGCGGTTGACTATGGACTGGAGTGGAGCGGTGGAGTCGTGGGAGTAGCAGGTGTGAACGTGGAGGTCGGCTTTAAGGAAGCTGTTCATGGTTTTCCGGCTCTGACTCGGACATTTCCTCTATGAAGGAGTCCCGCAGCTCGGTTATCCTGAGTTCGGTGGCGCTGAGCATCCGGTTGCAGAGCTTGGCGAGGTCCATGCCCTCCTCGTAGAGGCGGCGGGTGTCTTCAAGGGAGAGTTTTCCTTCCTCCAAGGTCTGGACGAGTTCTTCCAAGCGCTTGAAGGCTTCTTCGAAGGTCATTTGGGATTGTTCTGCAGGCATATCTGTCACATTCAGAAGAGGCGGGCGGAGGCTTTGGGGGTGGCTTTGCGGCGTTTCTTCCGGGCGGGGAGCGATCCCTGGGCCGATGCGGGGAAATCGCCGTCGGCGACGGTTATCTTCAGGCTGTCGCCGGTGCGTACAGACTCCTTTGAGTAGACGGGTTGGCCGTCGGACTGTTTGTGAACCACGGCGTAGCCTCGTGAGAGGGTGGCGCTGGGGTTGAGGGTCTGCAGGCGGGCGAGGAAGGAGGTGGTCTCGTTGCTTCGCAGGGTGAGGAATGCGGAGGTGGCGGTTGATGAGCGCTGGGAGAGGTCGTCGACGCGGCGGCGGAGGGTTGGGAAGTCTGGGATGCGGTAGTCGAGGTCGGCGACAAGGCGGGAGAGGGCGTAGCGCCTCTGTGCGTTCTGGTCGGCGATGGAGGCTTGAAGGCGTTGCAGGTTTGCGTCCACCTCCTGCCGGAGGGCGGCCTTGTGGGGCGCGACGAGCTCGGCGGCGGCGGAGGGGGGGGGGGCGCGCAGGTCGGCGACGAAATCGGCTATTGGGAAATCGGTCTCGTGGCCGACGGCGCTGATGATGGGGACGGGGCTGGCGTAGATTGCGCGGGCGACGACTTCTTCGTTGAAGGGCCAGAGCTCTTCCATGGAGCCGCCGCCGCGGGCGACTATGATGACCTCGGCCCGGCCATCAAGGAAGAGACGGGTTAGCGCATCAACGATGGCTGGGGCGGCGTCGGGACCCTGGACGGGGGTGGGGGAGAGGAGGACTTCGGCCAAAGTGTAACGGCGAGTGAGGACCTGGACGACGTCGTGGAGGACGGCGCCGGCGGGGGAGGTGACGAGGCCGATGTACTTCGGGAACGTGGGGAGAGGGCGCTTACGGGAGGGATCGAAGAGTCCTTCGCGTTCGAGGGACTGCTTGAGGCGTTCGAACTCGAGGGCGAGGGGGCCGACACCTTCCGAGACTACGATGTCGGTGATGAAATCGAGGGTGCCGCGGACTTCGTAGAGGGACATGTTTCCGTGGGCGGTGACGGCAGCGCCGTCAGCCAGGAGATTGATGCCTGCTCCCCTTTTGAACATAACGCAATTAAGCTGGCTGTCCGGGTCTTTCAGAGTAAAGTAGGCGTGGCCGGCCTGTGAGATGCGCAGGTTTGAAACCTCTCCGGTGACCCAGGCGTCCTGAAGGACGGGGTCCTGGGCGAGCAGGCCCTTGAGATGCTGAGAAATCTGGGAGACGGTGTAGACTTGCACCTAAGTCACGCGCTCAACGTAGTGGCCGTTGCGGGTATCCACCTTGATGGTCTGCCCTTCGTTGATGAAGAGGGGAACGTTCAGGGTGTGGCCGGTCTCGAGGGTGGCGGGCTTGGTGCCGCCCTGAGCGGTGTCGCCGCGGAGGCCGGGAGGGCTGTAGGTGACGACAAGGTCCACGAAGGTGGGGAAGTTGACGCCGATGACGGCGCCCTTATAGAAGGAGACCTCCAGGACTATTTCCTCCTTGAGGTAGTTGAGACCGTCCCCGATTTGTTCCCCGGTCAGGTGGTATTGGTCGTAGGTATCCATGTCCATGAAGCTATAGAATTCGCCGTCGAAGTATAGGTACTGGGTGGTGGCGCTGGTGACGTCGGCGGGGGTGAAGGAAGTCTCGTAGGCCTGGAAGGTCTTCTCGGTTACGCTGCCGCTGAGGAGGTTCTTGACCTTGACGCGGGTCACGGGGGCGCGCTGCTGCATCTTGTGGCGGGTGTAGTCCACGACCTCGTAGGGCTGGCCGTCTATTTCGATGGCCAGTCCTTTTCGGAGGTCTCCAAAGTTCAGGGTTGCCATTCAGGGTTCTCCTGCTTTATGACGATTTACTTGCGGGCTTTGCTGAGGGGGATGTGCCGCGCGGGAATTACCCTCACCTCAATCCTCTCCCAGGACGGGAGAGGAGGGCAAGAGGACACTCCCATCCCTTCGACAGGCTCAATCTTCTCCCATCGAGGGGGAGCAGGTCTGGATTCCGGCTTTCGCCGGAATGACGGGATGGGGTTGTTGGCATTGAGGTGTATGTGAGTTGCATGATTGGTCTATTTGCGGGCTTTGCTGAGGGGGCGGGCGCCTTCTCCTTCTAGGACGACGAGGTCCTCGATGCGAACGCCACCCCATCCACTGAGGTAGATGCCGGGTTCAACGCTGAAGACCATGGATTCCTCCAGGATGTCGGGGGAGGTGGGGCCTACGCGGGGGAACTCGTGGACGGCGAGTCCGATGCCGTGGCCGAGGCTGTGGCCGAAGTACTTCTTGTATCCGGCTTCGTCGAGGACGTTGCGAGCGAGGTTGTCGGCCTCTTCACCGTTGAGGCTGGGCTTGAGGGTTGCAATGGCGGTAAGCTGGGCGCCGAGGACGATGTTGTAGATCTTTCTGAACTGTTCGTCAGGCTGGCCGATGCAGACGGTGCGAGTAATGTCGCTGCAGTAGCCGTTGAGCTTGGCGCCCATGTCGATGACGATGGGTTCGCCTTCCTGGACGGGGCGGTCTCCGGCGCGATGGTGGGGCATGGCGCCATTGGGGCCGCTGGCGACTATGGTGTCGAAGCTGAGACTCTCGGCGCCGAACTCACGCATGGCCTTTTCCATCATCCAGGAGATTTCGCGCTCTGTCTGGCCGGCCTGAAGGGTTGGGGTCACGGCCTCCATTGCCTTGTCCGAGATATCGATGACGCTCTGGAGCATGGTCAACTCGTGGGCGTCCTTGACGGCGCGGATGGTTTCCACGAGGTTGCTGGTGGCGACGAGGGTGGGGCGCTTGCCTTCGTCCATGTCCCTGATGGCGGAAACGATGCGACGGTAGACGGCCATGGTGACGTGTTGGGACTCGAAGCCGACGCGGGCGGGGCCGATTTTCTCCAACTGTTCAACGAGCCAGTTCCAGCCAGCGACCTGTAGGACTTTAAAGTCGGGGGCCTGATTGGCGGCCTGCTCGGTATAGCGGAAGTCGGTGGCGAGGATGGCGTTTTCGTGGGAGATGAGGAGCCACCCGGCGGTGCCCACGAAGCCGGAGAGATACTGTCGGTTTTCGGGGGTGGAAATGAGGATGGCATCAAGTTCCTTTTCCGAAAGGACGGAGCGAAGTCTATTCAGGCGATTGGCAGTCAAGTTAAACCTCCTTATGGGTGAGAGAGTAAAGATAGTTTAGGGCGGCTACGTAGCCCATCCAGCGCAAACCGGCGATGGTGGCTGCGACGGCGCGGGCAAAGATTGAGGGGCTGCGCCAGGACTCACGGGCGTAGATGTTGCTGAGGTGGACTTCTACGACGGGAACACCGGAGTCGATGCAGGCGTCGAGAAGGGGGTATCCGACGGTGGTCAGGCCGGCGGGGTTGATGATGATGCCGTCGGCGTGAGCGGCGTTGCTGTTGATGAAGCCGACAAGGTCAGCTTCGCTGTCTGACTGGCAGAATTCCAGATGTACGCCTAGCTGAGAGGCGTGTTCGTTGAGGCGCTGTTCTATGTCGGCAAGGGTGGTCTCGCCGTAGTGCTCGGGGCTTCGGCGTCCGAGCATGTTGAGGTTGGGGCCGTTGACGACTAGATAGGTGGTCATGATTCGTCAACCGGCTCGGGGCTCTCGTTGGCCCTGGGATGGCTCGCCATGTATACTTTTTTAGCCTGCCTCTGGGTGACGTGGGTGTAGATCTGGGTGGTGGCGGGGCTGGAGTGGCCGAGAAGCTCCTGGACGACGCGGAGGTCCGCGCCGCCTTCCAGCATGTGGGTAGCGAAGGTATGGCGCATGCTGTGGGTGTGGGTCTTGAGATTGATGGTGGCCTGGCGGGCGCTCTTCTTGATAATTTTCTGAATGCTTCGGGGGGAGAGTCGTCCGCCGTATCTATTGAGAAATAGGGCGTTTGTGAAGTTGTCCAAGAGCAGGGGCCTTGAGGCGGAGAGGTAGTGGTGGAGAGACTGGACGGCGGGGCCGCCGAGGAGGACGATTCGCTCCTTGGAGCCTTTACCCCATACTTTGGCTTCCCGATTTTCCAGGTTCAGGTCTTCCATGTTCAGGGCAGCCAATTCGGACAGGCGGACGCCGGATGAGTAGAGGAGCTCAAGGATGGCCTGGTCGCGGATGCCAAGCTCGGTGTCCGTGTCGGGGGCTTCGAGGATGCGCTCCGTTTCACTTTCGGTGAGGAAGTCTGGCAGGCGCTTTTCGGTCTTGACTCGGAAGGCGCTGCCCTTGGGGACGGGGTTGACTTTCACCACGCCCTGCTGCTGGAGGAAGCGGTAGAAGGCGCGGAGGGAGACCAGCTTGCGGGCGACGCTGACGCGGGCGTATCCGCCGCGCTTGCCGCGGGCGCGGGTTGCCAGCCATGCGAGGTATTGACGGAGAAAGCGGCGGTCCAGCCGGGCGTAGTCGGCGTCCTGGAGTTCCAGGAAGCGGTCGAAGGTGGAGAGATCGTCCAGGTAGACGCGAACGGTATTCTCGGACCGGCCCTTGGTACCTATAAGGAAGGCTTTGTACATGTCGAGGAGTTCCTGAGGGATGGGCATCGGCGCTTATACCTTAGCAGGGGCCAATGTGGGTTCGCCCTTCCAGGCACATCTTGTGCAGGAGTGGACGTTGTTTCTGTCGACGACCATGAGTCCTCCGCACTCGGGGCAGGGTTCGGGGAGAGGCCGCTTGTTTACGAGGAACCTGCACTCGGGGTAGTTGGAGCAACCGTAGAAGACGCCGCGGCGGGAGCGTCGTTCCAGAAGGTCGCCGTCGCCGCACCTGGGGCAGCGGGCGCCGGTCTTCATGGGCTTGATGTTGCGGCACTTGGGGTAGTTAGAGCAGCCCATGAAGCGGCCGAAGCGGCCGGTCTTGATGACCATGGGGCTTTCGCACTTTTCGCAGATTTCGTCGGTGGTTTCCTCCTGAGTCGGGGCTGATGCGCCGTTGGCCCCAAGCTGCCTGGTGTTGCGGCATTCCGGGAAACCGGAACAGGCCATGAAGCGACCGAAGCGGCCGGTCTTGATGACCATGGGCCTTTCGCACTTTTCGCACTTTACGTCGGTGGGCTCCTCCACCTTCACCTTGGGCATCTTGTCTCTGGCTTCCTGGAGGGTCTTCTTGAAGGGGGTGTAGAAGTTCTCCAGCATGGGCACCCACTGGCGTTCGCCGCGGGCGATTTCGTCGAGGGAGTCTTCCATGTTGGCGGTGAAGGCTACGTCCATAACGTCGGGGAAGAACTGGGTGAGAAGGTCGCTGACGGAGATGCCGAGAGCGGTGGGGATGAGGCGTTTCTTCTCCTTGGTGACGTAGTTGCGGTCGGTGAGGGTCCCGAGGATGGGGGCGTAGGTGCTGGGGCGACCGATACCCTTTTCCTCCAAAAGTTTGACCAGGGTTGCCTCAGTGTAGCGGGGCGGCGGCTGGGTGAAGTGCTGCTTGGATTCCAGCTTTTTAAAGTCCAGCACGTCGTCTTTTGACAGCTTGGGCAGTGGCTTGCCCTCGTCCTGGGGATCGTCGTCTTTGCCTTCCTTATAGAGGGTGGCGAAGCCGAGGAATTTTGTGCGCGTACCCGTGGCTCGGAAGAGGTAGGCCTTGTCCGCATCACGGCGGGCGGCTCGGATGTCGGCAGAGGTGGCGTCGTAGATGGTGTCGGCCATCTGGGATGCCAGGGTGCGTTGCCAGATGAGGGTGTAGAGGCGGAACTGTTCCGGCTTGAGGTGGCGTTTGAGGGATTCCGGGGTGCGATAGATTGCGGTGGGGCGTATGGCCTCGTGGGCCTCCTGGGCGCCCTTGGAGCGGGTCTTATAGATGCGGGCGCCCTTGGGGAGATAGCGCTCGCCGTATTTTTCGGAGATGTACTTGCGGGCCTCGCCGATGGCGGAGGATGCGAGGCTAGTGGAGTCGGTCCTCATGTAGGTAATGAGGCCGGCGGAACCCTCTCTGCCAAGGGAGACGCCTTCGTATAGCTGTTGGGCTACGCGCATGGTGCGCTTGGCGGTGAAGCGGAGCTTTCGTCCGGCTTCCTGCTGGAGGGTGCTGGTGGTGAAGGGGGGCGAGGGGCGACGGCGGCGTTCTTTGGTCTTGACAGACGCAACGGTGTAGATGGCATCCTGCAGGTCGGACTCAATCTCGCGTACCCTAGACTCGTCGGGAAGCTGGAGCTTTCGGCGTTCGCCTGCCACTGAGTGCAGGAGGGCGGAGAAGGTGCGGGACTCTTTGGCCAGATTGGCCTCCATTGTCCAGTATTCCTTCGGGTCGAAGGCATTGATTTCCTTTTCACGGTCGACTATCTGGCGCAGGACAACGGACTGGACGCGTCCGGCGGAGAGGCCGCGCTGGACCTTCTTCCAAAGGAGGGGGCTGAGTTCGTAGCCCACCAGCCGGTCGAGGATGCGTCGTGCCTGCTGGGCGTTGACAAGGTCTAGATCGAGAGGGCGGGTGTGCTGGAAGGCTTCGTTGATTGCCCCGGGGGTTATTTCATGAAAGACGATGCGCTGGAGGTCCGGGGAATCCAGGTCCCAGCCGAGGGCCTTGGCGAGGTGCCAGGAGATTGCTTCACCTTCCCTGTCCGGGTCTGTGGCCAGATATATGGAGGTGGCGCTTTTGCCCAACTGGCGAATTTCCTTGAGGGTGGAGGACTTGTCGCGGGGCACGGAATAGGTGGGGGCGAATTCGTGGTCAACGTCGATGCCCAGCTTCCCCTTGGGCAGATCGCGGACGTGGCCCATTGAGGCGGTTATCTTGTAGTCGCTGCCGAGAATCTTTCCGATGGTCCTTGCCTTGGTGGGAGATTCGACAACGACCAGCTTGTTTGACTTCTTGCGGGAGCGGGCTCTTTTGGGAGATTTAACAGCCATGAACGGCTTGAGCCTCCTGAATTTTCAAGTTGTTTGGTTGTGCGTGGACAGGGTACGAATCTTTAACCATAGATGCCAGTTGCCTCCCTGGTGAGGACGTACTGCATACCGGGAACCTGCTTAATGAGGCCGTTAAGTTCCATGATGGTAAGGGTGCTGCTGACCACATGAGCGGGCAGGCCAGCGCCTCGGCAGATCTGATCGATGTGGACTGGCTCATAGGATATCTGGTCAAGGAGGGTTTTTTCATCTCCCTCAAGCTTGGGAACGGCGGGTTTCAGGGCCATTTGCTCTGCGGGGACTTTCGTCGCAGCGGCTGGCGGCTCCCTTCTTCCGGGAGCAGGCGCGGCTTGAATGGGGAGATTGTAGATGGTGTTAAGGTTCATTTCCTGGAGGATGTCCTGAAAGTCCATGACCAGCTTCGCCCCTTCCTGGATAAGCTGGTTGGGGCCGTAGCTGACGGGGGAGAAGATGCTGCCCGGGATGCAGAAGACGTCCCTGTCCTGCTCAAGGGCGTGGCGGACGGTCCAGATGGCGCCGCTGCCCTTACCGGCCTCGACGACGAGGGTGCTAAGGGTCATGCCGCTCATGAGGCGGTTTCGGCGGGGAAACTGTCTAGGGTCTGGGCGCACTCCGAGGGGATGTTCGCTGATGAGGGCGCCGCCGGTTTCGACTATTTCCCGGGAGAGCTGCGTGTTTTCCCTGGGGTAGATGTAGTCGACTCCGCTTGCCAGAACCGCCAGAGTGCGGCCATTAGCGTCGAGAGCAGCCCGGTGGGCGACAGTGTCGATGCCCCGGGCGAGACCGCTGACGACGGTTATGCCGCTGCGGGCCAAGTCTGTGGCCAGGGACTGGGCGGCTTCGCGCCCGTAGGGGGTGGCCCTTCGGGTGCCCACCATGGCGATGGAGCGGCAGTCTTCGGGTTCGATTTTGCCCTTGACGTAGAGCACGGGCGGCGGGTCGGGTATCTGCTTCAGCAGGTCGGGGCATCCGTCGTGATTCCAGTTGAAGGCGGAGACGCCGGCCTTTTCGAGTTGTTCGAGCTCGTGGTCGGGGTCGATGGTCTTGCGGCCTTCTTCAACGAATCTAACGGCACGCCGGTCAAGGCCGGCGGTCCTGAGATGTCGGATGGGTGCGAACCAAGCGTCCTCGAGGGAACCGAAAAAGCCTTCGAGCAGACGAAATCGCACGGTGCCCAGCTGGCGCACCTTGTCAAAAGCAATCCAGTACTTTAGGTCGCTCATGGCGGTAAGGTTAGCATAGCATAAGGAAATAGGTGCTACAACGTGGGGCTGCGCTGATGGAGGTCAGGTTTGAAACTTGCCCCCTACCGTGATGAACGTGAGGGAGGATTTCACCCCCATCCCTTCGATAAGCTCAGGACAGGCTTCAATCTTCCCCCATCGAGGGGGAAGAGGTCGGTTGTTTTCATGGTAATGCATGGCGGAGAGGGCGGGATTCGAACCCGCGAGGCCGGTTGCCCAGCCTACGCGCTCTCCAGGCGCGCCCATTCGTCCACTCTGGCACCTCTCCAAATTCTGGAAGACACTACGATGCCAAGGGAAGGCATCGGCCATAAAGTATGCAGGGATTTGGAATTTAGTGTCAACCGGAAGGATGGCGGGTGCAGATGGG
>DAOUKX010000104.1:0-5105 GCA_034420855.1 Dehalococcoidia bacterium
CATTGCGACTTCCGCTTCACCATAGAAGAGGACGACACTGCTTCGTCCGAAGGAGAATAGGCCATGCAGACCCGCATGATCAGAGACCTGGAAGTTCCGGTTGTGGGCATGGGTTCCGCCGGCAGCTTCGACGTGCCCATGAGCGAGATTGACGTGCGCAAGCAGATTCTGGACAACTGCATCTCGCAGGGCAGCAACTTCGTCGACACCTCCCCTATGTACCGCCGCTCGGAGCAGGTCATCGGTGTTGCGATGGAGGGCAAGCGGGACAAGTTCCAGCTTGCCACCAAGGTCTGGTGCACGGGCCGGGATACGGCGGTGAAGCAGATGGCCCGCTCCTTCGAACTGCTCAAGACTGACTACATAGAGGTTATGCAGATCCACAACTTGGTGGACTGGCAGACTCACCTGCCCCTGCTGGAGGAGATGAAGTCCGAGGGCAAAATAGGCATCATCGGTCTCACTCACTATTCGCCAGACGCCCTGCCGGAGATGGCGGAAATCATGAGCACAGGCCGGGTAGACGCCATCCAGATCTCCTACAACGTGATGGAGCGGCAGGTGGAGGACGTGATTCTCCCCCTGGCGGAAGAAAAGGACATCGGCGTAATTGTCATGCGTCCCGTGGGCGCGGGACAGCTATTCCGCAACCTCATCGAGAAGCCCAATTTGGAGCCGCTGCGGGAGTTCGGCATCCGCACCTGGGGGCAGGCCCTCATGGCCTGGCTGCTGGCAGACCCGCGCGTCACTGTGCTTATTCCCGCCACCAGCCGTCCCCAGCGGATCATAGAAAACGCTGCAGCGGGGGATATGATCATCCCCCCGGAGATGCGTGAGTACATCATGAACGAAGCCCAGCGTTGCCTGAAGCCGGACTTTTACGGCATAGGCTGATTCCGAAACATCGCCATGCTGACGATAAACGCACAGAGACTTAGCGAAACGCTCGAATCCCTGGGGCGAATTGGCGAGACGCCGGAGGGGATGCAGCGCATTGCCTTTAGTCCCGCCGACGTGGAGGGCAGGGAGTTCGTTAAGTCTCTGATGACCGAAGCCGGCCTGAACGTTCGCGTGGACACCGCCGGAAACGTCATCGCCCGCAGGGAAGGCTCCGTTGGCGGTCTCCCCACAATTGGCATGGGCTCACACACGGACACGGTCCCCAAGGGCGGCCAATATGACGGCGCCCTGGGCGTCCTCGCTGCCATCGAGTGCGTGCAAAGCTTGAAGGACGAAGGCATTTCTACGCGTCATCCTCTCGAGGTGCTCATTTACACCAACGAGGAGGGCACCCAGTTCCGACGCTGGCTCTACGGCAGCCGCGCCATGGCCGGTCTGATGGAAGATGAGGACCTAACCTGCGTCGACGAACTCGGCGTACCCATCGGCGACCGGCTCAAGGACATCGGCGGGGACGTTTCCCGCATCGGTGAAGCGGTCCGCAGTCCTGAGGAATTCTCCGCCTACCTGGAACTCCACATTGAGCAGGGGCCCGTCCTGCATCGGACGGGCATAGACATCGGCGACGTTACCGCCATCACGGGACGCATCGGTATGAACGTGTCCGTGCGCGGCTTTGCCAACCACGCAGGCACCACGCCCATGGGACACCGTCGCGACGCCCTCATGGCCGCCACCCACGTCATCCAGTCCGTGAACAGAATCGCCACCGACGAGGAGATGTGCCGCGTCGGTACCGTAGGCATGGTGGAGGTCAGCCCCAACGCGGAGAATGTCATCCCCGGTAGGGTGGACATCAGCGTGGAGTTCAGGGACGAGACGACCCAGCGCATCCGGCAGGCAGCCGACCGGTTCCGTGAAGTCTGCGATTCACTATGCCAGCGATGGGACGTGACCATTGATATAGAGGAGATAGGGCTCGCCGCGCCCGCTCCAATGCACGACGACGTACGCTCCGTCATTCGGGACTCGGCCCGAAAGCTGGGGCTCAGTTTCTCCTCTTTGCCCAGCGGCGCGGGCCACGACGCTCAGTCGATGGCGGAGATTACCAGGGCGGGGATGATCTTCGTGCCCAGCGTAAACGGCATCAGCCACTCCCCCCACGAGTACACCTCGCCGGAGGACTGCACCAACGGCGCCAACGTGCTGCTGCAGACACTCCTGAGCCTAGACGCCGAGCTGGATTAGCGCGCTATCGCTTAAAGGGCGTCAAAGTGAGTTTCGATCTGAGCCGGTATACTGCCCCAGCACATCAGGGATGACTTGACGCGGCAAATAAGGATATAGTTATGGGCATAAGGTTTTATGTGGACCAAGAGAGGGGAGAGCCACACATCTTCAATCATGGAGTAGAGAAACACGAGGTAGAGGACATATTGGCCTCTCCTGGTGAGGATCGTCCGGGAAGAGAAGGTTCACGAATTGCGATTGGCATAACCAGCGGTGGGCGTTATCTCAAGGTCGTTTACGTGCCCGACCTCAATCCTGAACAAGCCTTTGTGGTAACGGCATACGAGTTAAGGGGTAAACCCTTGGCCGCCTTCAGGCGACGCATGAGGAGAAGAGGAAAATGAATAAAGCCAGCAACTTCCCACCAGGATGGGACGAGAAGCGGGTCCAAAAAGTGCTCCGTCACTACGAATCTCTCACAGAGGAGGAGGAAGTTGCCGACGACGAGGCGGCTTTCGAAGATTCTACTCAAGCAGTCATGGCAGTTCCTAAAGAACTGGCATCTGCTGTTCGGGCGCTGATTGCAGACCGCACAAGGTAGCTTCTCAGAATAGGACTTGAGACCCTCCTAATCCCCTCAACGCCTGATTCAAGTCTTCCACCAAGTCTTCCGAGTTCTCCAGACCCACCGACACCCGCAGCAGATCATCCGGCGTGGCGCTCTGCGGCCCCTCGATGGAGGCCCGGTGCTCTATGAGGCTCTCGTAGCTGCCGAGGCTTGTGGCGCGGGTGAACAGCCGCGTCTTTGCCGCCACGCCGAAGGCGGCATCCCTTCCACCCTTCACCCGGAAGGACAGCATCCCGCCAAAGTTGCTCATCTGCCGTCGGGCCGTTTCATGCCCCGCGTGTCCCGTCAGACCGGGATAGAACACCTCAGCAACCCCGGGGTGGTCTGACAGGAACTCGGCGATACGGGCTGCGTTTTGCGTATGGGCCCGCACCCGGTACGGTAGCGTTCGGATGCTTCGCAGCAGCAGCCAGCAGTCAAAGGGAGAAGGCACCGCGCCACCATCGTTCTGCACCTGCCGTACCCGCTCAAATAGCCCCTCTCGTTGCGCCGCAACCACCACGCCTCCCGTCACGTCGCCGTGTCCGCCCAGGTACTTGGTGCTGGAGTGAACCACCAGGTCAACTCCCAGCTCCAGTGGACGCTGCAACACCGGCGTCGCCCAGGTGTTGTCGCAAACAGTGAGGATGCCCCTCTCCCGAGCGAACTCTGCCACCGTCGCCATGTCCGTAATCTTCAGCAGCGGGTTGGAGGGCGTCTCGATAAAGATAATCCTCGTGGAGTCATTCACCGCTTCCGCAGCCGCACCGGGATCTGACATATCCACGAAGGTCGTCTGCAGACCCCACCAGGACATCACCTGCCGCAGCAGTTTGGCGGTGCCGTGATAAATGTCCGACGGTGCTACCACGTGGTCGCCGGGACGCAACGCTTGGAAGACGCTCATAATCGTCGCCATGCCGGAGGAAAAAGCCGCGGCTTCTTCTCCTCCCTCCAACGCCGCCACGCACTCCTCCAGCAGACGCCGGTTGGGGTTGTCTGACCGCCCGTAGATGAAGCCCTGCGGATAGGAGCCGTCGGCGTCTCGCTCAAAGGTAGTCGACATGTGCAACGGCGGTGTGACCGCCCGCGTTGCGGGGTCCACGGCTCGTCCCTTGTGCACGGCCAGCGTTTCAAATTTCATTTCATCCTCCTTATCCCTTAAGGGCAACGCCGTCATTCTACTCCAGGTGTTTTCAGCCTGCACCTCCGATGCTATGATTATTCCAACTACAGTGATAGGTAGCGAAAAGGGGGCTTCATGGACAGGATTGGATCGACGCCTGAGTTTGTGGCGGACGCATATGGGAAGATGGAGCAGCGTCTCCAAAAGGTGCGGGAGCGGTTGGGCCGTCCCCTGACCCTCGCTGACAAGATCCTCCTCTCCCATCTCGACGATCCTGCCGGTAGCGAACTTATACCCGGCGAAAGCTATCTGCTCCTCCGTCCCGACCGCGTTGCCCACCAGGACGTTACCGGCCAGATGGCCATTTTGCAGTTCATGCAGTCGGGACGCAGCCGCGTCTCCGTGCCAACAACCGTCCACTGCGACCACTTGATTCAGGCGCGGGTGGGCAGCAGTTCCGACACTGCCGACGCGCTGCTGGAGAACAGCGAAGTCTACCAGTTCCTGCAGTCGACCTCGGCCAAGTACGGCATGGGCTTCTGGAAGCCCGGCGCGGGCATCATACACCAGGTGGTGCTGGAGAACTATGCCTTTCCCGGCGGGCTGATGATTGGCACAGATTCCCACACTCCCAACGCCAGCGGCCTTGGAATGCTGGCCATCGGCGTCGGCGGGGCCGACGGGGCAGACGTCATGGCCGGGCTCCCCTGGGAGGTCATGTACCCCAAGCGCATCGGCGTCCGACTCACCGGCAAGCTGCAGGGATGGACGGCGCCCAAAGACGTTATCCTCTACCTGGCGGGCGTACTCACCGTCGCCGGTGGCACCAACAGCATCATTGAATACTTCGGCCCCGGCGCGCGCACCATAAGCTGCACGGGCAAGGCGACCATCGCCAACATGGGCGCAGAGCTTGGGGCGACGGGGTCAATCTTCCCCTTCGACGACCACATGGCCCTCTACCTGGAGGCGACGGAACGGGGCGCGCTGGTAGAGCAGGCCCGCAAGCATTCTCACTTGCTTGAGGCAGACCCGGAAGTGGAAGCGGACCCAGACAGCTACTATGACCGGGTCGTCGACATCGATCTCTCCACACTGGAGCCTCACGTGGTCGGCCCCCACACGCCGGACCTGGCCCGTCCCATTTCCCAACTGGCCGACGAAGTGAAGGAGAAGGGCTACGTGGACAACATATCCGTGGCGCTCATCGGAAGCTGCACCAACTCCTCCTACGAGGACATG
>DAOUKX010000105.1:0-17097 GCA_034420855.1 Dehalococcoidia bacterium
TCCAATTCTCCAAAGGTCGGCTGGTCCATCATCGCTCCACCTCATGCATCCCTTTATCCTGCTTGCTATTCTACTACGCCTCAATAGAATCAGACTTGTTCAGAGTGTTCCTAATGGATAACGTACCCCCAAACCCCATCTCCCACCCTCCCACATCCCCTTGACACGCCTCCCTCTCCCGACTTACCATGATTTCACCGCTCGCGCGGAATTTTGACAGGGCTCCAGTAGCCGAAGGAGGTGACGTATGGAACATAGTTTAACTAAGAGGGCGATGGTAGGCATCTGTCTGGATTCGACGCTTTAGTAGCGCCTTGACCAAAATCAACTACCCATCAGCCGTCGGGTTCGGGCAAATGCCTACCATCGCCCTGTGCGGGGTCCGACTCAGGACCTAAATGGTAACCAAACCCAGTTTCGGACCCGATAGCGTTGACGAAAAGGAAGCCGCAAGGCTTCTTTTTTGTTGTCCCTCTCTTCCCTCCTCTCCCGTCCTGGGAGAGGACTGAGGTGAGAGTACTCCCCTCCCCCCGCAGGGCCGGGTTTGAAACCCGCCCGCCCCCCCGCCACAGTGCTATACTGAGACCCGACTATCCCACCCTAAAGGAGCCACTCATGCCCACCGCCCTTCTCAACGGAGTCCGCATCCACTATGAAAGTTACGGCAACGGCTTCCCCCTTGTCTTCGCCTACGGACTAGGCGGCAACACCACCGAATGGGCTGGACAGATCCCCGCCTTCTCCGAGAAATACCGCTTCATCGTCTGGGATCCCCGCGGCCACGGCCAGTCAGACAGCCCACCCAACCTGGACCAGTATGGCAGCGGTAACTCCGCCTACGACCTCCTCGCCCTCCTCGACCATCTCGGCATCGAAAAAGCCTACGTAGGCGGCCTATCAATGGGAGGCGGCATCTCCACCCGCTTCGCCCTCTTCTTCCCCCAACGCACCGCCGCTCTGATCGTAATCGACTCCGCCTCGGCTTCCGGCCTCCCAACCCCTCCGGCGGCCCTGCGTATGCGACACCGCATCGTCGAGCTGGCTCTTTCGGAAGGGATGGGCGCCGTCGCCGACTATTCTATCCGTCACAATCCCAACATCAGCCGCACCGCCAACTCCGGCCCGGAAGGCGAACGCGCTGTCCGTGAGATGTATTCCGCCCTAGACCCCGTGGGATACGCCCACAGTACCCTCGCCACCGTCCACCCCGAATTCGACTCCAATATCCTCTCGGCCATTCGCGCCCCGACCCTCGTCCTATCCGGCGACGAAGACCCCGCCCTGGAAGCCTGCAAGCTCATCCACGAGAAGATATCCGGCTCTCAGCTGAAAATAATCCCCAACGCCGGCCACCTCTCCAACCTAGACCAGCCGGAAGCCTTCAACAAGGCCATCCTCGACTTCCTGGAGCAAGTCGACGCCCAACGCACCGCCACATAGCCCCTTCCCCATCGCCCGTCCTGTAGGAGCGACCCTCGTAGTCGCCCTCCCTTCCGTCTTCCCCCTCCCCCACTCCCACGCAGGCGGGAATCCACCCCCGCTCATCCTGAACTTGTAGAAGGACCCCCATCGGCAACGTCTCCAGCAGTCACCAAACGCCTCATCCAAGCCCAACCCCCAACTTGCCGCAACGCAGTTGCCCGCTCATCCTGAGCTTGTCGAAGGACGAAGAGTCGAGCGCCCTGACGCCACCCCCAATCTACTGCTTCTTCTTCGTCACCCCCGCGAAAGCAGGGGCACATGGAGGGGCGGTGTAGGGCTGGATCCCGTCCCCCTCCCCTCTTTTCCCTTCCCCCTTGATGGGGGGAGGTTAGGATGGGGGTGAATCCTGTCTAATCCCCCTCCGCCACCACAGCCTCCCTCGACTCCAACCCCGTATACAACGCCCCCGCCGACTCCAATCCGTCTATCTCCCCATCCGAATACCCCAACAGCGACGTCAATATCGCCCGTGTATGCTGCCCCGCCGTCGGCGCCGACCCCACAACCACCTCGCTCCGGCTCAGCTTGATGTTCTTCCCGGAAACGTGAATCGTCCCCGCCACCGGGTCCGGCACCTCCTTCAGTATCTCCCGCTCGTGCAGGTGCGGATCCGTCGCCGCCTCAGGTATCCGATTCACCGCCTGGCACGGAATCCCTTCGTCCGCTATCAGACCCACCGCCTCCTTCACAGGCCGGCTACGGAACCACCCCTCCAGCTTCTCCGTTATCACGTCCGCATTCGCATCCCGCGCTGACCGGGTGGCGAACCGGGCGTCCTCTGCCCACTCCGGCTTGCCTATGACGGCGCAGAATCGCGGCCAGATATTGTTGCTCTGAGCCGAAAGCAGCACCCACCCGTCGGCAGCCTGGTAAACGTTGCTTGTCCCACGTCCGTTACCCTTCCGTGGCGTATCCTCACCAGACCCCAAAAACGCGCTGCACTGGATCTCAGTCATCGTGTAGCCCGTATCCGCCAGGCACACATCCACGCACTGCCCCTCGCCAGAAAGGTTCCGCTCATGCAGCGCCGCCAGCGCCCCGATACAGGCGTGAAGCGACGTTATCCTATCTATGATCGGGTTCGCCGTAGTTATCGGCGGCATCCCCTCAAATCCCGTCAACATCATCATCCCGCTTATGGCCTGCCCGATGGGGTCGAATCCGATACGGCTGCTGTACGGCCCGTACTGCCCGTAGGCCGAAACGTTGACCATGATGATTCCCTTGTTCAGCTTGCGAAGCTCCTCGTAGGAGAAGCCCATCTTGGCAATGGTCCCTGGCCGAAAATTCTGCACCAATATGTCCGACACCTTCACCAATCCCCGCAACACCTCCTTCCCCTCCTCCGTGCGAAGGTTCAACCCCAAGCTCTTCTTGCCGCTGTTGTACTGCACCCAGTAGGCGCTCTGACCACGCACAAAGGGCCCGTGGTCCCGGCTTTCGTCTCCCCCCGGCCCCTCCACCTTGATAACCTCCGCCCCCAACCGCGCCATCACCAGGCTGGCCCGCGGCCCCGCCTGATATCGACCCAGGTCCAGCACTCGAATGCCTTCCAACGCACCCTTCGGCATACTCATTTCCTTCTCCTCTTGACGCCTAAATCTCCCTTTATCACCGGCCCGCCTATCCTAACACAGCCGCTTCAAGCCACCAAACCCGCCCTTGGCGATTACACCCTCATCACGTATCAAAATCCAGCCGCTCCATAATATGTTTATGTTATCCTTCTTTTGAGAGAGGAAAGTGTTAATGACAAAAACACTATATCGTATCTGTTGGGAAGACCACATGGGGGAAGCAGGCTTACATAAGGCCAGTTGCAGAGAATGAGAAATACACGATACCATTTCGAGCGGACTTATTAGCGGAATCATCGAAGTTGAAGCTGATGGCAGTAGACATACCTAGCCTGGAGCGACTAGAGAAGCACATCGAAATTGCACCCAAAAATACGAAGGTATGTGGGGGGCACTGGATGCAATAAAGTCAGCAGGAAAACAACCCCATCCACATACATGCTGTCACAAGGAATATCTCTATCGAAATTCAGTGAAGCAAACTCAATGACCACCCCCAACTTCTCCAACCGCACCCTCTGGACGGGCGACAATCTGGACGTCCTACGGGGGATGAACAGCGACTGCGTAGACCTCATCTACCTCGACCCGCCCTTCAAACTCCAACCGCAACTACGCCGCCCCCATCGGGAGCAAGGCCGCGGGCGCAGCTTTCAAGGACACATGGACCCTATCCGACCTGGACGTAGCCTGGATGGGCCTCGTTGCCGACGTGCATCCTGCCATGTACAGGGTGATTGACACGGCAAGGACGACCCACGGCAAAAGTACGCAATCCTATCTCTGCATGATGGCGGTGCGGTTGCTTGAGATGCAGAGGATGTTGAAGCCAACAGGGTCAATCTACCTGCACTGCGATCCCACAGCCAGCCACTATCTCAAGCTATTGATGGATTCTATATTCGGCGCAGGTAATTTTCGTAATGAGGTTATTTGGAGACGCTCCCATCCCAAGGGATTGGCCTTTACCCGCTTTGCATCCAACCATGACGTGATTCTTGCTTACGGGGGTGATGGGAAGACAACTTGGAACTCGATATTTGTAGAGAATCCCCGTGCCCATGAGCAATATCGGCAGGTTGAAGAAGAGACCGGGCGCAGGTATCAGTTGACCAGTCTGCTCAATCCAAATCCCGATAGACCGAACTTAACGTATGAATTCAAAGGTGCGACAAGGGTTTGGAGATGGACAAAGGAACGGATGGAGGAAGCGGACCGGAAGGACTTGATTGTAGTCCCGCGTGGTGGGAAGGGCGTCCCACGGTTCAAAAGGTATCTGGACGAACAGCCAGGCATTCCCGTAAGTGACACGTGGAACGACATACCTATTGCTGCTGGAAATGAACGCACAGGCCACCCTACGCAGAAGCCATTGGCCCTGATGGGACGCATCATCAAGGCATCGTCCAATCCCGGAGACATGGTGCTCGACCCCTTCTGTGGATGTGACACCACCTGCGTCTCCGCTGACAGGCTGGAGCGTCAGTGGGTGGGCATCGACATCTCATCGAACGCTATCAGGCAAGTCAACGACCGGCTGCGTCAGTCGATGGGCAGCCTCTTCCACGTAGGCTACGTCACCTCACGCACCGACATACCCCGTCGTACCGATATTGACGTTCCCATCCCTTATCGCAAGAGGAAGCATGAGTTGTTCGGCAAGCAGGAGAGTTTGTGCGCGGGGTGCAAAGTGATGTTCCCCTTCCGCAACTTCACTATCGACCACATCGTCCCCCAGAGTCGGGGCGGTACGGACCACCTGGACAACCTGCAGCTTCTCTGCGGAGCCTGCAACTCGCTGAAGGGGAATAGGCCGCAGAAATATCTGTTTGCACGGCTGCAAGAGATGAGAATTTGAAAGGAGACCCGATGGCAACAATGGATTCAGACTCTATGGGGAAAAGGCTAGATAATGCATTAGCCGAAATTGACGCACTCAAAGGTGAGTTAACCAAGATTGATACAGGCGAAATGCACGTTCCAAGAATATCCAGTCACGGCCATAAACTCAGGCTTATCAACATTACTAAAAAGCAGCATAATTTGATTGTTCTACTCGACGACAGGATTGCTAGTCTTGAGCAATCGCAATAATCTCATCGTCTTAATTTGCATTGCGACGATGAACACATCCAACGCAAAGTGAATAAACCCTCTGAAAGAGCAGGCCCTCTAACATGCCACGCAACCCCCGACTAAACCGCCTCATCGAACTCCTCGAAGAAGGCAAACCGGCCTTCGGCGCCCACGTCTACAACGGTAACCTCGACGAAATCGCCCAAGCCACCACCGCCGACTACGACTTCGTCTTCATCGAAAACGAGCATGTGGGGATGGACTTCACCCAGCTTAAAATCTCCCTCCAGTTCTTCCTAAACCGCAAGAGCATTCATGAGCAGGGCAGCCTGCAGGCCAACCCCACACCCCTCGTGCGCGTCGCCCCAAACACCGGCGAAATGAACCAGTGGGTCGTGAAGCAGACCCTCGACCACGGCGTGTACGGCGTCCTTCTCCCAAAGGTCGAGTCTGTGGAAGCAGCGAAGGCCGCCGTACTGGCATGCCGCTACCCCCAGAAGCGGGACGCTGAACACCCCTGGGGCGAGCGTGGCTGGAGTCCAGGCGCCGCCGCCCGCTACTGGGGCCTCACCGTCCCCGAATACTACGACTCAGCCGGTCTCTGGCCCCTCGACGCCGACGGCGAAATCTTCCTCATGGCCATCTGCGAGTCCGCCACAGGCGTCAAGAACCTCCCGGACATTCTCCGCGAAGTTAAGGGCATCGGCGGCGTCCTGGCAGGCCCCGGCGATCTCTCGGTCACCATGGGCGCCGCCGGAAACCCCCAAGACCCTGACGTGCAAGAGGCTCTGCTATCCATCCTGAACACCTGCAAGAAACACGGCGTACCCTGCGGCGCAGTATCCGGAACCCCCGACGAATTGGATCGACAGATGGAACAGGGCTATCAGTTCTTCATCACCTCATCGCAAACCAACAACCCCACCCTCACCCACGCCCGCAATATCACCGGCCCCTAGCCTCTATCCAGTTCCTGGACGACAACCCGTCCACCCTCCACCACCTCCACGTTCAAACTGTGACTATACAGCATTTGCATCCCCAGTAAAGGAGCGCCGTCCGTGGCGTCAACCTCTTTAGGCCGGGACTGTCCACCCCATACAACTACGGCATCATATACATCAAAGTGCCCCTGTGTGCCATCAGCTAAGACTGCTATTGCTTTGTTAAAAAAAGCGAGTCCAAAGTCTTTCACCAGAGAAATGGGCAGAGTCAGAAATCCACTGTATCCAGTATCTATTACCGCTTCAACTTCTTGCCACTGGCCTGAGGGTCCTTCTATACGAAGGGTTGTCACCGCTTCAAGTGCGACGTTTACCCGCCCTTCGATCAATCAGCCCTCCGACGAAATCCGCCTCCAAAGCTCCGCAACGCCTTGAAGCCGACCCGCTCGCAGTAGACATTGACAGCCTCCGGCCTCTGTTCCCGTAGCCGCCTGAGCGCCACACGCACATCCGTCACAACCTTGCTGTCTCCCAAGGCCCAACAACCGCTATCCACGTCAATGGCGCACGTCTTTCCCTCGTGGTCCCGCTCCACCTGGTGACGGATCTCCCGCTGGTAAATCTCCCTTCCCAAACGCACCGTCTCGTCTGTAGAGCGAGTTGGCATCCTTCGCTCCCGCTCCCCATCAACGTTCGTCTTCGTTTCAACGTCTCTCATCCGCCCCTCCTTCAGGTCTAGCCTTCCCTAATTCTATCCAAATTCTACCACGCCAGAGAACGCCCGTACCACTCAAGTGTCCCAGCTATCACGATTCCCCTACAACTCCCCCGGATACGCTGCATAGCTATACAAGAGTCCATAATAGACCGCCCTTCCCATCCCACAATACCGCTATTCCATCAACTGAATAACAACCCGTCCACCCTCCACCACCTCCACAAACAACCTGTGCCCATATAGCAGACCCATTCCAACCAAGGGCATGGTTTGTGCGGTATGTGCCTCAATATGCCGTGGCAATCCGTCCCATCTCACTGTGACTTCAAATACTTCGAAGCTCTCTATACTTCCGTCGGCCAGAGTGAGGTAATCAACACCAGAGCTTTCGAGTTCCAACTCCGATGCCAGGTCAGACCCCAATATGAGAAATTCACTGAAGCCGGTATCCACCACGGCTTCAATTTCTTGAGTACTCCCCGATTCACCACTGATCTCGAGAATTACAGTTGCTTCTGTTCGAGCGTTAACTATCCCTTGGACCAATCCGTCCTCCGCGGCACGCCGCCTCCGATGCTGCCCACCGCTTCATAACCAATTCTCTCCCTGAGGACGTTCACGGCTTCCGGCCTTTCCTTTCTAAGCCGCTTTCGCGCATGCCTGGCGCTCTCCCCTATCGCCCAACACCCACTATCCACATCGATAGCCACAAACTCCCCAACGTGTTCGGGCTCTACCTTCTCGCGGATCTCCCGCTTGTATATCTCCCTGCCCAATCGTCCCGTCTCACGAGCTGTACGACGAGGCCGCTTAGGAGTGAAATCTCCTGGCATCTGTGCATAAGTCCCGCTATCATTCATCTCATTCTCCATGAGCCCAGGGCAACGCATTTACGTTCTGCAATTGTACCACTTATCGAAAACGACAGCCATACCTGAGGACTTTGCGCCACTCTTGACAGAACTTAAAACTCCCCCGGATACGCAGCGTAGCTGTACAAAAAGTCCACGAAGGACCGCTCAAGCTCCGAAAGCCCACCGACCTTTCCATCCCCCTCGATAACCAGAAACTCGTTAGGCGCCGAATGTCCGCTGGCATAGCCGATTCCCGTCGCTCCCAGCAGCTTCAACCCCAGCATCTTGCTGAAGAACCCCATCGGCCCGCTCGCTCCCCTGCGAGGCCACACAGTCGGCTCAATCCCCCACCCGTCGAACACCCGCAGACCCGCCTTGGCGATGTCGTCCGTCACGCTCAACTTCTGCGCTGGCACCGCCATCAGCACCTTGATCCCCACGTCCTCAAACCCGTTCCTGTCCAAGTGGGTGCGGATCTTATCGCGAATGTCTAGCGGGTCCATGTCCGGCGGCAGCCGGTGGTCGATGGTGGAGTACGCGGCGTTCGGCAACGTCCACAGCAGCGTCCCCGGCCCCGTATACCCCGCCCGCAGCCCGTTGATGTTCATCGTCGGCTCAAAGCAATAACGGAGGAATGCGTCCCTCCCCGAAACATCATTAACGAAGCGTTCCACCTTGCCTGGAGAAAGGCTTGGAATGGCACTTTTTTCTTGCCCCAAATACCGCTCCGCCAGCCCGTCGATCAATTCCAGGTCCTCTGCCGTAGGCGCCTCCAGGTCGTCGTAGAACCCGTCCACCAACACCCGGTTCGTCTCAGGATCGAATAGCGTCCCCAGCGCCCTCACCATCCGCCAAACAGGATGGTCCACCACAGGCTGCGCCGACGAATGCACCGGTCCTCCCGCCGGCCCCTTCCCCCACCGGTCGCCGGAGCATTCCAGCTCAATGTGCAGGTTCCCCTTGTTCCCCAGGAACAGCGTAACGTCGCCCGATGCAGTCTGGCATGCACCGGCCACCATCGCATCGTCAGCCTTGGAAAGATGATGTCGGTATTTGTCAATCAGCAGCGGAATGTGGTCGCTGCCCACAAACTCCTCCCCCTCCGACACAAACATCAGGTTGACCGGAAGCTCCCCCGCCGCAGCCTTGATAGACTCCAGAGCATTAAGGAAGCCCATGAACGCTCCCTTGTTGCCCGCGCCGCGTCCGTACAGAACCTTCTTGAAAGACCCGTGTGGAGCCACCACTGCGTCGTACGGCGGATGGTCCCAACCATCACCTACCACGTTGGTGTCGAAGTAGCTGTACACCGCCAGCGTCTTCGGCGCGCCCGCGTCGTAGTACCCCCACACCGCTGGGAACACGGGCGTCTCCGCTATCTCCGCCTCCTTGCACCCCAACTCCTGATAGTAACGAAGCAGCAGATTGGCGCACTCCTCCATCCCCTGACTCTCCTGGCTTACGCTGGGCTGGGCCATGAATTCCCGCACCCGCTCCAGATGCCGTGACTGATTCTCAATGACGTGTTGGTGCGCCGCTTGACGCTGACTCATATCTCACCCTTTATTATGTAATTTTGAAATTAGTGACGAACCTTCAACCTCAATCCATCTCCCCTCTTCACCTTTACCCCTCGATGAGGCGAATCCATTTCCCATTCCCGGGCAGGCGGGAATCCACTCTCTGCTTTCAGCCGAAGCTACCAGTTAACTAGCCCCGGCTTCTGGGCCTTCCATCCTTCGTCCGAAGGAAACACCGTCGTGGTCGCGATCCGCTCCGGCTCCCCATCGAACCATTCCTCGACTTCCGAGCGCCACTTCACGTAGTGGGGCGCTTCTCGATGGGCCGCCAGCGCGTCCTGGTCTGCGTACACCTCATAAAGATGCAGACGGTTCGGGTTCTCGTCGCTCTGAAGCACGTCGAATCGGAAGCACCCCGGCTCGTCTCTCACGGAGCCCTGCGCGTCACCCATAAGCGACGCAACAAATGCATCTCTGAACCCCGGCTTGATGTTGATAGTCACAAATATAGAAATCATCGAAAACTCCAAGCGTCCTTTCTGATACTGCCTACGCCTGATACCAAGGCTGCGGCGCGGCCATTATATCAGCCACACCACAGCCAAACTAGCCGAAGGGAAGGCGGGTGAAAGCCCTCAGCCTGTAGCGCCCTCGCTGGGCAGAACTTGCGCCGAAACCAGATGCGAGTACAACCCGCCCTTCGCCAGCAACTCCTCGTGCGTCCCCTGCTCCACCAGTTCCCCCTCCTCTAACACAAGAATCATGTCTGCGTCCCGCACCGTCGAAAGCCGGTGTGCAATCACAAGCGTCGTCCGGTCCGCCATCAGCCGCGAAAGAGCCTGACGCACCAGCCGTTCGTTCACCGCGTCCAGGTGCGACGTTGCCTCGTCCAGCACCAGCACCGGCGCCCCCTTGAGCACCGCCCTCGCGATGGCTATTCGCTGTCTCTGTCCGCCCGAAAGCTGCACTCCCCGTTCACCCACGTTGGTGTCGTAACCATCCGGCATGGCGGCGATAAACTCGTCCGCGTTCGCCTGCTTCGCCGCGGCCACAATCTCCTCGTCCGTGGCGTCGGGCTTGGCCACCTTCAGGTTCTCCCGGATGGACGTGTTGAACAGGTAGGTGTCCTGCGACACCAGCGCTATCGAGTGACGAAGCTCGTCCAGCTCAAAGTCTTTCAAATTGTGCGTGTCCAGTTCAATTGCCCCCTCCGTCGGGTCCCAGAAGCGCAGCAGCAGATGCGCTGACGTTGTCTTCCCGGCCCCTGAACGCCCAACAATCGCCACCGTCTGCCCGGGCTCCACGTTGAACTCAACGCTCTTCAGCGCCTGCGGCAGACCCTGCCCATAGGTGAAGTCCACGTCTCCGAACGCCACCGCGGAACCGTGCTCGGCTTGACGCGGTTCGTGAACTCCCTTGCCGTCCTGCACCGGCACCGGCTCGTCATGCACGGCGAATACCCGCCGCGAACTCCCCAGCGTGTCCGCCAGCTGCTTGCCTACCTGCGCCACCTCCGAAACTGGAATGAACGACGAAAGCGCAATAAGGCTCAACAACGGCAATAACGTTCCCGTCAGGTTCCCCTGCGTGGCAAAGTATGCACCCGCTCCGAGAACTGCGATGCCCCCGAGCCCGATGCACACCTCAATCGCCACCTTCTGCAGCGTCAAGTGCTTGAAGAAGACAATCCGGAATGCGGCAAACTTCCTTTGATTCTCCTGCACCTCCGCCAGCCGCTGCTCCTCGTGCCCGAATGCCACAATTTCCCGCATCCCCTGTACGCTGTCCACCATGTGCGCGTTGATCTCTCCTAGCTGTTGCCGAGACCGGGAAGCAACCCGGTCCAGCGTCTTGTTGGCATAGAACGGAGTCAGCGCCACCAGCAACAGGAACGGTAGCAGAACCAGCGCCAGCGGCCACTGGAATATCGCCAGCGTAACCAGCACTGCCCCAGGCACCGTCACAGCCACGAAAGCCGGCGCAATTGTGTGTGCAAAGAAAAACTCTACCGTCTCGATGTCGCTCGTAACCAGCCCCACTATGTCGCCCGACCGTCGACGGACCAGGTATGCCGGCGAAAGCGGGTCCAGCTTCTCGTACATCGCAATCCGCATCTCCGCCAGCAGCCGGAACGCCATATCG
Organism: Dehalococcoidia bacterium; assembly: GCA_034420855.1. Taxonomy (GTDB): domain Bacteria; phylum Chloroflexota; class Dehalococcoidia; order Lucifugimonadales; genus JAPULR01. Next base: position 11,314 of record DAOUKX010000105.1, read on the forward strand.
TGCGAAACCCACGACTCCGCCCAGTGCAGAATCGGCGTCAACACCGCCATCACGCCCAGCACCGCCAGCAATAGCCCGAACGGCTCACCCAACGCCACCTGACGCACTATCAGCGCGCCCGTAACCCCGATTCCGATGAGCACGAATACCCGAAAAATCCCCAAAATGAAGGTAAACGTCAGCGCCATCTTCCACGGACTTACCAGCTTCAGCAGCCGCCCGAATACCCGGAACCAGCTCATCTCCGCCGCCGTAGCGCTGATGATGCTCGGCTCCTGCAAATACTCCTGTGATCCCCGTCCCGTCCACTCGCCGTGATACGTCTCCATGCCTCCCGGCTCTACGTCGGTGGCCGTCGCCAGTACCGGCGCAAGTTCCACCGCCTCAGTCTCCATCTGTGCCTGCATCAGGCTCCGGTACACCCCCCTCTGGGCCATCAACTCCCGGTGCACGCCCTCCTCCACCAGGTGCCCGTCCTCAAGCACCATGATCCTGTCGGCTGAGATGATGCTCGATAACCTGTGTGCTATCACCAGCGTAGTCCGGCCCTGCATTAGCCTGTTCAACGCCTGCTGGATTATCGACTCGTTCTCCGTGTCCACGTTGGAAAGAGCTTCGTCCAGCAGCAGTATCGGCGCGTCCTTCAAGAGCGCCCTCGCAATGGCGATGCGCTGCCTCTGCCCCCCCGACAACCGGATTCCCCGCTCGCCAATGACCGTGTCGTACCCGTTCGGCAGCGATGTTATGAACTGGTCGGCGTTGGCCGCCTTCGCCGCCTCCTGCATCTCCTCCACCGTCGCATCGGGATTCCCAAGGCGCAGATTGTCCGCCACCGTTCCATGAAATAGGTACGTGTCCTGGGCTACCACCGCCAAGTGCTTACGCAGCGTCGAAAGCGGCATCGTCCGAATATCCTGTCCACCAAGCAGTATTCTACCCTCGGAAGCATCGAAAAACCGCAGCGCCAGCCACACCAGCGTGCTCTTCCCCGCCCCGCTCCTTCCTACTACCCCCAGCGTCTCCCCCGCCTTAACCTCGAAGGAAAGGCTGTTCACCGCATCGGACCTGCCCGTAGGATAGGCAAACGTAACGTCCTCGAACTTCAGCGTCGGCTGCAGCACAGGTGCAGGTTCAGCTTTCGACTCCTCTGCCACGTCCACCACCTGCGGCTTCGCGTCCAGCAGATCGAATACCGCCGTGGCCGCCGACATCCCAAGCATACCCTTGTGATAGAGCATCGTAAGCTCCCGCAAAGGACGGAACACCTCCACCCCCAGCATCAGCACCACCAGCAGCGTCGCCAGGCTCATCGAATCGTCCGCCACCCGCACCGCTCCGAAACCGAGAGCCACCGCGGCTCCGGCTGTGATACCGAACCACGTCGCTCCCGTCGTGCCCACGTTCATCAGCAGTATCCGCATCGTCCGCTGGTACACGTCTCGCGCCTTCGTTGCAAGCATCTGCCCTCTCGCCCGACTCTGGCCAAACGACTTCAGGGTCGCCAACCCCTGAACACTATCGAGAAACTCCGCGCTCAGGTCCCCGTATGCCTCTCGCCGCTTCGCGCTGCTCGCAGCGTTCCAATGGTGGAATATCAGCGGGGCGAACAATGTGAAGACAGCAAAACCCAGATATATCGCCGCTGTGGGCACGTCCAGAAACGCCATGAATATGAAAATCCCGATGGGCGTCAACGCCGCCACCGCCATCTGCGGCAGGTACTCCCCGTAATAGGTTTCAAGCTGGTCCACGCCCTCCACCAGCGACACCAGCACGTCCCCCGCCCGCTTCTGGTCCAGCGCGCCCGGCCCCAGCACCAGCGCCCGTTCGTACAACTCTCTCCGCATCTTCGCCTGCACCCGCACCGACGCCAGATGTCCCGTCATCTCCTTCAAATACTGGAACACACCCCGGAACACCGCCGACGCCACAACGCCCGCCACCGACAGGATGATCTCCTCCGTCGGCGCACCCCGGATAACCAGCGCAATTGCATAGCCGGAGAGGGCAAGACGGCTTACGCCAGTGGCGGCGGTAAGCAATCCGAAGAACAGGGCCAGAAGCAGCCTCAGCCTCACTCCTTCCGTGAATCCAAACAGCCTGCGATTGAAAAACATTGCGCCCCGCCTCTCTTCTTTGCTTGCCGTTTGCGATTCTACCCCCAACCCATCCTCCAAGCAACCACCCTCTTTTTGATATGCCAGTCGAGCGCAGCGAAGTCGAGAAATCCCGTTCCCCCCGCTCACCCTGAGCCTGTCGAAGGGTCGAGCGCCCCACCCCACATTTCATTCCGAGCGCAGCGTAAAGGAGTCGAGGAATCTCGCCGCCGGAAATCACCAAACTTCCCCCACGCCCAAACCCCTTCATTGTCGTCTACACCCCCAATACTCACCCTATTCCCCATTCCCGCGAACGCGGGAATCCATCTCCCTTCTCCCTCTCCCAAGAGCCTTCCCCCTCGAGGGAGAAGGTTTGGCCTGCCCTGAGCTCGTCGAAGGGATGGGGGTGATTCCCTCTTCCCTCCTCTCCCGTCCTGGGAGAAGACTGAGGTGAGGGTGCCCCCCATTGCATCCCGCACACATTTCCTATAGCCTCTGTGCCCAAATCCCAAAACACGAATGCTCGACTTCCTCAACATCCATCCCAAAAGGAGAAAAATCATGGATAACCTTGACCTCGGAAGCCTCAACTACCTCGCAATCGTCGTCGGAGTCGTCATCAACCAGATCCTTGGCGCAGCCTGGTACCGGACCTGGGCCAAACCCTGGATGGCCGACGTAGGCCTCACAATGGAAGACATGGAGGCAATGAAAGGCACTCACATGCAATGGTTCCCCTACGTCGTCGCCATCGTGAGCGCCCTCGTCTTCACCTTCGTCCTCGCCCTGCTCATTCAAGGCATGGACGCCAGCGGCGCCGCCGAAGGACTCCTCCTCGGCCTGCTCGTATCCATCGGAGCCATAGCGACTTCCTACGCCACCACCTACAGCTTCGAAAGCCGCAGCCTGCGCCTCCTCCTCATAAACATCGGCTATCCCATAATCTCCTACGCCATCATCGGCATCCTCCTAGCCGCCTGGTAACCCCAACCGTCACGACTAAATCCTCTCCCTACGCTCCCAAAAACCTTCCCCCGTCGAAGGGGAAGGTTTGGCCTGCCCTGAGTCTTTCGAAGGGATGGGGGTGACTCCCCTCCCCCAAGCTGCTCATCCTGAGCTTGTCGAAGAGTCGAGCCTCCCTCTCCCCTTTTCCTCTATACTCAAATGTCATTCTGAGGAGGCTCCGCGACGAAGAATCTCGTCGCCAAAAAAAGCAATCTTCCCCAAGGTATCCCCGAAGGGGCGACTCGCGAGCCGCCCAACCCCCAACTTGCCGCAACGCAGTTGTCCGCTCACCCTGAGCCTGTCGAAGGGTCGAGCGCCCTACGCCACCCCCAATCTACCGCCTCTTCTTCTTCGTCACCCCTGCGAAAGCAGGGGCCCACGGCGGGGCGGCGCTGGGCAGGGCCCCCTCCCCCATAGGAGTGGCTGCCGAGCCATCAAACCCCTCTCCCCACACCGAACCCCAGACATGCCGTAACGCAGTGACCCCAAACTGAGATCTTTCCCTTGCGCGGAATATACGTTCTCTGGCAAACTATCCCCATGAAACACACCTGCCACCCCATACCCATGAACATCATCCCCGAATTCCGCCGCACTCCCTTACACCCATCACAACTCATGCAAATGTAATTTAGTATCACTAATATGCGCCAATTTCCCCAAAATATCGTCGGAAACGAATACGACTCCCATTTCAGCCCCCTTCAGGCACAAAATCCCACCAATCATCCCCTTTCGTTCCGAGTCGTTTTGGAGAACGACTCGGAACCAGGCACAAACTTCAGGTAACAACTCCCCAATATTCATTCGTTTCGACATTCGTTTTTGATAATCCATCTCATCAATTTTGGCCCTTTGACCTCCTCCATACCCATTCTCAATGCCCGCCAACCCCAATGCCGCCCCTTCGCTTAACATCCCCTTAATTGGCCTCACTGCGGCCCTCTGCTATAATCACGCGAAACCCCAAACTCTCTAGGAGAACTGCATGAAATTCGGATTCTTCATGATGCCACTGCATCATCCCAGCGAAAATCCCACCCTCGCCTTTGAGCGTGACCTCGACTTCATCGAGTTCGTCGACCACCTCGGCTTCGACGAATGCTTCATCGGTGAGCACCACTCCGCCGGATGGGAGACCATCCCCGCCCCGGACATCTTCATCGCCATGGCCGCAGCCAAGACCAAACGCATCACCCTCGGAACTGGCGTCATCAACCTCCCCTATCACCACCCCTTCCATGTCGCCGAGCGCATGGCCTTCCTCGATCACCTCACCCGCGGCAGACTCGTCTTGGGCGTCGGCCCCGGCGTCCTAGCCACCGACCTCATGCTCTTCGGACTCTCTGTCGACCAGGTCCGCCCCATGTCCAACGAGGCCCTCGATATCATCATCAAACTCCTGGAGTCCGATGGCCCCATCACCTACGATGGCGACTACTGGCAGCTCAACGAAATGGAACTCATGGTCAAGTCCTACCAGCAGCCCCGCCTCCCCATCGCCATGGCCAGCTCTGGCAGCGTCAACAGCCTCACCCAGGCCGGACGCCACGGCCTCCCAGTCTGGTCCCTCGTAAACTCCGCCATTGCAGGCTCCACCCCCCTCTCCCAGCAGTGGGGCGTCATCGAAGCCGCCGCTCACGAAACTGGCAAGACCGTCAGACGCGACGACTGGCGTCTGGTCCACTACGTCCACGTCGGCGACACCCGAGAGCAGGCAATGGCCGACGTCAGCGATGGAATCCTCACCTCCGTTAGCTACAACTTCGGCAACGGCAGCCAGCGCCAGTTCCAGTCCTATGCCGACCAGCCCTTCGACGACCTGACCGCCGAGGAGGTGGTCAGTAACCGCGGCTGGATCGTCGGCGACCCCGACGACGTCGCATCACAGCTTCAGGCCCTCTTCAACGAAGCAGGAGGCGCCGGCGGATTCCTCATCACCATCAACGAGTGGGCCTCCACCCAGAAGATGTACCACAGCATGGAACTCTTCGCCCGCTACGTCATGCCCGCCTTGCAAGGCACCAACGCCAGCATCCAGCGCGCCTGGGACAAGACCCAAAAGTGGAACGCCGACGGCATCATCGCCGGATACCGCCAGGGCATGCGCCCCACCACCGCCGCCCGCACCACCGACTAGCCTCTATGCCATCATTACCGCCCAACTGCCGTCACTCCGGCGGAAGCCGGAATCCATCCCCCTCCTCTCCCGTCCTGGGAGAGGATTGAGGTGAGGGTCAAATCCCCGTAGGGGCGGGTTTGAAACCCGCCCCCGCCCCCCTTCCCCCTTGAAGGGGGAAGATTGAGATGGGGGTGAAGCCCCCCCAATCCACAACAGAAAGGAACCCTCTCAATGCCAGACCTACCCATCATCTACACCATCCGCCTCGACATGCAGGAAGACGTGGAGGAAGAGTCCAACCTCTGGAACAACACCCGCCACATCTCCGATCTCCTCGGCTCCGGCTTCCTCAGCGCCGTCCGATTCCGGTCCCTCAAGGGCGAACCCGGCTACCTCCACCTCTACGAGCTCCCCAACATCGAGCTCCTCAGCACCGAGGCCTACCAGAACGTCCGCAAGTTCGACGACTGGGGCCCCAAGCTCAGCCACGGCTTCTCCAATCACTCCGCATCCCTCTACAACCAGCTCGTAACCGTAAACATCAACGAAACTCCCCGA
>DAOUKX010000106.1:0-3734 GCA_034420855.1 Dehalococcoidia bacterium
CCGTCCTTGGGGAGCAGTTTGCCTTGCTGAGCCAGTTCGGCGAATTTGCCGAGGGCCACGGCAGCGGCAGTGCGGACGGATGACGAAGGGTCGCTGGCCAGCAGATCGCAGAGGGGAGAAATAAGTCGACGCTCCTCGTGCTCCCAGAGCCCTTCTATGGCCCGCTGACGGACTCCTTCTTCATCATCCCGAAGACAGCGACGGAAGACGGCGCTGAAGTCCAGTTCGGTCCTGTCGTTGCTGAGGTCTATTAGCCGGTCGATAATCGAAAGCCTTCTGTCGGGCGTGACAGTCTTACAAGCCGAGGCAAAATCCACGATTTCGGCGGCAGAGAGGTCGCTGAGGTGGTACAGGAGGGAATCCTCCGGGATCTCGTCTTCCGAACGGAGGGCTTCTAGGCAGTGTTCGAGGGAGAGGTCTTTCTTACTCGTCAAATCTCTATTCCCTGGTGGCTACGGACACGCCGCCGCAGTAGATGCTGGGGGTCTTGAACGAACCTCCCAGCCAGGTGGTATCACTGCCCAAGCCACGCAATTCTTTCAGGACTGTATACACATTGCCGTTGATGACGGTGTTTTTCAGTCTGCCCGTGATCTTGCCCTTTTCGATGCGGTAGCCCAGCAGCACGTTGGCGTTGAACTCACCGGCGAGGATGTTGCTCTGACCCGCGCCCAAGAGGCGTTCAACTACGATACCGTCCTGAATGTCGGCAATCATGTCGTCAAAGTCCACGTCTCCGGACGGTACGACACCGACGCTGACGCCGGGGGAGGGTAGGGAGTTGAGACCGCGGTGTGCGCTGCCGGTGCTTTCGACGCCGGCCTGTCCCGCCGTCTGCAGGTCGTAGAGGAAGTTGCGGATGACGCCACCTTCAATGAGGGGCATCTTCGCCGATGGGACGGCTTCGTCGTCAAAGGCGCGGCTGCCGGGAATCATGGCCGTGGTGGGGTCGTCCCAGAGGCTGAACCTTTCATCCAGGAGATCTTCTCCCAGTTTGTCCACGAGGGGTGACGAACCTTGGAGGATTGACTTGCCGTTGAAGCCCGCCAAGAGGGGCGACAGGAGAGCCCCGCCTACGCCGCGCGGGGTGAAGACTACGGGGAGATCACCGGAGGCAGGGGCGGCGATGTCGCGCCCTCGCTCAAGCTGGATGAGGACTGATTCCACCAAGGGTTCCGGGTCGACAAGGGGACTGCAGGAACGGTCGCCGTCTCCGAGGAAGAGCATGTCCGTACCCTTGATGAGGGCCCCACCCACGTAGGCGGAGAAGCCGCTGCGGGTGGATTCGACAGAGGCGCCGTTGGAATTAAGCAGCCGAAGGGTGGAGACACTGCGGGAAACGCTGGCGTCGCATAGAAGCTCAGGCTCGACAGCGCGAACGCCGTCGATAAGCTGTTGCCCCAGCTGGATCATTCCCTCCAGGGATTGGGACTCAACGGCAGCGTCGTAGAGAGGTATCGGGTCGAAGTCGCTGGAGCTGGGAAAGTCCATGGCGGCCTTGGGACCGAAGGGGACCGTCTCTAGGGCATTGTCTACAAGGGTTTCAGCGCCGTCCCAGTGGGTGGTGGAGGAGAAGCCAACCCGTCCATCCTTGATCAGGCGCAAGGCGATGCCGGAGGAATCGCGTCCTACGAGGGACTTGAGCCGGTTGGCCTCAAAGACCACTGGACGGCTCCAACCGGAAAGGTGGAAGACTTCCGCCTGCTCGGAGACGGCCTTCGCCCGCTCAAGGACCTGCTGGAGAATTTCGCTAACTTCCGCCAATCAAGCACCTCTGAATGCGGATGTGGGGGCTGCCGTTGGATACGGGCAGGGGGGACTGTCCACCTTTTCCGCAGCCACCCCCCTGGTTCATGCTCAGGTCGTTGGCGACGGCGTCCAGGCTCTCCAGGGTGGTGAAGAGGTTGCCCGTGAGGAGCACGGGGCGGCAAAGCTCTTCCACCTTCCCGTTTCGGATTTTCCAGGCCTCGCCGGCGGAGAAGGTGAACTGCTCCATGCTGGTCATCCCGCCGTACCAGTTGCCGACGTAGAGGCCGTCCTTGACGTCGCCGATTACCTCTTCTGGGGTGGCTTCGCCGTCTTCGATGAAGGTGTTGGTCATGCGGACGATAGGCGGGAACTGGGGACCGATGGCGCGGGCGTTGCCCGTGGTAGCTTCGCCCATCTTGGCGGCAGTCTCACGGGAGTGGAGCCTGCCTACCAGGATGCCCTCCTTGAGCAGGTAACTGCGGGTGGCTGGGACGCCTTCGTCGTCGTAGCCGTAGCTGCCACGAAGGTTGGGGACGACGGCGCCGTCGACAACGTTCAGGTGCTGGCCGCCAAAGCGCTTGCCGAGGACCATGAGTTCCTTCATACGGTCGTCTTCGTATACGTGGTCGGCCTCGGAGAGGTGGCCGAAGGCTTCGTGGATGAACACGCCGGCCAGAACGGGTTCAAGGACTACGGTATACTCGCCGGCCTTCACCTGAGGGGCCTTGAGCAGTTCTACGGCGCGACGTCCCACCTGGGCGGCTTCGTCGTGGAGATTTTCCACCTCGGAGAAGTCGCCGGCGGCTCCCAGGCTCACGCCGGACTGCTGGACCTCTGCGCCGTCGCGAGCCACGGCGTTGAGGCGCATAACCACGTCGAGAACAGTCTGGTCGATGTAGGCGCCCTCGGAGGTGGCGAAAACGCGGCGGCGCTTGGCGTCGCCGTAACCCACGGTTGAGGTGGAGATGCCGGGAGCACGCCAGATTTCTTCAACGTACTGGTCCAGAAGGGCCTTCTTGTCCCGGAGGGAGATCTGGGAGGGGTCTTTCTTGACGGTGGGCGTGATACAGTCGACAACGGGTTCAACGGGGGCCAGGGTGACGGGCTCGCCTCCGACAAGTCGGGCGTTGGTGACGGCGGAGCCGACTTTGTCACGCAGGCCGTCTAGGCTGTTGAAGGAGACGAAACCCCAGCCGCCGCCGGCCAGTGCGCGGACGCATCCGCCTCCGGTGGTGGTGCGGTTGACCTCCTCCAACTCCCGTCCACGGTAGCGTAGGTGGGAGGACTGGTTCTGGTCGACGCGCAACTCTATGTACTGGGCGTCGTGCCCCTTGAGGGCGTCAGCGACTAGGTCATGCAGGTGATCGTTCATGTTTGGTATATGTTACTCCGAGGACAGAGGGTGGGATAAGACTATACCATAGACGGAGATGCGACAGCAGATGCCGAGTGACATTCCAGTTTGTCAAATGTTGCATTAACCTATAGAATCTAAGCTCCAGATAGATATGCTATTCTTGAGCGAGAAGGCTCAAAACAACACCATTTGAATTCACCATGCCACTAGAGTTCAAAAAATCCGCCGGTTAACGAGGTCGTGATTGGGGTATAATTTGAACGCCCTTTGTTTGCCTTTCGCAACCAGCATGTCGGCTTGTTCTGGGACAAGATCAGAGACAAGTTTACGCGAGAACAACAACAGCCTCCACTAGGATTACCTGTAGATCCTGAACCCCCACAAATTGTGGATGAGCTTTTCCCCATGCCCCGACATTGGTTTATATCTGAAGATGACACGTACGTTATTCAAGTCGACAAGGGTGAGGTGGACCCCATCAGTTGGCCAGCAATTGGGCGGGTTTAAGTGAGGGTCCCGTTACTCCTGCACATGATTCCAACATAGGTCGTATAGAGCACTTCTTCTCCATTCATTCCTTCTCCTGTGCCGTCCGGTCTGTGTGGAACAGCTCCGCGGGGGTGCGGTA
>DAOUKX010000107.1:0-15004 GCA_034420855.1 Dehalococcoidia bacterium
GGCGCGGGCTGGGCCACGGTGAGCACCGGCGAGACGGCGTAGAGCGGGTACTGCTCGGTTGCGGCCTTGGCCGCCGGTGACGACAGCGCCAGCGTGACGTCGCCCAGGTCTCCCACGCGGACCTCGGCGGCCCCGGCGTGGCGCTGCCCGGACTTCTGGCCGGCCTTGTTGCCGCCGGTCCACACCAGGCCGGTGTAGCTGCCGCCGCTTTCGGTCTTGCCGCTGACGGAGTCCCAGCTGCCGTTGTAGAGGTCGGCGTAGTCGTCGGCCACCTTATCGCCGCCCAGCCAGTGGACGGAAACGCCCGTCCCCGTGGTGGCGGTGTTGTTCCTGGCGTCCACCGCGGAGGTGGAGACCAGGGCGCGGAACTGGCCTTTGAAGGGTTTGATGTTGGCGTTGCCATCAGCCGCAGCCTGCGCGTGGGCGTTGTAGTCGGCGATGTCGGTGGATGACGCTGCGGTGGTGGTGGAGGTTACGAAGAGGAGGCGGAAGCTGCCGCCGGGTTCTATGCCGTCGGGAATCAGCGCCCAGTCCACCGGAACGGTCTGCTCAGCCGGGGCCTGCGCGTGGATGGGGTTGGCGGAGGCCAACGCCAGCAGGGCCAAGAGCGCCAGGACCGGTAGAAGCCGCGCCAGGAGGAGGCGCAGTGGCGATGAAGACATCAGTCCACCCCAAAACCGGGAGGCGGGGGTAGAAGCCATCCGTCCCTGATGTTTCATTTTCGACCTCCCTGATCCGGCGTTCCGGCGCGGCTCCCATGAGCGTCCCGCGTGCCCCCTATCCTCCTGATGCTTCTGTGAAACGCTGGGTCCTTGACCAAGGGCTGAGACCCTCGCCATTGACGGCCCGTACCTTCACCAGGTATTCGGTCGCGAATTTCGCGCCCGCCAGGCCGAAAGTCGTGACATTGCCGGCCACCTCATGCTTGGAGGACTTCTTTCTGACGCCTTCGCTATCCAACTCCGTCACCACGATGAAGTAGTTCGTGAGGTCGGACCCGTTGGACTCCACCGCTTCCCAATTGACTCTCAGTGTGTAGCCCGCGCCCTTGCTCTCGGCGCTCACCACTACGTCGGTCGGCGTGTCGGGAAGCCCTGGTTGGTTGGCCGCCTTGGTCGTCGCGGTCGCCGTCACAGTTGGGCCGGCGACGACACCACCGTCGCCCTTGTTGTGCGCCGTTACCTTTACCGTGAAGTCCGTGCCCGGCTCCAAGCCGCAGAACTGCGCCTTGGTAGCGGCCTTCCTCCACCTCTCGTCAATCGTCCGACCGTCGTTCGCCATGTCGCTCGTCTCGAACAGCTGTATGAAGTACGAGCCCGTGGGCTTGGTACTCGGTGCGGTCCACGTGACCACCATGCTGTTGCTGGTGACGGTGAGGGTGAGGCCCGTGACCGCCCCCGGCGCGCTGGGGGGCGCCGGCGTGCTGGCCGTCGCGGCTGTGCCTGCGGTCTCCCCGACCTTGTTCTTGTTGTACGCCGTCACCGACACCCGGTACTGCGTGTCCGCCTTCACATTGTTGAAGCGCACCCTGTCGATGCCGGGCGCCAGCCTGAGTTGCTCTATCGCCTCCGTGCCGGCTCCCTCGAACAGCTGTACGAGGTACCGGCCCGAGGGCTTCGTACCCGGTGCGGTCCACTTGGCCACCACGCTCTTGTAGCCGGGGCCGACTTTTGCGAGGGTGAGGCCCGTCACCTGCCCCGGCGCGGCGGGAGGAGTGGGAGGGGGGAGCATACCCGGTCCTTCCGCTAGCGGTCCTGGCAAGGCCGTCAGTCTCACCAAACTTGTTCTTGTTGTACGGCGTCACCCTTACCGTGTACGTGGTGCCCTCCTTCACACCTTCGAAGCGCGCTTTGGTCCTGTTCCCCTTCAGGCCCATCGAGTCCTCGGCTTCCCCAGCCGTACCGCCCCCCTCGAACAGCTCTACGAAGTAGCCGCCCTTGGGCTTCGGGTCCGGCGCGGTCCACCTGGCTTCCACCGAGTTGCTGGTGGTCACAACACTGAGGCCCGTCACCGGCCCCGGCGCGTCGGGGGGAGTGCCACGAATGAAAGCAGCGGGGGTAGTCGACACCTTCCGCACGGTGGCGCCGGAGGTCACGCCATCCTTGTTCTCGTTGCGCGCCGTCACCTTCACCGTGTACCCGGTGCTCGGCTTCAAAGCTCTAAAGACTGCCTTGGTGGCAGTCGGCTTTGGCTCCCAGAAGTTGATTAGATCCGCCTGTGTGGCTGGATTCGAGACAGTGTCTGGACTTTCGAATATCTCCACGAGGTACCTGCCCGTGGGCGCCGGGCTCGGGGCGGTCCAGGTCGCTGTGACCCTGGGCCGTTTGTGCTCGTCGTATCCCGCCTTCAGGGTCAGGGCGGTCACCGCCCCCGGCGCGGCGGGAGCGTCGGCTTCCGCCGTGGAGTGGCCCACACTGAAAAACAGCGCAACTGCGGGCAGGGCCAGCAGCACAAGGACCGGCAGGTGATGAGACGGAAGGCTTCGCAGTTGCGAGGAAACCATCATCGTGGGCCAAGGTCGGGGGAGGGGCGGCGTGAAATTGCCCAGGCCGGGTATGGTCGCGGAGGCGTTCTTCAGATCGGTGCATAAGACGGGAAGTACACGTAACAGTAAGGTGAACCTAGACAGAATGGCTGACATGCCAACTCACCTCCCTGGAGCCAGGAGTCCCTTGTATGTGATTAACTGCGACTGCTATCTCAGTGAAGATTACAATATCGAACGCTGGCTTGCAAGTGAAGGATACGAGAATTAATAGTCATTAAATAGTGAACTCCACCTGATAAAAGGATGCGGCCAGAGGTGTTGACGTTGCGTCGTTGCCACCCCTGGGCCTGCAGATCAATCTCCGCCAATCGCCGTTAGGTGGTGTACCTCTCGTGGGCCCCTGGTGCCCCATCACCGAGGGCAGCAGGATGTGAAGCAGGCCCAGTCCTGCGGCGAGATCGAAGAGGGCGACCAGGCGCCCCGGGTCCGGCGTTGTGCCCCGTCTCCAGCGCCTGAGGGTCCGGTTGTCCACCCTGAGCAGTCGGGCAAGCCCCCTCGATGAGAGCCCCGCAGACTCCCTGAAGGATTCCAGCCTCTCCGGGAAGTCGGGCGGGAACCGGGAGGGCTCGATGCGATATACCCATCTCTGCCGGCATCCCGCCATTACCAGGCCCTCACGCCCTCCATCCCAACACCGGTCTCCCTTGTTCGCATGACACGCATGGGATTCATCCAATTCCCCTGCGCAACGAGTCGAAGTCATCCTTCGGCAGGATGTTCAGCCCGCCGGGCAACCTGCTGGCGAGGCGCACCAGGGAGAGCATGGCGCCGCCGCCGGGCCAGCAACCCCGCCGCCACCTCAGCATCTGCCTGCTGTCCACACCGATGCCCACGGCCATGCCCTCCCAGGAGAGGCCGGATATCTCCTTGATGGCTGCCAGTCTCTCGGGGAAGTCGTCGGGGATGATGGGAACCCCGGGAGGAAACCGGATGGGCCGGTGACGCCCTTCCCTGGTCATCGTGGGTCCCCACCAGGAAGAGATCGTCAAAGTCGCCGACGCCCAGCCTCTCCATGAGCCGTCGCCGCAGCTGTGGTGAGGGTCCCCGCCAGCCGTTCATGAGGCGGGAGAAGTGGCCGTGGGAAATGCCCAGCAGGTCCGCCAGGTCGTTCTGAGAGACATTGTTCCTGTTGATCCAGTCCCAGACGGGCTCTGGCCGCAGCTTCACCACACCTGCGGAACGTCTACGCGCCATTTTTGTCCTCTTTTGCCCTGGCACTGTCATCAGCGTCATTGCCACAGGCCCGGCTGCTCAGCCCGCCTTCCCCATTGGCAAGGGAGGAGAGATGGGCCCTCACGATGATGCGGGCCAGGATTCTGAGGCTCCTGAGGCGCATGGCCTCCTGCTCTTCTGTCAGGTGAATCCCTTCCACCCGGGTCATCCTCCCTTCCAGGATATTGGCGCGGTTGCGCGACGACTGCGTATGATGTATATTGAGGCTTACAGCACAGTTATTCTGTGTGGTGCTAGTCTAACAACAGTACACAGACAAAACAATAGCAAATACGCTATTCTGCCCATAACCTTGACAATTGACTCCTTTAATGGAGCCCTTAGTGACTAATAATAAGCCAGCAATTAACCTGAAACATCACAAGGACAGTCGTCCAGAGGCACAGCATAGAGGGAGGGAGTAATGAAAGACGAAAACGAAAGACGGGATGAGACCATCGGGGAGATGTTGAAGAGGCTGCGGGGCGTCACCAGCCTGAGGGCTATCCAGAGGATCAGCGGCATATCCAACGCCTATCTCTCCCAGGTGGAGAAGGGCCTGAAAAAGCCGGGACCCAGGCTCCTGAGGAAACTGTCCGCCCTCTACGACGTGAGCGTGCACGAGCTCTTCCGCAAGGCCGGGTACCTGGACGCCGTGGCCGAGGAGTCGCGGGTGGACGAGACGGCGGAGGTGGAGAGGGCCTACCAGTACGTGCTATCGGACCCGGTCTTCCGTGTGGGCACCAGGCCCAGGGGTCCCCTATCCGTGGACTCCAAGAGATTCATCGTGGAGCTGTACGAGCGGTACAGCGGAAAGAAGCTTCTGTGATGAAGGGTGATATACTCAGAAACTCTGGCGTCAGCCGGGGACGACCATCGCCTGGCATGAAGGAAGGATGGGGGATTCGTAATTTGCTACAAAAAGCCCCTTTCCCCACATCTGTTACCACACAAGAACGAACTTGGAGGCTGTTATGGGCACGGGCGCACGGCTGCAGCACGCGGCATTCCACACCACGGACCTGGATAAGGCGCGGGACTTCTACGGCAGGATACTGGGCCTGCAGGAGATAGTACGGCCCAACGTCATGAGTTCCGGCATCTGGTACAGTGCCGGCCCCGAGCACGAACTCCACATCACCCTCAGCGACTCCGACGGTGTCCCTCGAAAGGGCCGCGACATCAACCCCCGCAAGCGAGGCGTGGAGGGCAGGCATCTGGCCTTCGCTGTCGATAATCTCGAAGAGACAAAACGTCTGCTGGACGAAGAGGGTCTCCCCTACGTGGGCAGCAACGACAATCTGCCCCAGATCTTCGTCGAAGACTACGACGGTAACCTGGTGGAGCTGAACTCAGGCTGGGCAAGGCAGCAACCGGCAGGCTGACGCGAACCCCGCCGCCAATTTCCGAATCCGGTCGGCAAGCAAAGGAGCAGCGATGGTCATCAAAGACCCCAAGGAGCATGTTGAGTACGACCCCATGGTTGGCGTGAAGGGGCCCGTGCGGCTGGCCTCCGTGGAGGCCACCGCCGAGGTGGTCCAGGACCAGCTCAAGCGGGGTAACTGTGGCCGCTGGGAGATTATCTGCGACGAACCGGACAGCCTCGGCGGCCTGGACGTGGCCCCAGCGCCCCTCCACTACTTCGCCATGGCCGTCCTCTTCTGAGAGATGACCCAGATTGCACGGTACGCGCAGTTCAAGAAGGTAGAAATCTCCAACGTGAAGGGTTACATCAAGCTCAACCTGACCATGACCGGCTCCGTACTTGCGGAGACCATCGACGCCGGGTCCTCAAGCGTGGAAACGGACTTCATCGTCGAGTCCGACGCTGACCCGGAGGTCATCAAGTCCATCCTGAGAAACGCCCGGCGGGGCTGCTGGGCGCGTCAGATGATTGCCAAGCCCATCCCCTTCAAGGATACCCTCACCCTTAACGGGGAGAGTTTCGAGTTCTGAACGATACCCCTTCCCCCTCGATGGGGGAAGGTTGGAGCCTGCCCTGAGCTTGTCGAAGGGAGGGGGTGCTCCCGCTATTCGAACCCGTATACCCGCGCGGCATTGCCTCCGACTATCTTGTCCTGCTCCTCCTGAGGCACTCCCTCCAGAATCTCCGAGAGAATCCGCTGGGATTCGGGGAACGTCGATTCGGCGTGGGGGTAGTCGGAGCCCCACATCAGGTTGTCAACTCCAATGATATGACGCATCTGGACTCCGAGAGCGTCTTCCTGGAAGCTATGGTACACGTTGGAACGCATGAAATCGCTGGGAATCATGTCTCCCTTGAAGCGGTACGGGGTGGCCTGGTACCGCTCCTTGTAGGTCACGTCCATCCGGCCTATGAAGAATGGAATCCAACCCAGCTCGTGCTCTGCGCTGACGATCTGCAGGTTGGGATAGCGGTCCAACACGCCGGCGAAGATAATATGCCCCAGGCACTGCCGGACGAAATAGTCGTGGTTGCAGCGGTCCGCGCCCGTCTGGGTTATCTCACCGTCGATGACCACCTGCACGGCGCCGGGCCGGTTAGTGGTGACATGCAGGCTGACGGGCATGTTTAACTCTTCTGCCGTTGCCCAGAAGGGTTCGTACATGGGGTGGTTGTAAGTCTCTCCCGCCTTCGGGTACGAGCTTATCATCGCACCCACCAGACCCATCTCGGCACAACGGCGAAGTTCGGCAATTCCCTCCTCCACACCGTCGTCCAGCAGAATCTCAGCGATGCCCTTGAGTCTGTCGGGATAGGCACTGCAGAACTCCGCTAGCCAGTCGTTGTAGGCGGCGAAAACGGCCCTAAGCAATTCATTGTTCCCCATGCCGTAGAGGGGCAGCCCCGTCGAAGGATAGACCAGCCCGCCGTACACGCCGTCCAGGTCCATGTCCTTCACGTGCTCCTCGGGAATGAAGCCGCCGGGCCGCACGTTTTCAAAGACTCCTGCCTGAATGATCTCCTGGGGGTTGGTGAACCGCTTGCCGGCGGCGGCAATGGCCCCCGTGGGACCCATCTTGATGTTGTCGTAGTACCACCAGTCGTAGGGGTCCTCATCGTCGCCCTTGCGCAGCTGCGGAATGCTTGAGCCGTACTTGGGGTCCATCCGGTCTTCCCAGAGATTGGGCGGCTCCACAACGTGAGAGTCCGAAGATATAACCTTGCCGTAGAGGGCCATTTTTCGCCTCCGAAGTTACTTTGCCCCTGGCTGCCCACAGCCACAAGGCAATTTGTGCACACTTTATTGAATTTCGCAAAATTTTACAAGCTGTTGACCCTGCTGGGGGCCTTTCCTATAATCGCCGGGTCCTTATGCAGAAGCGCAAGCCCACTATCCACCCTCACACAAGACTGCCGGCGTCGACAGGAACCGTTCGACGCCCTGTGGCAGAATAACGTGCTTTACCCGGTAATCCTGGCGGGCGGGGCGGGCACGCGGCTCTGGCCCCTCTCCCGTCACAAGCTCCCCAAGCAGTTCCTCTCCCTGCTGGGCGGCGGGACCATGCTTCAGGACACCCTCGTCCGCCTGGAAGGCGTTTCCACCGCCTCCCCCCTGATTGTGTGCAACGAAAGCCACGGTGAAATTGCCCTGCGCCAGTTCACTGACGCGGGTCGCCCCGCTTTGGCCGCCATACTGGAGCCGGAAGGGCGCAACACCGCCCCCGCCGTAACCCTCGCCGCCCTGCACCTCCGGAAAATCGCATCGCAAGGCGAAGAGCCGTTTATGCTGACCATGCCCGCGGACAACGTCATACGAAGCACGGAGGAGTTCCAGCGTTCCCTCAAAGCCGGGCTGCCCATGGCCCGCGCCGGGTACATGGTCACCTTTGGCGTCGTGCCTCTCCAGCCCCACACCGGCTACGGTTACATCCGAAGGGGGAGATTCCTGCGGCAGTACCCCGGTCTGCCCGCGGCCATGGAGGTGGCCTCCTTTGTTGAGAAGCCGAACGTGGCAAACGCCCGGCAGTACCTGAGAGACGGACGCTATCTGTGGAACAGCGGCATCTTTCTCATGAGCGCGTCCGTGTGGCTGGAGGCCCTCGAAAGATGCCGGCCAGACATTGCCCAAGTGTGCCTGGAAGCCTACAACGCAGCGGAGAAGGACGGCCCCTTCCTGCGTCCCCACCGCGACGGCTTCCTGTCCTGCCCTGCCGAGTCCATCGACTACGCCGTCATGGAGAAAACGGCGGAGGATGCTGAAGTCCGGGTCGCCACCGTCCCATTGTCCGGCGGCTGGTCCGACCTCGGTTCCTGGGCCCAGATCTGGGAGGAGCGAGAAGGCGACGAAGACGGAAACGTGGTGGAAGGCTCCGTATATCTCGAGTCCGTTCAGAACTCCCTGGTTCTCTCCACCGAACGCACCGTGGCAGCCGTGGGACTGAAGGACGCCGTGGTCGTCGAAACCCCCGATGCGGTGCTGGTCGCATCCAGGGACCAGGTGCAGAACGTCCGCCGTGTCGCCGAGCGGCTCAACAACAAGACCAACGACTATCCCCCGGACGGGCGTCTGAAAGTTGACGAAGGTGATGGCTTCGTCCTGTATCGCGTCAGCATTGAGCCTCAAAAAGGCCTCGACCACCTGGCTTCCCCCAAGGGCGAAACCTGGACGCAGGCTTCGGGAAAGATAAAGCTGATGACTGATATGGATGAGCGGACTCTGGAAGCGGGCGATTCCGTTCGACTCGCCCCTAACCACGCTTACCGCATGGAAAACTGCGGCCCGGATTCCTCCGAAGCCCTGCTTATCGTCCTGGACGACCCAAAGTCCGCTGGCTTGGAGGAAGGCCCAGCCTCCTGAAGGCGACTCCATGAGTCTGAAGTTCCGCAAAGGCTTTGCCATCTTCACCGGGGTCGTCCTGCTGTGGCAATTCATCGTGCTTGTGTCGACCAGGCAGGAGGACGAAAGGCTCTTTAACTACATCTTCACATTGCTCGCCGCCGTACTTTTCGGCTACGCCCTATTACGTCTGAAGCTGGCGTGGGACAAGGAAGAAAAAGAGAAGGACGAAGACGAATAACCGGCAGCGGCGGCTTTAATTGTCCTGGTCTCAGCGCCGCAGCACCGGCGCAAACTCAAACATGGCCTTCTTCCAGGCGGGACTCATTGATATGCTATGATTGATTCCAAGGCCAGCACGGCCGGTTCACGGCATGAATTATGTAAAAACCATATCCACTCTTCGGCCTGCTCTGCCCGTCAGTCTGGGCAAGGCCCTGTTGCGCCCCAAAGTCTTCCTGCCCCTCACGGCTCTCGCCCTGCTATTTGCCATACTGACACCCCTTCTAGGCCCGCTGGTAGACCATCACTTCGCCGAGCGTCAGCCCGGCCACGTTCACCTCTACCTCACCGGCGTGCCCGTTCAGCACCTTCACCATCACGAGGCCTTCCATGCCCACGACGCTCCAGTCGCGGCCCCTTCGGGGGTGGAAGCAGCCGGGCCCGTTCTCGAAAACAGCGTCATCTTCATGCCCCAGGAAGGCGAGAGGCTGTCCGTCTCATCCGTCGGCATGACCCTCGCCCTCCTCACTACGGTAGTCGCCCTGGCCCTCCCAACTATGCTAACTCTCATCACACCCCGCAACCGGCGATTGCCGCGGGGCATCACTCTCTACCCGGAACCGCCGCCGCCCCGACTAGCGCTCTAGACTTCTTGCGTCCGTAACCCATCCTGAACCGGACGGCAACCCGCCCGCCGTCGGAGAGTCCTATGAGCGTAGCACCTGGCAAATGAGGAAAGGCAGTCTATTGACCGCGGCTCTGGCCGTTGTCATGCTTGCAGCCGCGTGGCTCGGAGGCCCGCAAGCCTCGGCCAACGGCATACATCCCAACGCCAGGGACGTTTACGTTGGCGCTGTCGGACCCTACTTTCTGCGGGTAACCACCGCTCCCATCGTCGGCAACATGCACTTCGTGGTGTTTCTGGCCCAGCCCGACGAAGTACAGCCCGTTGAGGGAGCCGAAATCTCCCTCTGGGGACGTTCAACGGGAGAAGAATTTCAGACTGCGGGTCCCGTAGTCGGCGTTCCTTCTCTCGACGGCCCCAACCTGTTCACCGTGGACATCCCCGTGGACGTAATCGGCCCGTGGCTGTTCAGTGTCAATGTAAACAGCCCTCTGGGCGAGGGCTCCGCCGACATTCCCCTGACGGTTGCCCGCCGCGGAAGCGTGAACCTGGGGGTGGTGGGCATCCTGCTGGTAGTTGTAGTGCTCGTCGGGCTGATCGCCCTCTCCTGGGGCAGAAAACGGCGGAGACGACGGGGAAGCGGCGCAAGAAAATGACTCCCATGCATAAAATCAACAACAAGGAGTTGAGAATGCCAAAGACAATTTCGATATCTTGGCTTCTGTTTCTGGCCTTGGTGGGCACCCTGGCCGTTGCCGCCTGCGGAGGCGGCGACGGACCCGCAAATGCCACCTTCGACCTGCGAATTGTAGACCGCGGCATTGTCGGGTCTGAGCCGAAAATGGAAGTGAAGCAGGATGACGAGGTAACTTTCAACATACTTTCAGATGAAAAAGGCAGTTTCCATCTTCACGGCTACGACCACGAGTTGGAGTTGGAGCCTACGGTTACCGGTAGCGTAACATTCACCGCCGACATAGCAGGCAGCTTTCCCATCACAATCCACGCCGGTGCGGAGTCCGGCGGAGATGACCACCACGCGAAGACCATCGAGGCCCCGCCGGGAATGTCTGTGAGCGTGGCCGCTGCCCCCGACGATGAGTCAGGCGCAAACCTGAGTATCGCCACCACAGGCTTGACCTTCGCCCCCGATATGGTGGACCAGCCCCACGTCCCCGGAGAGGGTCACGCCCACGTCTACGTTGATGGGGTGAAGCTTGGTCGCGTCTTCGCCAACGACCACTACATTTCTGACCTGGACCCCGGGGAGCGCACCATCCGCATCACCCTCAACGCCAACAGCCACGAGCAGTACGCTATGGGCGGCCTCCCCGTGGAAGCTACGACCACCGTCGTCATCCCCGGCGAGGCTAAGGAGATGACAGACGACCAGGACTCTGCATCGGAACCCACGGAAATCGACCTGGGACGATTGATTGTGCTTCCCAGGTAAAGGTTGGATGATTCCACCAGAAGGAGGGGTGACGGCATGCGCCCACTGACACGATCAGCCCTGCTGGGCGGGACGCTGGCGCTTCTAGCTGTCGTGCTTTCGCCGGCAACGACCTACGCCCACGGCTTCGGAGAACGCTACGACCTGCCCGTCCCCCTGTGGCTCTACGTTACGGGCGCAGGGGCTGCCGTCGCCCTCTCCTTCGTCGTTATCGGCGTCTTCATGCGTGGGGACGCCGGAGACAGGACATACTCCCGGTTCAACCTGCTCAGGTGGCGGATCTTCCGGCTGTTTTCCCACCCGCTAGCCCTCCTACCCATCCAAATAGCGTCCGTCGGTCTCTTCCTGCTGGTGGTCATCGGCGGGCTGGTAGGCGAGCAGGAACCGACGGACAACCTGGCTCCCGTGCTTGTCTGGATCCTCTGGTGGGTGGGCATGGCCTACGTTTCGGCTTTGGTGGGCAACGTGTGGGCCATAATCAACCCTTGGAAGATTATCTACGGCTGGGCTGAGCGGGCCTTTGCTGCTGCAACCGGCGGCAGAGAACTGGGTCTGGGGTACGAATATCCCAGGAAGCTCGGCGTCTGGCCCGCCCTCGTGTTGTTCTGGGCCTTTGCCTGGATCGAGTTGGTTTACGTCGACTCCGCCATCCCCGCCCACCTGGCCCGCTTCGCCATCAACTACTCCATCATCACCTGGGCGGGCATGTTCATCTACGGCAGGGACCAGTGGCTCCGAAACGCCGAAGCCTTCAGCCTGGTCTTCGGCTTACTATCGAAATTCGCACCCACCGAAGTCCGCTCCGTGGACGAATCCACCGGCCGGGAACGTACCCTCGACTGCTGCGATAAAGACGACGCATTCATAGACAGTGGGCCCCGTTTAAGCAGGGCTCCTGCCGAAAAAAGGGAATTCAACCTCCGCCCCTTCGCCGCCGGACTTCTTAGCCACGAGGTCATCTCCACCTCTACGGCAGCCCTCGTCGTGCTGCTGCTATCAACGGTGACCTACGACGGTCTCACCGCTACTCCCCTCTGGGCAACCATCTACGACGGTCTCATCAGCGCCTTTGCGGGTAGCGCAGAAGCCGTGGGGACGCTGGGACTTCTGGTGTTCCCGCTCCTGTTCGGCCTGGTCTATCTGGCAACGGTGTGGGTCATGGCGCAGATTACAGACCGCCCGGAAGCCGTGGGAAAACTGGCCCGCACCTTCGTCTACTCTCTCATTCCCATAGCCCTGGCCTACCACCTGGCCCACTTCCTGTCCTTCCTGCTCATCCAGGGACAGCTTGCCACCCCCCTTGCATCGGACCCCCTCGGCAGGGGTTGGGACCTCTTCGGAACAGTAGACTACCAGACCAACCTGCGAATCATCGGCGCTCGCACAACCTGGCTGCTGGCCGTGGCCGCCATTGTAGTGGGACACATCATATCCGTGTTCCTCGCCCACGCCATGGCCCTGCGCACCTTCAAAGACCGCAGATTAGCTCTCAGAAGCCAGCTTCCCATGCTGGTCCTCATGGTGGGTTACACCATGGTCAGCCTCTGGATTCTCGCCCAGCCGATAACCGAACCGGGCTAGTCCTAGGCCAAACCCCTGATAGGCCCGCCTGCAGATTTACCTCCGCACTACCGTCACTACGGCCCCTGCAAACCTCTTCCCCCTTGATGGGGGAAGATTGAGATGGGGGTGAGCCGAGCGCGCAGGAACGTTGCGCAAGTGCCTCTTAAAGCTGGAAGCCGTAAAGCGCCGCCGCGTTGTCCCGAATCACCTTCTGCTTGGCCGAATCGTCTCCCAGGTCGCGCAGGTTGTCCTCGATGGTCTGCACCGAGTCCGGCCACACGCCGTCCTGGTGGGGATAGTCGGAGCCCCAGATTACGTTGCCCGCGCCCACAAGCGGAATCAACTGGCCGGCCACGTTCTCCTTCTGGAAGGTGGAGAAACCCTGCCGGTTCCAGTATTCGCTGGGCAGCATGGATATGCCTGATTGCCCTTCGCCCTCGTGATCCATCCGGTCTATGACGTAGGGAATCCAGCTTACGCCGCACTCGCCAAGGACGAACTTGAAGTTCGGGTATCGCTCACAGGCGCCGGAGAAGATGATGCTGGTGACAAACTCTGCCCCCTGGAGCTGGAACATGGTCGTCCGAACGTTGTGGTACACCTCGTCGTACTCGGAAGCATCCGAGCCCTCGATCCCTCGCGGCAGCAGGCCCGTGGTGTGGAACGAAAGGGAGAGTCCCGTGTCGTGGGAAGCTTCCCAGAGCACGTCCCAGTCGCGGTGATAGATGGGCTTGACCGCACCCGCCACGCCGAAGTCACCGCCATGGAGACCGAGTCCCGCAGCCCGCCGAAGCTCGTCGGCAGCCGCCTGCGGGCTGTGGTTGGGAATGCAGGCCAAACCGGCGAAGCGCCCGGGGTGGCTCTTGCAGAAGTCCGCCAGCCAATCGTTGTAGATGCGGAAGATTTCCACTATCTGGTCATTGTCGTTGAGGGTATGGGAAATCCGCAGAAGACCGTAGATGACCTCTGCGTCTATGCCGTCCTTGTCCTGGTCCTTGATGCGAAGGTCGGGATTGGTGGGATGATACCCCAGGTCGGCGTCCTCATAGAAGCCGGCGGCAATCATGGCGTTCCAACGGGTGCCCATCTCCGTGCTGAAGGTGCTCGCGTCAACGTCATGCCCGACCACGCCCAGGTCCACTCCACCGGCGTTCCAGCGGGGACCCGTGGGGGAGTCCGCCACGTGGGGCATCTTGTCCCTCATGCTCGGCGACGCATTGTCAACAAAAAGCTCCTCTGGCATGAACCGCAGGTCTATGTGGCTGTCACCGGAAATAATGTTGTAACCCATGGTCGTTCCCACCTCATTTCAGGTTTTTCTGTACGAGACGTTGCCATTTTCGACGCGTTGTAGTCGTTCACCGCCAGCAACTCTCGCTCGTCGTTGGCCAGATGTTATTGAAGCAGCCCGTCAGTGTCAAGAATGCCCGCAAGCCGATAGTCGCAAAAAGACCGCCCTCCGGCTAAATGCCTGGGCGGTCTGGATAATGACCGGCTTTCCGTGACAAGTTCTATTCTACGACCACAACCTGATAACACCGATGACAAGGGCGAATCCGGTTATCATCAACCCTCCCAACCGGACCATTAGCCGAAGCTCCAACTCTTTCAGGTCCGCCTTCGTGACGTCGTGCTGACGAAATTCATTACGCAGTAACGCCAACTCCTGCCGCAAGTCGGCTTTAAGTGTGGCTAGTTCTTCCCGCAACTCTGATCTGGTGACCGGCGCATCGGTGGTCACCATTCCATCCTCGTCACAGAATTTCTGTACTTCTGCCCGTTAGGACAGCACATACATATCCCGAATTCAACTCTTCCCTTCTCCTGAAAAAGCTCTCATTCTCTCAGCATATAAGGAACATTTCGGCTGGATTGTGAACCTACGGGTTCACCGTCCAACTTACGTCAACGGTAATTGCCTGTAGCGCGAAGGGGTTGAAGAAAATTACTTTGTGCTCGCCGCTGGACTCTGCTGTTATCGTAATCGTGTCCGTGTCCGTCGTATCGTCTATAGTCAACACGGAGTTTGCCAATGGGTCGTGGATTACCACCTGAATCCCTGCAGCAGCCCTTCCGATTCCTGCGCTGACGTTCTGCCCGCCTGTGATGTTCGATTCCACGTCGAAGGACACCTCCAGCACGTCTCCGGCCACCAGGCTTACAGGAATCTCGTCCGTTGAACTGGCTATGATAAACAGCGTCTCTGAGCCTGATGATGACTCACCGCCCCCGGCGGTAGCAGGGGTTTGGGCCGGCGCGGCCGGGGTTGCAGCCGGCGCGGCGGGCGTGGCTTGAGGCGCAGTTGTTGCAGCCGGAGCCGGGCCTTCGTCGCCGCCGTCTCCACCGCCGCAAGCTGCCACCAGTAGCACAAGAAGAATTGAAAGACCAGCCACGAACAGGGCCGGTTGTCTAAGTCCAGACCAGTACTGCATCATGAATTCACCTCAGTCTTCGCTGGTGTGCCAGAGTTCTCTCAGACCTCTTTCTCTTATCTTTATGCGTGGGGATGACCCGCGACCAGCCGTTTCCCGTAAATCTTCACTGAGTTGTCCCACAGGATCTTCCGCTTCGTGTCCTCAGACAAAGGCTGCTCCATCATGTTCGCCAATGGCTCGTTC
>DAOUKX010000108.1:0-2520 GCA_034420855.1 Dehalococcoidia bacterium
AAGACCGCCTCCGTCACCGAATCTTCCTGGCTTTGCAAGTGCATTGATCCTCTTTACTGTAAGTTCATTTGGCATTTGGCTTCTTTCCCCCTTGTTTTTCCCCACATTTAGGCGGACTCCGCGATATTTCCCCCACATCCCCCCACATAGGATGTGGGGAATGATGGGGCAAAGTGAGATTCTACCGAATTGCCAAGAAACAGCAAGTCGCTGCTTTAGCCACAAAAGTAGGCAAAATAGGGACTCTTACGGCTAATATGGGAGGAGAAAAAAGCTGCCGAGCCTGGATTCGAACCAGGGTTGCGTGATCCAGAGTCACGAGTGCTACCACTACACCACTCGGCAGTGTGGTCAGTCACCAAGATTATACTATAGAGGACCTAGTTTCACACAGTTCGCTCCATGACTTTTGGAAGAGTCCGGTTTTGTAGACAAGGGAAAGGTGTGATAAAATGGCGGTCGCTATTGGCGCATTCGTCTAGTGGACTAGGACACCGCCCTCTCAAGGCGGAGATCACGGGTTCGAACCCCGTATGCGCCACTTCTCAGGCAAAATTTATTCAAGGGTTTTAACCTGTCGATTCGTCAGCGAAGGCTCCATCCAGTTTGGTTTCAAGTAAGTCATTCCCGATGAGATCATTATTGAGTGGTTAACGTTGATTTTCTGCCAATTTCTGCGGAATCTTTCCATTCAGTTGTCTGCCCAGGCGAGAGTTTCGAGCCTAAACGCGACGGCGTAAGCTGAGAGCATTGGCCAAATAAATTCGTATGCAAATAAAGACTGAGTGGGGAAAAGGCATACTGGTCTTGATGCCCGAGCAGCGGATAGATGGCTCCAACGCCACCAAATTCCACGATACTCTTTCTTTGGCGATCAAAAATACCGACGGCTCACTGCTCTTGGATATGGAGAGACTGACTTACGTTAGCAGCGCAGGCCTTCGGGTCATACTGATTGCTTCAAAGACCCTCGAGAACCGGGACATGAAGCTCCTAGTCTGCTCTCTTTCCGTTAAGGTTCGGAGAATATTCCAAATCAGCGGCATAGACAAGATGGTTGAGACGCACAACGCTCGGGAGGAGGCCATTGCTTCTGTGAGAGGCTGATCTGATTCTACACAAGAGAAGCGGCTAGGGAGCAGGGTTACCGGGACGCTTCCACTTTCACCGTGACGATGTCAACGTCGTGGTACTTCTGGTGATGAACCGAAGAAGCATAGTGGCGCAAGAGACGGAAGGATACTTCCTCTCCGTCATCCGTGTCCGGCTTCTCTCCCAGGTAGGCCAGCCGGTCCTCCAGGTTCTCCTCTCCAGCCGCCGAAACGAACTCCAGCTCCGCCCCACCGGATCCGACCCTGGCATTGACGACTAGCCGTCGCGGCTCGTCCGCTCCTTCAGGCAGCATGCTGGTAAGGGTCTCCTCTCCCACGAGTACCAGACGCTCCGACGAAGTAAAGTTCCACCCAGCCCGGGAAGCGAAGCCCTTGAGGAAATCCGTTAATTGCGGCAGGGCTTCCATGTCCAGCGGCACTCGCAATCGTTTGCGCCGAGGTCCCGTCAGCTCCAGGAACACCATCATGATGACCGCCACCAGGGCGCCGGAGGTCATGCCGTTGCCTAGGAGGACTCCCAGGAATCCATCGCCCAGCAGGTCCGGGAATATCCACCCGTTCTGAAAGCCGGTGCCGATCCAGAAGGCCAGCCCGGCAACGATGGCTTTCCTGTGATCAACGCCATCCTGGATGATTATCTTCATCCCCTGCAGGAACAGCATGCCTATTAGGACCGTCAGATAAGCGGCTGCAACGGGAGGCGGAATGGCAATCAGCAGGGCGGTGAATTTGGGGAAGAAGGCCACGCCAAGAAAGAGAATGCCGATGATGATTCCCACCCGCCGCGCTCCAATTCCCGTGACCTCAGCCAGAGAGATACTGGACGAGTAGGTTGTGTTCGGAAGGGTGCCTGCGAGGCCCGACAACAGATTTCCCATGCCGTCCGCATTTAGCGCGCCCTGCACTACGCGGAAATCCGTCGCCCGAGGCCTTCGCTGCGAAACTCGCTGAATGGCTACGCCGTCGCCTATCGTCTCGATGGCTCCAACGAGAGTGACTACGACGAAGGCGGGTAGAAGTGCCCAGAACTCTACACCGGGCGTGACATCAAGGCCTGGCCACGATCCCACGGGCGCACTTACCCACGCAGCGTCCAGAATCTGTTGAACGTCATACAGCCCGAAGGGCGCGGCAACGGCACTGCCTACCACTATGCCGACGACCGGCGACCAGAGCCGCCAGGCCGGCGGCCCTCGCAATACCAGCAACGCCACGACCGTCAGGGTCACAAGGGCAGAAACCGGGGCCGCCGAGCTGGATACACCTTCAGGCACCTGATGAAGAGTGTCGAATATAACGGGCATGACCGTGGCGGCTATGAGCATAATCACGGTCCCCGACACTACGGGAGTGAATATGCGTCGTAGCAGCGAAAGCCGGGCAGCAAGCAGAAACTGGATAAGCGAGG
>DAOUKX010000109.1:0-10378 GCA_034420855.1 Dehalococcoidia bacterium
CCCGCGCCACCCCCCACCTAGTCCCCTCCCCCCATTCCCGCGGGGGCGGGAATCCACCCCCGCTCACCCTGAACTTCTCGAAGGGATGGGGGTGATTCCCCTACCCTTCCACCCCCGTCTTCGCCAAAGCATCCCGCGCCGCCAGCTTCCCCTCCCGCAGCGTCTCCCACTCCTCCCGCAGCAGCTCCATGTACACAAACTCCCGCTGGCTCCGACGCACCAGCCTCACCGGATGAAACCCGCTCTTCTCGAAGCACCGCCGCGCCCTCTTGTTCCACTTCAGCGTATGCAGGTACAGCCGGTTAAGCCCCGTCGTCTCAAAGATGTGGTTCACCAGCGTTACCACCACGTCAAACCCGTAGCCGCCGTTCCAGTAGTCGCGGTTCCCAATCAGCACTCCCACCTCCGCCGTCTTCCGCACCACGTCCACGTCGTAGTACATGCAATTGCCGATGTATGCGCCGTCCAGCGTGTCCACGGATAGGGGCTTGGCCCAGGCCAGCGGGTACCGCAGCTGTTCCTTATAGATGTCCAGAAACTCGTCGTAGCCCATCGTCAGCGGCAGCGCAGCGTCAAGCTGCGAAAGCTCCGGGTCCGTGCGCCACAGATACTCGTTCCAGGCGTCCCTGACCGTCTTCTCCCGGAGCACCACCCTTGCCCCTCGAATGTGCACCTTATCCTTCAAGGTCTCTCTTCTGAATCAGGTCCAGCGCCGAACCCAGAATCTTCACCTCGTTGGCGAAGGTGAGCCGACGCTGGGCCTCGTCGATGGGCACCCACTCCACCTCGTCGAACTCGTAGTCGTGGTCGCTGATGGACCCGCCGCAGCACGTCATCAGGTAGAAGTGCACTGTCTTGTTGAAGCGGGTGGGGTCCGGCGGCTGCATGAACCAGTACTGGATGCTGCCGATGGGGCCCTCCAGCGCCACCTTCAGCCCCGTCTCTTCGCGCACCTCCCGAAGCGCCGTCTGCTCAATGGTCTCGCCCCGGTCCGGGGTCCCCTTCGGCAGACTCCACCGTAGAGGCTCCCGACGGCCGCACAGGGCCACTTCCACATTCCCTTTCCTCTGTCGATAGACCACCCCTCCCGCAGAAACGGGCCGTTTTACTCTTCCTCTGAATCTCCTGGCGTTCAATTCAGTCTTTCTTGTCCTTGTCTTGCCCCGAATCTCCTTCGAACCGCCCGACCTCCGATGTATGCGACAACAGTCCATTGGGTGCCTTCGGGGCTGATACGCATTCTATGTCTGGCGGCAAAACCAGTCAAGGACAACTCAATCCACTCCCCTCAACCCATCATTACGTGTATATTATTCCGACAAGTCCCACCCCAACGGAGGATCACCCTTTGACCACCCACCCACAACCCCCTGCGGAATCCAGGGGCCTCACCCTCTACGAAGCCGCCCGCCGCTTCGACGTTCCCTTCGAGTCGGAGGCGGAGCCGAAGGACGGCGAGGTGGAGGCCGGCGGACTGCGATTTCACTACCTGGAGTGGGGCAGTCCCCGTCATCCCACCCTGCTGATGCTCCACGGCATCTGCCAGCAGTCCCACAGTTGGGATTTCATCTCCCTAGCGTTGGCCCACCGATATCACGTCATCGCCCTGGACGCACGGGGACACGGCGACAGCCGCTGGCCGACCGACGCCGACTATTCCCTGGACGCTCACCAGCGGGACCTTGACGGAGTCACTGAAGCCCTCGGACTGAGGAACTTCGTCGTCGTCGGCCACTCAATGGGCGGACGCAACGGCTACGTCTTCGCCTCGCGGCGGCCCGACCTCGTGCGAGGCCTCGTGATAGTAGACACCGGCCCCGGACAGGTCGCCGCCGGCAACCGACGCATCCGCAACTTCATCTCCCTCCTCGACCGGTTGAACAGCTACGATGAGTTCGTCCGACGCGTCATGGACTATACGGGAAGGCCAGCCTGGCTGGTCCACGGCAGCCTCCAGCACACCATCCGCGAAACCTCCGACGGCAAGTGGACGTGGAAATACGACGCTGCCATCAGAAGCCCCGACTTCCGACCCGAAAGCTGGCCCTCTGAGGCCCTATGGCGCTGCCTTGAGAACCTCCAATGCCCAACTTTGGTGGTGAGGGGCACCAAGACCGACGTGCTCTCCCAGGAGGTCTTCGAGCGAATGCAGCGGGTGATCCCCTACTGCCGGAGCGCAACCGTAGAGAAGGCAGGACATCTGGTGCCGGGGGACAATCCGCGCGGGTTCCTGAAAGCCCTGACCCCCTTCCTCACCACACTCAACGACTAGCTTACCCCTTCGGCCTCCCCTCATCCTGAGCCTGTCGAAGGACGAAGGGCGAGCGTATCACCCCACATGTCATTCTTGTAGATGTCAGCTAACTCGTTGCCAGATCGGAGAGACCCGGAAGAACCAAACTGGAGGCGAATATGCGAAACAAAGAATGCCCCCAAAGGGATTCGAACCCTTGATTTCCAGCTTGAAAGGCTGGCGTCCTGGGCCAGACTAGACGATGGGGGCAAACTAACCCTAATAGTATAGAGTGAACGACCCTTTCTTCGCTAGTGTTTGCACCGCCGCGGCGATTCCTCCACCCTCGGCAACATCTTCGACTTCCTCAGCGGCTAGCCGGAGCGTCCACGGAAGCCGCCTCCAGATTCAGCGGGTCCGCGTCCACGCCCCGGGCCAGTCCCTGTCGCAGCGCCTGGCCCACCGTGGGGACGTAGACTATCTTCAACCCGGGAATGCTCGGCAGCTTGCCCCCCAGCGAGGCGGGCACGAGTCCCGCTGTGAAGCCCAGACGCGCTGCTTCCGCCAGCCTGCGTTCCGTCTGCGGCGCCGACCGGAGTTCCCCGCTCAGCCCCACCTCACCCACCGCCACCAGTCCCGGCTTCACCGGCTGGTTGCGAAAGCTGGAGGCCAGCGCCAACGCCAAGGCCAGGTCCGCCGCCGGTTCCGACACCCGCAGCCCTCCCGCCACGCTCACTATCACGTCCTGGTTGGCCAGTGCCACCCGCGCCCTCCGGCTCAGCACCGCCGCCACCATCATCATCCGGTGGAAGTCGATTCCATTTGCCGTCCGACGCGGCACCGGCTGCATGGACAGCGACGTTAACGCCTGTACCTCCACCAGCATCGGTCGGCTCCCCTCCAGAATCGGAGCGATGGCAGAGCCGACAGTCCCCTCCAGCCGCTCTCCCAACAGCGCCTGCGAAGGGTCCAACACCTCTTCCAGGCCGCCGCCCGTCATCTGGAACATCGCCACCTCGTGGGTCGAGCCGAAACGGTTCTTCACGCTCCGCAGCAGCCGGTGCGCGCCGAGGCTCTCCCCCTCCAGGTACAGGACCGCGTCCACCATGTGCTCCAGCACCCGCGGCCCGGCAACGCTTCCGTCCTTCGTTACGTGACCTGCCAGCAGCACCGGCGCCCGCTGCCCCTTGGCCCACTGCATAAGCTGCAGCGCGCAGTCCCGCACCTGCGTCGGACTGCCCGGACTGGAGGAGGCCTCCGCGCTGGATAGGGTCTGGATGGAATCGACCACCACCAGCCCCGGACGCGCCTCATCCAGGCGCTCGACTATCTCCTCCACCGCAGTCTCCGGCAACAGAAACACGTCGTTTCCCTTCAGCCCCAGCCGTTGCGAGCGGAGCTTAATCTGCTGCTCCGACTCTTCGCCCGATACGTACAACGTCTTCACACCGCAGGCGGATACTGCCTCCGCTATCTGCAGCAGCAGCGTCGACTTGCCAACCCCCGGCTCACCCGCAAACAGGGTCATCGAGCCCGGCACCAGCCCTCCCCCAAGCACCCGGTCCATCTCCCCGCAGCCCGTCGTGATGCGCGGCTGCGCCTCCGGCTTCACCTGCGCCAGTTCAACGGGTTCGCTGACCGCCGTGGGGTTCCACCGACCCTTTCGAGTCAGCTTCTTCTGCACAGGCGCTTCCACTAGCGGCGTGCGGGACCCGCAGCCGGAACAGAACCCCATCCACCGGGGACTTTCCTGCCCACAATGCTGGCAGAAGAAAAGCGCACGCTTGGAGGCTTTCTTTGCCGCCATGAAATCCCCTACCGCAGACCCTTCAGCCGCACCGCCGGAAGTCGCTTCAACCTCTGACTAACCGGGTCCACCTCTATCCCGACGGACTCCAGCGCTGTTACCCCCAACAGTGGCTCAGCGTCCTCCTCCCCCATGATTATCGTCCCTCCCACAATCTCCCCCATGAACTCAATCTCGGCCGTGGTGACGTCCAATATCAATTCGCTGCCATCGGCCAATTCGTACACCCTTCGCCCCTTCGCCTCCAGCCCTATGGCTTCCAGGTGCTTTCTCGGCGCGAGGCAGTTCATCGTCCGCATGTCAACCAGGAACAGCTCTTCCCACGTCTTATCGGGCTGCGCTGGGTTGCGAATGGTTACCGTTACATGCGTCTCTCCCATGCCTTCCTCCCTCCTTCCGAAAATTCATTCCCCACTCCCACATTCTATCATCCCTTTACTCCTTAGTCCCATCCTCACTTCCTCCTTCCCCCAACCCCATCCGCTATCCCTGCGCTGACGAGATAGGAGCCTCGGGATGCCGCGGCGTCCGCGCGCCCAATATCACCACCGCCCCCGCAAAGCAGAGCCCCATCACTATCCACCACACCAGCACGTAGCTGTTGCTGGCGTCGTAGATGTAGCCGGCAATCGGCGCTCCCGCCCCGGACGTGATGAGGCTCGCCGGCAGCACAATTCCGCGAATAGTCCCAAGAAATGCCCGACCGTAGTAGTCGGCCCAAACGTAGGTCGTCACTATCATGTTGGCCCCGACCGAAATGCCGAAGAGTATGACGGACGCAAACAGGAAGAAGGGGTGCGATGTGCCGAACTGCAGCGCAACTGCCACCACAAAGCCCAGGCTGGACACCGCCCCCACGTACCGGACGGGAAACCTGTCCACCAGGAATCCCGTGACGAAAGCCATCAGCGCCGCTCCTGCAGCGTCGGCGGCGAAGGCAACCGACACCAGCCCGGCGTCGAAGCCCTGCTCCACCCAGTAGGGCAGCCGGTGGATGCTGGACCCGCCCGCCGCGAAACCCAGCAGGCCGAAGAAGATGATCAGCCGCCAGAAGGTCTTGGTCCTCATGGCTTGCGCCGCGGTCCACTGGGCCTCGTCCTTGGGCTGCTGCTGCGTGGGGTTGATAGGACGGCGGGCACGTCCGTCGGGAAGCAGGCCCATATCCTCCGGCTGCTTCCGCAGGAAGATCAATGCCAGCGGCAGCGTGAGCGCCATGCTGATAATCGCCAGCATCAGCCATGCGGACCGCCAGCCCCCGCCGTCGATGAAAATCTGGGTTATGGGCATGAACGCGATGCCACCCATGCCCAACCCCGTCGTCGCTATGGCCAGCGCCCGGCCCCGGTGCTGAACGAACCACTTCGCCACGGGCACGGACGTCAGCAGCCCTCCGGGTGCCGACAGGCCGATGAACCCCATCAACGTGAACAGTCCAAGGAACTGCCACGAGTTCTGCACGAAGAACAGCCCGATCATGCAGGCGCCCGTGGTTATGGACGCGACGGCAATTAGCAGCCGCGCTCCGTGACGGTCCAGCAGCCGTCCGAGAATGAAACCCGAAACTCCCCCAGCCAGCATCCGCGTCGTCTGCGACCAGCCGATGAACCCCCGCGACATATCCAGGTCATCGCCCATGGGAATGACGAACAGACCGAAGTTGAGCGTGCCCGTGGCCATGGTGGCGAAGTTCACCAGGAACAGGACGGCGACAATTACCCATCCGTAGAAGAAGGGCCAGCCCGCAGGGTCGCCGAGCCGCCGCGCCCACCCGGTCCACGCAAACAAGAAAGGCCTATCCACTCGGACAGGCCTCTCTTCCATTGACTATAAACTGTGCCTTTACGGTCGCTTCCTCCCTATCCTTCCACATCGAAAAGGATTAGGCGACTTGTGTCGCACCCCGGTACGTCGTAGGAAGGCTCTTAGGCGGAAGCCGCCGCGGCGAGCACTTTCGCCTTCACCACGATCTGCCCGTCCTCGATGTCCACGTGGGCCACGTCTCCGGCGTTCAGCCGTCCGCCCAGTATCTCCTCGGAGAGCTGGTCTTCCACCTCGTCCTGAATCAGGCGGCGCAGCGGGCGGGCGCCGAAGTTCGGGTCGTAGCCCTTCTCGGCCAGGTACTCCTTCGCCTCGTCCGTCACCTCAAGGGATACCTGCTTCTCCAGAAGCTGCTGCTCCACTTCGCCTAGCTGCAGACTCACGATGCTCAGGATGTGCTGCCGGTTGAGCGCGTGGAACACGATTGTCGAGTCGATCCGGTTCAGGAATTCCGGTCGGAAGAAGCGCTTCACCTCTTCCAGCACCTTGTCCTTCATCCGCTCGTAAGCCTGCTCCTCCGTCTTCGCGTCGTCCGACTTCAGCGCAAAGCCCAAGGAACTTTCGCGGCGAATCAGGTCCGACCCCAGGTTGCTGGTCATAACGATGATCGCGTTACGGAAGTCAACCGTCCGGCCCTTGGCGTCCGTCAACTGTCCGTTGTCGAATATCTGCAGGAGGATGTTGAATACCTCCGGGTTCGCCTTCTCTATCTCGTCCAGCAGGATGGTGCAGTAGGGCTTGCGGTGGACGGCCTCGGTCAACTGACCGCCGTCCTCGAAGCCGATGTAACCCGGCGGCGAGCCGATGAGGCGCGCCACGGTGTGCCGCTCCATGAACTCCGACATATCCAGCCGGATCATCGAGTCTTCGCTGCCAAACATGAAGTCGGAAAGGGTGCGCACAAGCTCCGTCTTCCCAACCCCCGTGGGGCCCAGGAAGAGGAATACGCCCATCGGACGGCGCGGGTCTTTCACACCGGCCCGGGCGCGGCGGACGGCCTTCGAGATGTTCACGATGGCCTCGTCCTGGCCCATTATCCGCTTGTGAAGCTCGTCCTCCATGTGTAGCAGCCTCTCGGTCTCTTCCACGGCCAGCTTCCTGACGGGAATGCCCGTCCACATACTGATTACTTCAGCCACGTCTTCCCGCGTGACGGTAGTTTGCTCTTCCTTGTCCTGCTCGTCCTTCCAGTCCAGCTCCTGCTCCTCCAGCTGCTCCGTCAGACGGAGCTCCCGGTCCCGCAGTTCGGCGGCGTACTGGAAATTTTGCCCGCCAATGGCGTCGTCCTTCTCCCGCCTTACGCTCTGCAGAATCCGCTGGGTTTCCGCCAGCGATAGGGGCTGGGAAGTGGCGCGAATCCGCACCCGCGAGGCAGCCTCGTCGATAACGTCTACGGCCTTGTCAGGCAGGTATCTATCGGGAATGAACCGCGCGGCCAGGTTGGCTGCGCTCTCCAAAGCATCGTCGCCTATCTTCAAATTGTGGTGCTCTTCGTACTTCCTGCGGAGCACCTTCAGTATCTCCGTGGTCTCGTCGACGGAAGGCTCGTCCACTCGCACGGGCTGGAACCGACGCTCCAGCGCCGAGTCCCTCTCCACGTACTTCCGGTAGTCGTTGGGAGTGGTGGAGCCGATGACCTGAATCTCGCCCCTCTGGAGCGAAGGCTTCAGGATGTTGGCGGCATCCACGGCGCCCTCGGCGGCGCCCGCCCCTACGATGGTGTGTATCTCGTCAATAAATAACACGCAGTTCTTGGAACTGCGAATCTCGTCGATTATCTTCTTCAGCCGCTCTTCGAACTCGCCCCGGTACTTCGTACCCGCCACCAGCGACCCCATGTCCAACGTCAGCAGCCGCTTCCCCCGAAGGGTGTCCGGCACGGCCCCGTCGTCCATGTGCTTGGCCAGCGATTCGATGATGGCCGTCTTGCCAACCCCCGGCTCTCCGATGAGCACCGGGTTGTTCTTAGTCCGGCGGCTAAGGATCTGGATGATCCGGTCCCGCTCCGTAACGCGACCCACCACCGGGTCCAGGTTGCCGTCCCTGGCGGCCCTCGTCAGGTCGATGCCCATCTGGTCAAGGGTTGGCGTGCGCTGTGCGCCCCGTCCCTGGGCGGCGGCGGGCACGTTCTGGCTCAACACCCGCTGCGTCTCCGTCCGCACCTTGTCCAGCGTGACGCCAAGACTCTCCAGCACGCCGGAAGCGACGCCTTCACCCTCCCGAAGCAGACCGGCAAGCAGGTGCTCCGTGCCGATGTAGGAGTGATTGGCCCTGCGGGCTTCGTCCACGGCCAACTCGATCACCTTCTTGGCTCTTGGCGTCAGGCCTATTTCGCCCGTCACGGCCTTCTCGCCGCGGCCGATTATGAACTCCACCGCGGCGCGTACCTTCTCCAGGTCAATGCCCAGGTTCTTGAGCACCCTCGCCACCACACCTTCTGTCTCTCCCACAAGGCCAAGCAGAATGTGCTCCGTTCCAATGTAGTTGTGGTTGAACCTCTGGGCCTCGTTCTGGGCCAGGGTCAGAACCCGTCGTGCTCTCTCCGAGAACTTTTCGAATCTACTGGACATCGGCTAATCCCTCAGGGCTTCATGGGGTGGAGATGCTGTGTCGATCCATACTTTCTGCGGCACCGGACAGCCGGGCTGTCTCAAGAGACCGCTGCTTCAACCTTAATAGTATAGGTATGGCAGGCGAAGGCTGTAAAGGCATGGCATCTGGGCTTCTGGTTAGTTTGAAAACAACCGAATTGCTGGTGTTTATCGTTGGTATGCTCGGTTCGGGGTGAGGCTGATGGGGTTCTCAAGGAACCCCACGCATCACTTGTAAATCCCTGGCAGTGGCTTATTTTCCCACCCTGTTACCAGGGCAGTATCGTCAGCGCTGGGGCGTGTCACTTCCGTGTTCGGGATGGGAACGGGTGGGTCCACCCCGCTCTAACCACCAAGGAATACTGTAATAATTATGCTACAGATTTCACAATCTCGCAAGAGGGATTTCTCCCCCTTCCCCCTCCCTCTTAACCTCTTCCCCCTCGACGGGGGAAGATTGAGCCTGCCCTGAGCTTGTCGAAGGGAGGGGGAGACTCCCCCTCCCTTGTTCGCGCAAAAGCGGAAAACCACCCCCTGCCCCCATCTACTCCCCCACCAGCAGGGAACGATTTCGCCCTTAGATGCATATTGTCTGTTAGAGGCCCTGCCCCAAAGTCCTGAACCCCTCTCCCATGGGCTCCCCTGGTCACCAACCGACAGCCCGGACCACGGATAGCCCCGGGTGGAAAGGAAGGCATAAATGCCAAAAGCGAAACTCCTGCTGGTCCCATTGGCATTACTCTTCGCCACCGCCTGCGTCGGCTGCGAAACAGGCCCTCCCGACGACGGTGCGGCCAGGGTCATTTTTGAGGAAGTCTGGTTTGACGTTGAGGTTCCCCGCGCCCAGCATCTCTGGGAACAGGGCCTCACAGGCCGCCCGTACCTCGAGGCCGGCAAGGGCATGCTTTACATTCCCGACGGACCGGAGATAAGCGAGTTGTGGATGAAGGGCATGCAGTTCCCCCTGGACTTCATCTGGATAGGAAGAAATTGCCGCGTGGTGGACATCCACCCCTACGTCAGCGTTCCCCTTCCCAACACTCCCGACCAACGGATACCCAGGTACCGTCCCTACACCAGCGCCGCCTATGCCCTTGAGGTAAACGCTGGAGAAGCCGACAGGTACGACATTCGAGTTGGCGACAACGTCGAGTTCAATAACATCCGCGCCCACTGCTGACCGGAAGCACATCGGCCTGAACTCGCCTTTCCCCCAGGAAGCCCCCAACTCAATTAACCCCTTGGAGGTACAAAAATGACGAAGTTTGTGACGATAGCCTTGATTGCGATGATTAGCTTGCTGGCCATAGCTGCATGTGGCAGCGACGATTCCGACGAAAGGGCTATGCCCGCCGCAACCGCGGCTCCGGCCAGTCCGGCTCCCGCTCCAACAATGGCGCCCGCCCCCACCATGGCCCCAACGGCGGCGCCCACAATGGCGCCTGCTCCAAGGCCAAGACCAACCGCCGCTCCCGCTGCCACCGCAGCCCCGGCAGCCCCAAGATCCACCGCAGCCCCCACTCCAACACGTCAGCGGTTCGTCCCACAGGCACCTGCTACAGCTACGCCTGCTCCCACGGCAGCGCCAGCGCCCAGACCGACGGCGGCTCCCACGGCAGTCTCACAGGCAACCGACAGCACAGCAGCGGCTGGTACGCCCTCCGCCACAACCTTCCGCGACTACGCCAGGGAGCGCTTCGTCTCAGCTGCAGTGGACAACGTTTCTACCTTCAGCCTCGATACGGACCGCACCTCCTACTTCCTGGCCCTCAACTGGGCCAGAAACGGCTACGACGTAGACCCAGACTCCGTACGCGCCGAGGAGTGGATCAACGCCTTCAACTACGGCTACGACCAGCCCCGCCGTAACGACAGCTTCAATATCACCACCGACATTGTCACCCACCCCATAGACAGCAGCCTCCACCT
>DAOUKX010000110.1:0-44804 GCA_034420855.1 Dehalococcoidia bacterium
GGGAACGAGTGGCATTTCGGGATGAAGGTTCACATAGGGGTGGACTCAGAGACGGGAGTGGTGCATGACATGAGTACGACACCGGCCAACGTGCATGACGTGACGCAGACGCCGCACTTGCTGCATGGGGGAGAGACTCAGGTGTGGGGGGATGCGGGATATCTGGGAGTTGACAAGAGGCCTGAGAATCGGGACTTGGAGGTGAAGTGGCAGGTGGCCATGAGGCCTAGCAGACGGCGACAATTGGAGCCTGGGAGTGAGGCAGCGGTGGAGGAGAAGCAGAAGGCGTCCATACGGGCCAAGGTGGAGCATCCCTTCCTGTGGGTAAAGCGGCGCTTCGGGTACGCCAAGGTCCGCTACCGGGGATTGGCCAAGAACACCCAACGGTTGATGATGTTGCTGGGGTTCGCCAAGAAAGATGAGGGCCGGGCAATACTTGGCGTGGTGACCTTGTACAAGTGGGCCCACAATCAGGGTTGCCGTCGGCTAGATGCCTCCCCAAGCCCAATTTTACCCCGAAACCAACCCCTTAGAGGCCTCGTCTGGCGGCTCATCCCCACCTGAACCCCTTGTAATTTACCTTAAGTCCAACCTGAAGTCGGTTGTTCAGAGGTTCCCTAATGTTATCAGCGTAGCCTTGCGGCCGCCGGGCGTCCCTTCGAGCGACGAGCTGGAGCAGATTTAGTTCTTCCATATCCATTCCTCCTTAAAATTCGATGTGTGGTCCTCTGACTTAGTCCGAAGCGGCGGGCCACCTCCGCCACGGACAAGACCCTCGCGCGCGTGGGCCTGGACAATCAGGTTGTCCCTCTGGCGGCGACGCTGGGCGTGGGCGTACTGGGGGTCGTCGTACTTGCAGCGGGGCAATGGGCAGCGCAGGCAGGAAGGGTAGATTTCACATCCTTCGTCCCTGTATTCCTGGCCGTCGATGTATGCGCCGATGTTATTTGGTCCGGCTCAACTTGCGAGCATGGTGTCGGTTGTCCTCCCCTTTATTCGAAAAGACTTTCGCATGACAGATACTATAGAACGATAGTTTGTTGCATTGCAAGTAGTGTTTTGGCACTTTTGGGGGAGAGGATTGGCGTGGGTGAGACGGGTGGCTTGAGAGACGCTCCTAGCAGATGGGCCGTGGGGCGCGACTGTCCCGCTCGGCCCTTCGACAAGCTCAGGGTGAGCGGGATGGATTCCCGCCTGCGCTGGAATGGAGAGGGTAAAGAGGGGAGTTTGGGCAGGAGTTGGGCGTGGCTGGTTGCGAGATTCCTCGACTTTGCTGCGCGACGCTCGGAATGACAGTTGGGAGAGAGGGGGAAGGGTGAAGAAGGGAGAGGATGCGGAGGGCGACTGGCAAGACTTTTGCGGCTGGGGCATAATAGGCTTTGGAGGTAGCCAGCTATGACCTCGAAAGCCGTTACCTATCGTAGAGAAGGCCGCATCGGCTACGTCACCCTCAATCGGCCGCGGGTGCTCAACGCCGTCAACAAAGAGCTGGAGACAGACCTGGCGGAGGCCCTGCACAGCTTCGACGTTGACGATGAAGCCTGGGTGGCTGTGATGCACGGTGCGGGGCGGGCCTTCTGCTCCGGCGCAGACGTGAAGGAGCGGTTTCACAACCCCGACTCCCGGCAGCGGGACGCCGACTGGGGCATGGGGATGAACCCGGAGGGATTTCTGGGTCGGTGTATCAACTGGAAGCCCGTGATTGCCGCCGTCCACGGCTACTGCCTGGGCTACGGGCTGGTCATCGCGGTGGAGTGCGACCTCATCGTCGCGGAAGAGGAGGCCGAGTTCGGTCTCACGGAGACGCTGCGGGGTTTCCCCGGCGGTCCGGCGTGGGCGAAGGTGCAGAACTTCATGCCCTCCAAGATGACCACGGAGATGCTGTTGACGGGTCAGTCCCAGACCGCCGAGACCCTGCTGGATCACGGCCTGATAAATCGTGTCACGCCGAAGGGAGAGCACGTGGAAGGGGCCGTTGCCCTGGCGGAGCAGGTGCTTGAAGCGCCGCCGTTGGCCGTTCGCGCCGGCGTCCGTGTGACGCGCTGGCCCTGGGTGCGCGCCGCCGCCGAGGCGGACTACTACCAGGCGGCGCTGCGGCTTCATAACACCGCAGACTTCGAGGAGTCGGCCAGGGCCTTCGTCGAGAAGCGGGACCCCAACTACACCGGCCGATAGCAGGCGGAGACCTTTTCGAGTCGATTTTGAGCAGCATGCGATGTAAGGCAACATCACCCCCATCCGAACCTTCCCCCATCAAGGGGGAAGGGCGAAGAACGGAAGGCGGGCGTAGGGACTTTGGGGTCCGCGGGAGAACCATAATCGAAAGATGCCAGCCAATCTAACCCCCAAATACAAGGAAGCGGAACAGCGTTACCGGCAGTCCAGGACGCTGCCGGAGAAGGTTGCTGCCCTGCAGGAGATGATGGCCGTCATCCCCAAGCACAAGGGAACGGACCACCTGCGAGCGGACCTGCGGGCCCGGATGTCGCGGCACATGGAGGAGTTGGAGAAGCCCAAGAGCACCAGCGGCGGGCCGCAGCCCTTCAGCATTCGCAAGGAGGGAGCGGGACAGGTGCTTATCGTCGGGCTGCCCAACTCCGGGAAGTCGGAGATCCTCAATGCGTTGACCCGTGCGCCGGCCAAGGTGGGCAACTATCCCTTCACGACGCAGATCCCGATGGTGGGTATGCTTCCTTTCGAAAACATCATGTTCCAGCTTGTGGACACCCCGGCCCTGAACGCCTTGGACGTGCAGACGCGTCTGTTCGGGCTGCTGCGCAACACGGACCTGCTGCTGGTGACGGTGGACCTGGAGGGTGATCCGCTGGAGGAGATGGAGCAGATAAACGCATTGCTCCACCAGTGGGGGTATTCGCTGCAGGAGGCGGGGGAGGCAATAGACCCGGAGGGGGCCCGGATTCAGAAGCTGTCCATCATCCTGGCGAACAAGGCGGACGCAGAGGACGCCGACGGGAAGTTTCGAAGGCTGGAGGGGAAATATGGCGACAAATTTACCCTTATCAAGCTGTCGTGCCTGGACGGGACGGGGCTGGACGAAGTGGGCCACGAGGTGTTCAGACATCTGAACAAGGTGAGGGTGTATACCAAAAGCCCCAGCGGCGAGCCGGACTTCAAGAAGCCCATCGTGATCGCGAGGGGGAGCACGGCCTCCGACGCGGCCCAGAGGCTGCACAAGGAGTGGCGGGAGAAGCTGAAGTACGCGCTGCTGTGGGGTTCGGCCAAGTTCGACGGGCAGCGTGTGGGGCGCGACTACGTCCTCGCCGACGGGGACGTTATCGAGCTGCACGGGTAGGGGCTAGTTCGCAGCTTCAGGGGCGATTTCGCTCAGAAAGGCGGACGCGCCGGACTCGATGCCGCATTGGGCGGCTGTCCCTTCGTTGATTTCGATGGCGTAGAAGGCGGGTGCGGCGGAGGTGTGGATGGGCAGCGAGCCGCCCGTTGTCTCGTGCCCGGGGCGCATGGTCTGAACGTCGACCACAACAAGGTCTTCGTCGATAAAGAGTATGTCCAGCGGAATCAGGGTGTTCTTCATCCAGAAGCTCAGGGTTTGCTCACTCTGGTAGACGAAGAGCATGCCGCGGTCCTTGCCGAGGGACTCCCTTTCCATGAGGCCCCGCGCCCGTTCTTCCGGTGTGTCCGCCACCTCCAGGTAGAAGGTGCAGGAAGCGATGGTCGCCTGAGCCTCGATTTCAGGGCCGAGGGTGGGGGTCGGGGGCGGCGTCGGCTGTGGCGACGGAGTGGGCGGTGGAGTCGGAGAGGGTACATGGGTGGGAGTTGGCGCTGTGGCAGGCGTTGTCGTGGCGGTCGGGGTCTCAGTGGGAGGAGGTACGGGGGTTGCCGTTGATGCAGGAGTCGGCGTGGGAGTGGGGGAGGATGGCGGTGATGAAGTGGGCGCAGGTGTTAGTGTAGGCGAGAGTTTCGGGGTTGGTGACAGGGTCGTAGCCGGAGTGTACGCTGGGGTGGAAGTGGTTTTAGTTGCGGCAGATAGCGTAGGCGTCGTAGTGGGGTAAGCAACCGGCGTGGCGGTCAGCGTCGGGGTGGGCGCGGGAGTGGGGATGGTAGAGGGCGCTGCCGTGGGGGATGGGTCTACTTCGCCGGTGCATGCGACAAAGAAGATGAGCGCGGTAAGGCACGCGAGGACGATGCGGGCGCAATAATGGTTGCGTGCGGGGGTCACGCTCCGTTTTGGATTTATACAGCTTTGAGGCACTTGCAATAGTTCATTAGTACGCACTATATTTTGTTTCTGGTCCCACCAACACGTTATGGCCTATGAAATCCAGTATACCGTAGCAGCAGTTCGAGCAATCGAGTCCATTCCAGATAGACGTGTACAATCGATTATCTGGAGGAGAGCTGGTAGACTAGCAGGGGAACCAGACAAACAAGGAAAACCGCTTCAGGACGAGTTAGCCGGCTATCGTACAGTGAGGGCAGGGGGGCAAAGGTATCGAATCATTTACTAAGTAGACCACGCCAACAAAAGATCAATTGTGATGAACGTCGGAATCAGAAGGAGAAGATCCAGGAGGGACGTCTACTACATAACAGTGAGATTGATCAGGCTGGGTCTCATTGATCCCCCAATTTAGGAGAATATAGAAATGGTTACCGAAAATGATCTTGGAATGCCTTCCATTCCAAGATCATCTGCTTGCGGTATGCTGACCAGACTTTCGGAACAGCTGTCAAAGGAGAAGCGGGCAGTTGCCGTGCACCAAACGGGGGAAGCCTGTGTTGGTCGTTATCCCCTGGGATCTGTATGAATCCATCGTGGAAACGATGGAGATTATGGAAGACGTGGAGATGATGAACGGCATTCGTGAGGGGATCAAAGATATGCGGGAAGGCAACCTGATCTTGCACGAAGAGGTTAAAGCTCGGTTGGGAGGGGCGTACTAGCTTTACACCATTGCCAGTTGGCGTTCCCACTGGCGGCCTTTGGCGACTCTGGGAAGGTACTTTCCGGCTTCCACCAGGAAGGCAGGCTGTTGAGGTAGTCGTCGTGGCCTTGGGACTTCTCCATGTAGAAGTTAATGGTCTTGTCCATCCGGTACTGGACCCGCACGGAGGTCACCTGCCGCCAGAACTCGGCCCACTCTTCCGAAACGTCCCGCGCGTACATCTTCAGCCGGCCGGAATTTACCTCCGACAGCAGATAGTAGCCCAGCCAAGACTTGCTTTGAGCGCTGAATCGCAGCGACGTTTCGGCGCTTGGCCCGAGGGCCTTCGTCAACACGCTGGCAACCCCTTCGCCCATGCCGTCGGCGTCGACGGCAACCCGGCGACAGCGCCACACGTTCTTGAGCAGGTCCACCAGCCGGGGATAGAGGTTGTGGAGGGGCATTCCCTGCCCCTCGTAGTGTTCCACCACACGGACGCCGGGTCCCGATTGAGGGTGCCGGCGTCGGAGAAGTCCAGCTCGCCGATGGTGAGCACGGTGGAGTCGGGCCTGCGTCCCAGCGTTGAAAGCCCGTCGGAGCCGCCGCCCACGTCCAACCCGGCCACGTACACCTCGCCCCGGGTGTTGCCCCTGAAGCTGGGCGGTGTCGCCGTCGGCGAATAGGCCGCCGCGACCGGAAATAGGCAGCAACAGGTACTGAGTGTGGAAGAGGGGGTGTTTTTCTCCCATACGCTCCTGCTCAGCCTCCACGTATTGACGGTAGGACGGGCTTTGCTGGGCCACCTCGTTCCAGGGCACGGAGAAAGGACGCTTTATACCGTCCTTTCGCTCCAGTTCCAGGTTGGCTTGAGCGACTTCCTACAGCTCGGAATGGCCGTCCCAGGGAGTGCCGTAGAGAACGGTTGTGACGTTGGTGGAAGCGCCCATGGTACGGAATTCCTTGTGGTACTTGTCGGAGTCGATGTCCTGGGCCTCGTCCATCTCCAGCGGGATGTGGGCCGTATTGCCCACCACGTTGGCATGGGGCTCGGCGCTGAGGAAGATCTGCCGGGCCTTGCGGAGGACCACGGTATTTCCCGGCTTGACGCGCCAGTCGCCCCGGAGGTTTGCCCCGTTCAGTCGCTGCTTGAGACGATCCATTCTGATAAGGAATTGGGGGATAAAGGTTGGCGCTGCCTTTATCGTGTTGCCGCCCAAGTACGCGCTAATGTCAAGAAAATACGTCGCGAGCTGGGCGCAAAGCTCGTTCTTTCCACCCTGTCGGGCGATCTCGATGGTGAAGGTGAGGCCCTTACGGAGGCGCACGCTTTTCGTGATGGCGTATCCGATGTCGGGTTGGTATTTTCGCAGGGGGCATCTTTCACTCATGTCTGCCTCTTTCTATGTCACGGCGCGCATTACCACGTCGGTAATGACGGCGGCCAGAATAATCAGCATCAGGTCGTTAACGCGCCCCTTCACTTCCTCCAGTTGCTTCTCCAGAAGCTCCACGCGAAGGTCGAGTAGTGCCTCCGCGGTAAGCTATCGATGGTCCGGGGATGGACGTCGGCGCATT
Source organism: Dehalococcoidia bacterium (assembly GCA_034420855.1). Classification (GTDB taxonomy): domain Bacteria; phylum Chloroflexota; class Dehalococcoidia; order Lucifugimonadales; genus JAPULR01. The sequence goes on from DAOUKX010000110.1 coordinate 6,480, forward strand.
CTGCCCGATGACTGGCCCAGGGCCTTGCCGATGCTCTTGCGACTCACGGGCTGCCCTCCGGCCACAGTTCCCGCCCTATGCCGTTAATGACTCCGATGATGCTGTCGTTCAGGTCGTCCTGAGACTTGGGCGAAAGCTTGTATTGGGCGGCCACGACCTTCGTCAGCATGTTCATACTCTTGAAAAGCAGTTCTACCTTCTCGGGGCTCTGCATAATCTGGTCTCGCAGCATGGTCCGCAGAATGGCAACCTCTTCATTTATGCCTTCCATCTCCCTCGCTGCTTCCAGGCGAGCACGTTCGTCCTCCGAAAGCACGCCGGCGTAGAAGGCATTGCGATTAATCTCGGGGGTCTTGCTACTCATCCGGGTCGCCCTCAAGAACTTCCAGGAGTTCCGTCAAGGCGTCCTCCGGCATGGCCAGGGAGGACCTGAGCATGCCGAGCAGAAGGCATAGAGACATCAACTCCCACTCTTCTTCCGCAACTATCCGTTCCAAGGTCATCGAACTATCTCCTTCTTCTCCATCGGCGCAGAATGAAACTCAGCACGAGGACGGATGCGACCATGGGCAGCGCCCCAACCATGAAGCGGAGTCTTGGGGTGGCCAGGACTTCCGCATCCAGTCCTGCCAGACAGGGCAGGAGGCCGAGGTAGAGGCTCTGGACCAGGAAGGCGAGGCTGACCGTCAGAAGGGCGTACAAGGCCCACTGGCGATGGGGCCGACCATGGGTCGAGTACGTGAGGAACTGCGGGGCGTTGAAGCCCCTGGCGAGGGCGGTAACGCAGCTCTGAAGCGCCAGGGCCATCTCCCATCCGAAGTTCAAGAATTGCCTCCATCGACTGTCACCTGCTAGCTGCAATGTTCTAAAATTAGAACAGACGCACCTAGAAGTCAAGGAGGGGGTGGCACTTTTGTTACGTTGGAGGGCGGCCGTTTAGTTTTGAAAGGGAGGAGGGTTAAGGATGGGTGGCGGCAATTGCGATTCAGGATGTTTGATACAATTGCAAGCCGCATCAAAGGAACACCTATGCGACCAAATAGACTCTTACTATTTCCCTGCCTGATGTTAGCGGCCCTTATCGCCATTTCTTGTGGCGGAACAAGCGCTCCCGCCCCAGCGCCGACGTCCATTCCCAGTCCAAGTCCCACACCGCTGCCGACTCTCACTCCTGCTGCTACCCCTCCTCCCGTGGGCACAATCGTGGACCATCCCTACGAGGCAGGCGATGTTCTTGTTGGTTCCAACGGGTTGCAGGTGCAGGTTGCGGGTGTCATGCAAGACGCCCAGGCATTTCTGGTGCAGGAATTCCCGGACAATCCACCACCGCCGCCCGGTTATCGGTACTACATGGTCGCGCTTCGCGTCTTCAATCTTACGGGCGCCGAAAGCGTCAACATCAGGCACACCCACTTCCAGATGGTGGGAAGCAGACGCAGCGACTACAACCCGGTAATTCACTCCTGCGGGACCATTCCCGACCAGTTGGAAGGCGCAATTGAGAAAGGCGGCCAGATTGAAGGCAAAGTCTGCTTTCAGGTGCCTGTGGACGAGGATGAACTGGTACTGGTCTACGCTGCGCCTGACGGAACTGCTGAGAACCGTCGATTTCTAAGTCTGGACTACCCCGGCGTCACGGAGCCTCCTATTGTCGTCGCCGTCCCTACGCCAACGCCCACTGCTGAGCCGACGCCAATTTCCACAGCCACGCCCGCACCAACGGCAACTCCGACGCCCATTCCCACTCCCACGCCAACTATGACGGCCATACCTGCACCGACGGCCACGCCCACTCCAACTCCAGATCCTATCCCGACCCCGACGCCTACGCCTGAGCCTGCGCCCACACCTGATCCCACCCCAAGTCCGACGCCTACTCCCACACCTGAGCCGACGCCTGGACCTACGCCGACCATAAGCGCCATGATTGAGGACGTGCGGCCCTCGGTTGTACGAATTCGTACCGACAAGGGATCCGGGTCCGGCGTGATTTTCGAGGTCGACGACGATTCTGCCCTCGTTCTCACCAACCAGCACGTTATTGAGGACGCGAGCGAAATTCAGGTGGAGGTCAACGATTCCTTTACGTATGTCGCGGAGGTTCGGGGTACTGATGTCGTGCGAGACCTGGCAATTCTGCGGATCTGCTGCGGGGACTTCCGATCCTTGCCCTTTGGCAATGTTTCCAAACTCAACCCCGGAGATGAAGTCTTTGCAATGGGCTATCCTTTGGGACTTCCAGGACAGGCGACGGTCACGAAAGGCATCGTCTCTGCCATTCGGTTCGACCAGACTAACCAGAGGCTCGTTATCCAAACGGATGCGGCAATCAATCCCGGCAACAGCGGCGGCCCCATTCTTTCGGAGATGGGGGAGATTCTGGGCATTAACACTTTTCGCCGGGAAGAGACGGAAAGTGGGAGGCCGGTTGACAACGTGGGCTTTGCCATCGCCGCTCCAACTATCGAGGAGCAGTTGCATGCCCTCAAGACCGCGCCACCTCCGACGCCAGAGCCTACACCAACTCCGCAGCCGACGCCCACTCTAACACCAAGCGGCGACTACGACTTTGGGCCGGTTAGTGGGCGGCTGGTGCACGACCCATATGATGGATTCATCAAGACCGAATTCGCTGATGTTGTCTTGGATGACTTAATGGTGGAGGCTACTTTCACCAATCCGTACGACGCTTCAACTCACGATTGGAGCTACGGGTTTATACTCAGGCGTGATAGGAGAGGAAGCGATGATAATCCCTTCTTGCTGATAGTTGTCGACAGCCAACTTGATTGGGTCGTGGAATCGGGTATATCAGGAGAATATGAACGAATTTCTGGGGGACGGACAACAGGATTAAACCTCAAAGAAGGAGAACAGAACCATATAATGGTCGTTGTCCTAGAGGAACGAGCGTGGCTTTTCGTCAACCAGACTTTCATGGGTGCCTTTGACCTGGGTGGCGACACTGACACTGGTGACGTGGCTGTGATAACCGGTTACTACACCGGCTCTGAAAATGCGGGGGAATGGACGGAATACGAGAACTTCAGGGGCTACGACCTGCAGCGTCGGTATGGGCCAACGAGCGGGACGATTGAGCATGGCGATGGGTTTATCGGGGCAAATGACAGCAACCTGAACACACGTGACTTTGTGGCAGAGGCAGAATTCTCGAACCCCGAAAACGGGCAGTGGGACTATGGCTACCTCATGAGAAGTCCGGAGTCCAGTCATCTTGACGTCATTTCCGTTTACGACCCTGGATGGTGGTCTCATGATAGGAGAAAGGCTGGAGAGGTTGGGTATACCGAATTGGCATTGGACCGGCTGTCTAACTGGCGCGACGGCCCGCTGGAGCGCAACCACCTGCTTTTGATCGCCATGGGCAACACGGGATGGTTTTTCGTAAATGGAGAGCTTGAGACGACTCTCGATCTAAGTCAGAACCTGGAATCCGGTACAGTTGCCGCGATATCCGGCTTCTACGCTGACAGCAACCGGGACGTGGATTTTCGCGACTTCTCAGTCTGGGCGACTTAGGGAGGCGGGCGGGTTTCAATCCTGCCCCTGCGCGATTCCGATGTGGTGCAAACCGGGCCTTAGAGGGTGAATTTCAGGCCCTGCGCCAGAAGCTCGTTGCGGGCTTCGAGGGCTGAGGGGTGGACCATCTGGCCTCGCGCTAACGACGTGCCGATTTCTCGGCTGAGGAACTCCAGAAGCGCTTCGTCGAGGTTGTTCATGGCGCGGTCTTTCAACGCTTCTGACGAATAGGCATAGCGTCCTGCCTTATTGGGCTCCAGCTTGTCGGCGAGGAATACGGCTTTGGCTATTGGATGCAGCCCCGGATAGGCGGTGCTGTGGTGGTACACGCCGTCGTACACCACCTGATCGTCGAGACCCTTCATTCGCAGGATCTCCGCTGCCACCTGTCCGTGAAGGAGGATGGGGTTGTATTCCTCCACCGAGTGTACGGGGATGCCGAATTCGTGGGCTCTGGCAAGCAGTTCCTCGCCCCGCATCCAGCGGCAGAGGTCGTGGGCCTGAGCGCACAGTCGAACCCGCTCCGCTTCCAGCCGGTGGGCCTCGGCGAACTCCGCCGCGAGGGTCTCCACTCGCCCGATGTGGCCGGCCAGTCCGCGGGGGAGAGTACCCACCCAGTCCTCCACTATCTGATGAATTTCGTCGCTCATTTTTCTTTACCTGTGCAAACCCGAATGTCGTCTGCGCTTGTATTCATGAGCCAGGCCGCCCGCTTCAACGGCACCCCACCTATATCGATCTGGACATGTCCCTGCCGCCGAGCAGGTGCATGTGCACGTGCTTCAACTCCTGGCCGGAGTCGGGCCCCTGGTTGAGTATCAGGCGGTACCCGCTGACGGTTACCCCCTCCCTCCGGGCCATTTCTTCGGCAATGACAAACATCTGCCCAAGGACGGCGGAGGTGCGGCCGGCGGCGTAGGTCAAGCCTTGGACGCATCGACGCGGGATTATCAGGAGGTGGGTCGGCGCCCTGGGGTTGATGTCCCGGATGACCATTATCTGCGGGTCCAGGTACAGGAAGTCCGTCTGCACCTCTCCGCTGGATATCCGGCAGAATATGCAACCGTTGCAGCTCATGGCTTCCTCCTTATTCGCCTCTGTTTGGTAGAAATTGGCGGTGGGTTATTCCTCTCCTTCGTGTATTTCATCATATACGCCACGAATGAGGTCTAGTGCCATTCCTATATCAGCATATATGACGTTGAGTCTGTTGATGATTGCGGAGATTTCGATTTGTATGTGGCGTAGTTAGTGTGCTTGGGAATCGACGTACCGCTCGAGGCTTTCGTATCGCCTGAGGCTGCGGAGCCCTAGATCCCTTTCCTCTTGGCTGTGGAGTCCCATATCCTTAATTGACTTTTTCCTCTCCTCCGCTTGTAATGTTGCAGCTCATGGCTTCCTCATTCATTCTCCCCTAGACGGCCATTATGTGGTATCCGGCGTCCACGGGGAGGACGGCGCCCGTGACGCCGCTAGAAAGATTGCTGCACAGGAAGAGGGCCGTGTCGCCCACCTCCCGGTGGGTGATGTTGCGCTGCAGGGGGGCCCTTTCGGCATGCATACGGCGCATGTCGCGGAAGCCCGTGATGCCGCGTCCTGCCAGGGTCTCTAGGGGGCCTGCGTAGATGGCGTTGACGCGGATGTTGCGGGGGCCGTACTCCGCCGCCAACTGCCGCACCTCGTTCTCTAGCGCGGCTTTGGCGATGCCCATTACGTTGTATCCGGGGTAGACGCGCTCGGAGCCGTTGAAGGTCATGGTCACCACGCTGCCGCCTTCGGGCATGAGAGGCGCGGCGTGGCGGACCAGCGGAATCAGGGAATAGGCGCTGATTTCGAGGGCTTCCCGAAATCCATTGCGGCTGAGGTTGGAAAAATCGCCGCCGAGGTCGTCCCGGTGGGCAAAAGCGATACTGTGGATGAGGTAGTCGAGGCCGCCGAATTCTTTACCCGCTTTCTGAAAGACGGCCTTAATTTCCTCTTCCGACGTGACGTCGCACTGGAGGACGAGGGGGTCTTCCATATCCTTTGTGAGACGCTCGGCCCGGCTGCGAAGGCGCTCGTTCTGGTATACGACGCCGAGCCTTACGCCTGCTTTGTGGAGGGACTGGCAAATGGCCCAGGCGATACTGCGCTGGTTGGCCACGCCGAAGACCAGCGCCTTCTTGTCGGATAGGTCTATTGGGAACAACGTTTTCTCCTTCTTCGTCCTTCCTGGTGCCGAGTCAGCGCTCCCACAGCCCGCGACGGTTTTCTTTGGCTTCATGCATCAGGTCGTCGAAGCAGTCGGCGAATTTTTCGTCCGGCGGGTACCGCTTCGCTATGGCGAAACCCTCCCGCACCAACTCTGCGTTGATCAGTATATCACCTGCGAGGATGTACCGGAGGAGCCGTCCGAAGCGGTCTTCGTCCGACTCATCTCTTAACAGGTGAACCCGTTGTCCCTCTACAAGCTGGCGGTTGTAGTCCGTGGCCTCCTGGTAGAAGAGATCGTCGCGCTCAGGGGCGTCAATGCCGATGTAGCGGACTCTCGCGCCGTCGGCCATCTCGATAGTGTCGCCGTCTACAACCCGACGCACGAGCGCGCCCTCGTTGGCGGTCGTCGACGTTGCGCCGCTTTGGCTGGTGGCACCGGACACGTCGTCGCAAGATTCCAGGGTGGAGGCGGTTCCGCAGGACGCAAGAATGCCGATTAGGATGAGGGCGGCTAGAGCAAAGTGTTTCAACACAGTAGGACCGTGAGTTCGGCTGGTCTTGCAGTTCACGAATAATTAGCCTCCGCACTGGAGGCTACCAAAGAACAGCGAAAATTACTTTAACGGAAGTTGGCGATGTTGGTCAGACCAATTATTGAATGCCATCTTCCGCCAGTGAGCCAAATCAGACGGACCGGTGCTTTTGTCTGAACTAGCCTATGAATTGGGTAGCAAGGATAACGATGGAGATACCAACACCCAAGACAGCTATGGTCCAGCGCATCGCCCGCACTTCCCCGTGTACTTCTGCCACGTCCGCCTTTGTTGCCAGTGAATCTAGCTTGCCTTCTATGTAGCTGATGCGCTGCTCAGGCGTCATTGCCATGGGCTGATCTCCTAATAGCCCGTGATTTTACGAGTATACAAGGCGCGGCATCAAAGCACAAGCGTTTCGCTGGGGTCTGTTCTACTGTAATTGGGGCAGGACCTCATCCACGAAGGTCTGGAACTGCTCCAGGGGGGTGAAGGATGCGAACCGGACTATGACCGTGGTTGCGCCCGCCGCCTCGTAGGCGCGGATGGACTCCGCCAGCCCTTCCGTCGGTCCCCAGGGACCCCACAGCTCGCGCCAGATGTTGACTCCGTAGTAGAGGCGGATCCACCGGTCGGCTTCCCTTTCGGCTTCGGCAGCGTCGGCGTTCAGGTTGACGGTCATGTAGAAGACGTACTCCATTTCGGCGGGGTTTCGGCCTGATTCGGCGGCGTATTTTGCGACGCGCCGTCCTACCTCGGCGAACTCTGACGGCGGTTCCGAGATGGAGATGAACCCGTCGCCCAGCCTTGCCGCCCTCTTGAACTGGGTCTCCCTTTTGGCCCGGAGGTGGCAGGCGAAGAGGACGGGCACGCCTCCTTCCTGTACGGAAACGGGGCGCATCTGCAGGTCCTCCAGCTGGAAATGACGGCCCTGGTGTGACTCCAGATGCCCCGTACCGAGGGCCTTGACCACCTGCATCACTTCTTCCAGCCGACGTCCCCGCCGGCGGGGGTCTACGCCAGCTATTTGCCACTCCCGCTGCTGCGCCTCGTTGAAGGCCCCGCCCGCGCCCACGGCCAGCACTGTCCGTCCGCCGGAGAGCAGGTCGAGGGTGCCAACCATCTGGGCCAGGAGCACGGGATGTCTGAGCGCGCCTAGTAGCACGGCGGTGCCCAGGCGGACGCGTTGGGTCTGGGTGGCGACGGCGGCCAGGGTGGTCAGGGGTTCCAGACGCGGCTTGGCAGTCAGGCTGTCGCCGACCCAGACGGAGTCGAGGCCCGCCGCTTCTGCGCGTTGGCCCATCTTTAGCACCAGGTCAGCGTTCTTTGGCTGCTGGTCCCTCATCACCAGCCCCCTGGTGGGCAGAAGGACGCCGAGTTTCAGCTTCGAGTTGGTCATGTCGGAAGACTCCGTTTCGTAGTGCGCGTACTTGTCACATCAATCTTCCCCACGGGTCAGGTGCGCCAGAAAACCCGGATGCAGCGCTTCATATTCCTGCAGGTCATCCCAAGTGTCCAGGTCTCTCGCAAGGCCGTCGCTGTTATGGACCAGCGGCTCCAATCTCAGGCTTCGCGCTTCCTCCACGTGGTGGGAGAAGCTGTCCGGCCCGAGCCGGAACCGGAAGGGCATCCGATGGGGGATCAGGATGGCGTTGGTGCCGCCGCCGTTTCGTGCGGGTGAAAGGATGATTTCAGCGCGGACGGACGGTTTTCGAACCGCTGCTGAGGTTAGCCCGGCAAGGTCTTCGTGTTGGAGGAAGGGCAGGTCGCCAGGCAGGAAGAGGGGCGACTTTCCCGCGTCCCAAGCCTCCTCAAACACAATCCGCAGGCTTTCGTTGATGTCTTTTTTCCCCTCTTGACGCCACTCTACCCCTTCTTCCGAGGCTAGTCCACGGGTCGAATCGTCGGCGCCCAGTACCCAGACCTCTGCGCCCGCTCTCTGTGCAGCGCGGATAACGCGACGCAGCATGGCTGTAACCAGACGACGGCGTTGTGTGTCCGTGAGGAAGGGTTCGAGGCGCGACTTGGCCTCGGTCAGGGCCTTCACGGGAATGACCGCCACCACCTCCATAGTTGAGGCTACCTGTCTTCCGCGTCGAGGAGCCGAAGGACGTACTGAGCCAGGGTCTCCTTGTCGTCCGTGGTGTTCATGATGGTGTTGGTGACGTGGGCTTTCATGTCGAGGGCGTCAATTTGCTTGGCCTCACCGGCGTCTGCGTTGTCAAGGACGAAAAGATCGCAGAGACCGGCGTACTTACGGGCCACGCCGACGCTGGAGGCGGGATGCCCAAGCTCTCGCATCATCTTTGCCGCTGGTCCACGAATGGCCGCGCCACCGACTATGGGGCTAACCACAATACGGGGCCCGGAGAAGCCGCGCACGTTTTCACGGACGTCTCCGACGGCCAGGATGGGGTCGATGCTCAGGAAGGGGTTTGAGGGGCAGAATATGATGGCGCGGGCGTTGGTCAGTGCATCGTCGAAGGCCGGCGATGGAACGGCAGCATCGGCGCCCTCAAAGTGGACTGCATTCGCCTCCGGTTCGCATCTCAGCCGGACGAAATAGTCCTGGAAAGAGAGGACGCCTTCGGAAGTCTCAACTTTCGTGCGAACCTGGTTGTCGGTCATAGGCGCTACCGTGTGAGAAATGCCCACTCGTCCACACACCTCCCGGGTCACATCCGAAAGCGACATCCCTTCCCGCAAAAGCTGGGTGCGTCTGATGTGGGTGGCCATGTCGCGATCGCCAAGGTTGAACCAGGTGGGGACGCCGTAGGTGGAAAGCATCTTCAAGGCTCCATAGGTCTCGCCGCAAAGCCCCCATCCCCGCTCCGGGTCGGCAAGGCCGCTCAGAGTGTACATCACCGTGTCCAGGTCGGGAGAGACGTGGAGTCCGTGAAATTCTTCGTCGTCGCCCGTGTTCACCACGATTACGAGGTCATCCGGTGGGAGAATGCGGGAGAGGCCGAGGGCAAGCTTTGCGCCGCCCACGCCGCCCGCCAAGGCCAGCACCGGCCCCGGTTTCGCTGGCATGGGACGCTAGAGGGTGGTGGGGGACTGGGCTTTGTCCCGGCGCTTGGGATGTACGAAGCGGAAGCCCTTCATCTGTACCATGCTCTGGTAGGAGCCGAAGCGCTCCTCCAGGTTGCCCTCCAGCAGGTCCAACGGGTCCTGGGGATCGTCATGGTCGTCGAAGACGCGCTTGATGTCGTAGGTGGTGTAGCGCTCGGCGGGCACCCGGCCCACGTCGCGAATGGTGCGTCGGAATTCGGAGGGACGGACCAGCTGTCCGTGCTGTGCCCCCGCCGCCGTGGAGATGCTCTCGTTGATGAGGCTGCCGCCCAGGTCGTTCACCCCGGCAAGGAGGAGAATCTGGGAAAGACGCAGCCCCTCCTTGACCCAGGAGGCCTGGATGTTGGGAATCCAGTTGTTGAGCATAATGCGGGCGATGGCGTGGACCTTCATCACCTCCGAGCCGGTGGCGCCGCTTCGAAGTCCGTCCACCGTCTGCTGGAAGTGCATGGGGGCTTCGGCGTGGACGAAGCTGAGGGGGACGAACTCCGTGATGCCCCCGCTGGACTTCTGAACGTCCCGGATGAGGGCGATGTGGCGCGCCTTCTGCTCGTTGGTCTCCACATGGCCGAACATGATGGTGGAGGTGGTGGGAATACCCAGGGCGTGGGCGGTTGTGATGACCTCAATCCATTTCTCAATGGTGATCCTGCCGGGAGCGATGCGGTCTCGCAGTTCTTGGTCGAGAATCTCCGCCGAGGTGCCGGGAAGGCTGCCCACGCCCGCGTACTTGAGGTCCTTCAGGTAGTCTCTTATGCTGCACTGGGAGCGGATGGACCCGTAGAGCACCTCCTCCGGGGAGAAGCCGTGGATGTGGATGTCCGGCAGCTCTTTCTTGATGGCCTCGCAGATGCGGACGTAGAGGTCTCCCTCCATCTGGGGAGGCAGGCCCGCCTGTATGCAGACCTCCGTTGCGCCAAGATCCCACGCCTCTTTTGCCCTTCGTATGACCTCGGCAATGGGCAGAAAGTACCCTTCCTCCTGCCGGTGGTCCCGGCTGAAGGCGCAGAAGCCGCATCGCTTGATGCAGACGTTGGTGAAGTTGATGTTGCGGTTGACTACGTAGGTGACCAAGTCTCCGACGGTGCGGCGACGAAGCTCGTCGGCCACCAACTGCGTAGCGTTCAGTTCCAGGCCCGATGTCTCGAAAAGGGTTACCGCCTGGTCGACGGTGATATCTTTGCCCTCTAGGGCGTCGGACAGCGCACGACCTACCTTGAGCTCGACGGCGCCGACCAGGGCTTCCAAGGAGCGGGGGATGGGGACTTCAGCTTGACGCATTGATATATCTTCCGACACCGCCCTTGACGTAACCGTCGCCGTCTGCCATATCGAGAAGTCTTTCCCTCATGGCCGGTGCGGTGAAGTCGTCGCGGTCCATAAAATACTCGGGATAAATCGGCAATCGGGGCTTCAGCTCGAACCCGATCCTCTCAGTCCGACGGCGCAGCTGTGAAATCTGAGGCCACGGCGCTTCCGGGTTGACATAGTCGATGGTGAGGGGCGAAACGCCGCCCCAGTCGTTGATGCCCGCCGTGAGAAACACCGGATAATCTGCGTGGTTCAGATTCGGCGGGACCTGCAGGTTGACGCTCGGGCCCAGTATCAGACGGGCCACTGCAACCGTCCAGAGCAGGTCTTCCGTGGCGGCGTCGGGATGGTCACCCATGGCCGTGTCCGCCTTGGCGCGGAAGTTTTGGACAATGACCTCCTGCACGTGGTCGTACCTGCGGTGCGAGTCCCTGATGGACAGCAAGGACTCGATACGCTCCTTGCGGGTCTCGCCGATGCCGATCAGGATGCCGGTGGTGAAGGGGACCTTTAGTTGGCCCGCCAGGTCTAGGGTCTTCAGCCGCACCGAGGGGCGTTTGCTGGGCGCGAGGTGGTGCGGCCCGCCTTCAAAGCAGAGACGTTCGCTCAGAATCTCCAGCATCACCCCCATAGAGGCGTTGACGGGTCGCAGGGCCTCCATCTCCCGTCGGCTCATGACGCCCGGGTTGGCGTGGGGCAGCATGGAGGTGGTTTCCAACACCTGGGCGGAGACGTGGGTCAGGTACTCCAGCGTCGTGCGGAAGCCGGCATTATGGAGCCACTCCTGCGCTTCGGCGTAGCGCTGCTCCGGGTGCTCACCCAGGGTGAACAACGCTTCGGCGCAGCCCAAACGCTGTCCGGCGCGGGCTACCGCTAACGCCTCCTCCGTCGTCATGTAGAGCGTTTCAGCTTCGCTGGGCGATTGACGGAAGGTGCAGTAGCCGCAGAAGTCGCGGCACAGCCGGGTCAGGGGAATGAACACCTTCGGCGAGAAGGTGACGACTCGTCCCTTGCCCCTGTCGCGAAAGATGGATGCCGCATGGCAGAGGCCCTGCAGGTCTTGCGTCGCCGTGTGGGCGAGCGAAATCGACTCGCCTGCTGAAAGCTCTCGCTTACCCTCAATGATGCTATGGAGGACGGGTTTGAGCCAATCACTTACCCCGTTCAGGGAATAGTCGGATAGTTCCGGGACCAGCGGACGTGCGCGGACTTGCGTTGCCGACGGGGGATGAATCTGTGTCTGGACCATGGGGCTATTGTAGACGCTGGGAGGAATAGAGACAACGGCGAGGGGAGCGGGAAATGGTGGATGAGAGAGAAATGGGTCAGTCCGGCTGGGGAGTTGACTCCAGTTTCTGTTCCAGCCGATTCACCAGCCGTTCTATCTGTGGGAGAAGGTATTCAAGGTCTTCGGCCAAGTATGAGTCTTCGTAGAAGTTGCCATGAAGGTCGTTGGCATGGCTGAATAGGAGTTTCAATTCCAATTCGCCAGTCTCGCGGCGCAGTCGACGCATTGCCTCGAATAAATGTCCGTAACCTTTCTGTTGCCATCCACGCCTCTCTGCAACGGCGTTGAGCATCTGAGCAGCGGCACCCCATGCCTTTTCTGAGGCTTGGGGAATGTCATTAGCGGCAGGCTCTTCAAAGGCTTGCGCCATGAAAATCCGGCTTCGTTCCCTATATGTGGTTGTTTTCTGTATTCTCGATGCTCCCTTTGTGCCCAGTGATGGGAGGGTCTACTAATCGCAACGTAGAATCCTTCCCCTCAATGACTGCAACGTATTATACTATATTCCGTTCTAAATCAATCAGGCTGGAGCCAAACTTCGTTGACGGCTCTTGCTTACACTGCCTATTATGGGTGCATATGCAGAAGCAGCCTCCCAATCGTCGCGACGGATCACCCCGCCTCGTCTCCGGCAAACCCCGGCAGGAGGACGCCGGACTGGACACCTCCCTTCGGCCTCGCCTGCTCAACGAATTCGTCGGACAGGCGCGAGTCAAGGAGAACCTGATAATTGCCATTCGCGCCGCCCTCATGCGGGAGGAGCCGTTGGACCACGTGCTTCTATACGGGCCGCCGGGGCTGGGCAAGACCACCCTGGGCCACATCATCGCCCAGGAGATGAACGTTAACATCCGCGTCACCTCCGGGCCGGCCATCGAGCGGGCCGGTGACATGGCCGCAATTCTCACCAGCCTGGGGAAGGGCGATGTGTTGTTCATCGACGAGATTCACCGCCTCAGCCGGGTGGTGGAGGAGGTGCTCTACCCCGCCATGGAGGACTTTTTCCTGTCGTGGATGATGGGGAAGGGGCTGGCGGCCCGTGCCATGAACCTCCGGGTTAATCCCTTCACCCTCATCGGCGCCACCACCCGCTATGCAATGATCAGCCCGCCCCTGAGGGATCGGTTCGGGTCCATCTATCGTCTTGATTTCTACGACAACAAGGCCATGGGCCAGATTGTGAAGCGCTCCGCGGATATCTTGGACGTGTCAGTGGACAAGAGGGGAGTGTCTGAGATAGCCAGCCGCTCCCGCGGGACCCCCAGGGTGGCCAACCGGCTGCTGAAGCGCACCCGCGACTACGCTCAGGTGATGGCCGACGGGAAGATTACGGGGAAGGTGTGCCTGCAGGCGCTGGACAAGCTGGAGATCGACAGCCTGGGGCTGGACGACGTGGACCACCGTCTACTGCGGGGGCTGGTGGAAAAATTCTCCGGCGGACCCGTTGGTCTGAACACGCTGGCGGCCTCCATCAGCGAAGAGGCGGACACCATCATGGACATCTACGAGCCTTACCTGATGCAGCTTGGCTTCCTGGAACGCACCCCCCGGGGCCGGACCGCCACTGCCCGCGCCTACGCTCACCTGGGCGTAGAGTACGCCCCCGGCGGGATTAACGCCCAGCAGCGGATGCTCTAGCCCGCCGTTTCGCTGGCGCCGTTCTCCCCGAAATTCATCCGGTACAGCTTGGAGTAAACCCCGCCCATTTGCAGCAGCTGCAGGTGGTTTCCCTCCTCCACAATCTCCCCTTCGTGCATCACGATTACCCGGTCAGCGTTGCGCACCGTCGAGAGCCGGTGGGCGATGACAAGCGCCGTCCGTCCCTCCAACACCCTTCCCAGCGCCTCCTGGATCATCGTCTCCGTCTGGCTGTCCACCGACGCTGTGGCCTCGTCCAGGATGATGATGCGGGGGTCGAAGACCAGTGCCCTAGCCAGGGCAATTAGCTGCCGCTGGCCGGCGCTGAGGTTCATGCCCCGCTCCTCCACGGGCGAGTCGTACCCGTGCTTCATCTTCATGATGAACTCGTGGGCGCCGACGGTCTTGGCGGCACGCACAATCTGGTCGTCGGTGACCCGGGGGTGGTTGAAACGTATGTTGTCGTTGATGCTCCCCGAGAACAGGAACGGCTCCTGCACCACCGTGCCAATCTGGTTCACCAGTGAGGCGCGGTTCACCTCTCTAACGTCGTAGCCGTCGACCCTGATGCTGCCATCTGTAACGTCGTAGAGCCGGAGGATGAGTGACGAAAGGGTGGTCTTGCCCGCTCCCGTAGCACCTACCACGGCGATGGTGTCGCCGGGGTTCATGGTCAGGTTGATGCCCTTCAGCACCTCCACATCCGGGGTGTAGCTGAAGTGCACGTTGTCGAATTCCACCTTGCCCTGAATCTGGGGCATGCGCGCCGCGTGCGGCTTGTCCACAATCTCAGGTTTCTCGTCGATGAGCTCGAAGATGTGGGATGCGGAAGTCATCGCCCGCTGCATCTGGGTGTACTGCATGGTGAGGTTGCGGATGGGTTCGAAGAAGCGCTGCACGTAAAGGGCAAAAGCTACGACGACGCCCACGGCCAGGCCGCCGTTCAGCGTCATAAAGCCGCCGAAGATTACAATCAGGGCCATCGCGGTCCCACTCAGAATCTCCACCGAGGGCATCAGCGATGCGGCGAACCTCTGGGAGCTCAACTGCGCCTCCCGGTGGTCTCGATTCAGTGTCTTGAAATGCTCATGATTTTTCTTCTCCCGGTTCATGCTCTGGATGACCCGCATCCCCGAGATGTTTTCCTGAAGGTTTCCGTTGACTATGGCCAGGGCCGTCCGAACCCGCATGAAGCGGGGCCAGGAGAGGTTCTGCCAGATTAGCATAATTACCAGCAGTGGCGGCACGACGGTAAGGGTTATCAGCGCCAGGGTCCAGTCGATGAAGAACATGGCTACGACGATTGCCCCGATGGTGAGCATGTCTCCTATGGTCATGGAAAACTGGGTCAGGAACTCCTGGATCTGGAAAACGTCGTTCTGCAGGCGGGACATTATCCGGCCCATCTGCGACTTGTCGTAGTAGGACATGGACAGCGACTGCAGATGGTTGAACATATCGTCCCGCACGTCCAGCAGCAGGTTCTGTGATACCCGCGCCATTGCGACCTGGTGTATGTAGTGGGTCAAATACTGCACTCCGGCGTTGACGAAGAACATTATCACCAGGAAGGTCAGACGCGACATGCTCTGGTCCGGCGGCACGATGGCTTCGACGGCCAGCAGGATGATAATCGGCGTGGCGACCATCGTTGCGGTGTATATCACCATGGTTATCAGCCCCAGCATCACCAGACCCCGGTACGGGGTGGTGTAGTGCATGAGACGCAGCAGTATCTTGAAGTCCTTCAGACCGCCGCGATTGTGGTCAAAGGCGTCGACGCTGGTAGCGCCCTTCCATCCGCCGTACATCTACCGCACCCGCCTAAAACAGTGTGTCATTCTGAGGGCAACAAAGAGTCTCGTCGCATCAGCCACGGCTCACCGCCGATTCCAGGAATACCTCTTCTCCCGGCAGAAGCTGCAGCTCATAGATGTCCTTGTAGAAGCCGTCCCTGGCGATAAGCTCCTCGTGGGTGCCTTGGGCGGCAATCTCCCCGTCCTTGAGCACCAGAATAAGGTCAGCCTCTTTAACGCTGCTGACCCGGTGGGCGATTATGAACGTGGTGCGGTTCTCCATGACCTGGTGCAGCGCCTTCTGGATCTGCTGCTCAGTCTCCACGTCCACACTGGAGGTGGAGTCGTCCAGAATCAGTACCGGCGGATTTATCAGCAGGGTTCGGGCGATGGCAAGCCTCTGACGCTGACCGCCAGAGAGGGTCACCCCCCGCTCGCCCACCTGGGTGTCGTACCCCTCAGGCAGGGTCATGATGAAGTCATGAAGATTGGCCGCCTTTGCCGCTTCCTCCACCTCTTCGGCTGTGACGCCGTTGACCCCGTAGCTGATGTTCTCCCGTATGGTGGTCTGGAAGAGAAAAACGTCCTGGAACACGATCCCTACGTTGTGCCGGAGGGAATTCAGGGTCACGTCCTTCACGTTCACCCCGTCGATGGTCACCGACCCCTCCGTGGCGTCGTAGAAGCGGGGTATCAGGTTGCAAATAGTCGTCTTGCCGCTGCCCGCGGCGCCCAGCACCGCCACCCTCTGGCCCGGCTCGATGCGGAAGCTCACGTTGGCAAGAGCGGGCGTGATGGCATTGTAGGAGAAGGAAACGTTGTCGAAGGCCACCTGGCCCTCGGCGTGGTCTATCTCCCTGGCGCTCTTTTTGTCTGTCACCGGCGAGGGGGAGTCGAGGATCTGGAAGATCCGCTCTCCGGAGGACACGGCGCGGGTGAAGACGTTGACGGCCCACCCCAGCATTCGCACCGGCATTACCAACAGGCCAAGGAAGAGGAGGAAAGTGGCCAGTTCGCCGGCGGTGAGGCTGCCGTCGAGGACCCAGCGACCGCCGAACAGGACGACCAGCCCGGTGGCGCCGATGTACATGAAGGTCAGGAATGCCGTGTTTGCCACCCTGAGCCGGTTGGCGGCGAAGGTCTCCTCCGATACCTGGAAGGAGTGCCCGTGAAACAGCTTCTTCTGGGCCTCCTCCGCGCCGAGAGACTTGACCACCCTCATCCCGACCAGGTTCTCCTGGAGCACTGTGGTGAGCACGCCCATCCTCCGCTGGACCGACCGCCAGATTCGCCGCATTCGACGGCTGATTGTGATGGTGGTGTACAGGGTTATGGGCACGCCGGCAAGGCTTATCAATGCCAGCTGCCAGTGCAGGATAAGCAGCAGGGGCGCAATGCCGAGTATCAGAATGGCCAGTTGAAGGGAGCGCACCATGCCGAAGTTGATGAACATGCGGGTGCTCTCCACGTCGTAGGTGACCACCGACATCAGGTCGCCGGTGTTCCGTTTGTCGTGGAAGGCGAAGCTCAGTCCCTGCATTCTCTTGAGCAGAGCGTTCTTGAGGGAGTAGGTGACTCGCGAGGAGACGTTTTCGGCGAAGTAGGTCTGGCCGTAGCTGAAGGCGCCCCGCACTACGCTGATGAGCACCAGTGAAACGCCTAGGAGAATCAGGCCGCGCCGGTTTCCGTCGGTCAGGACCTGGTCAACGGCATCGCCAATAAGCCAGGGAACGGCAAGGGCAAGGGCGTTGGCGCCGAGAATCGAAATCCAGGCAAGGAACAGGTACCGCTTGTATCTAAAGCCGTGTCGTGCGAGGCGAAGAAGAATCCGCATTTAACATATTATAGAACTATGGGCGCATTATGCCAACTAGAACGCGTTCCACTAATGCCGAATTCCCATTGTATGAGCGATCGGACCTTTAGGTATGCGGTTGATGGGGAGCCGCACATTACGTAAAGGGAGAGTGTGAAAGTTTTCCCATTTGGCCCGAATCATCTCGAAAGCACTTGGTTGGGACGTGATAGAATATATTTACAGGCACACGTTGAGCCCGGCGCGCTGCCGCCCCTCCGTCCCCTTCTCATCGATCTTCGCCCCCACCCAATACGCTATGCCCTATATTCTGCGAAAACTGCAAGATTCGGATATCCCTTCCGTTAGCGAAATTGAGCGGGAGGCTTTTCCTTCCCTGTGGCCCAATAGCGCTTTCAAGAGCGAGATCAACAATCCCAAGATCAAGCTCCTAGTAGCGGCGTTGCCTTCCCCGGAGGACTCCCCTGAGCAGGAAACGTCCGACGTGCCGGCGGACCCCATGCCCCAGCGGATCATCCAGAACTTTCGGACCTTCCTTGGTCGTCCTTCGACGGACCCATCCATGGAAGACTACCCCGTTGGTTACGTCTCCACCTGGCTGGTGTTCGAAGAGGCCCACATCACCGCCATTGCCGTTCGGAAAGCCTATCGAGGCCGCGGGGTGGGAGAGCTGCTGCTGGCCGGGGCCATCGAATTCGCTATGCACCAGAAGAGCCGCGTAGTCACCCTGGAGGTGCGGGTGTCCAACGAAAGCGCCATTGCCCTGTACAAGAAGTACGGCTTCAAAAAGGTGGGGCTGCGTAAGGCCTACTACTCGGACAATCGGGAAGACGCGGACATAATGACCACCGACCCCATTATGAGCCTGGCCTACCAGCGCCGGTTCATGGAACTGCGCCACGCTTACCTGAAGCGCCACGGCAGGGTGGACATGCCGCAGCCCTACGCCCGGGTTTGAGGGGCGTACGAGAAGCACCCCGTAGAAGATCCGCAGCGCGCCGCCCGGCGCAGCATCCGTTGACAACCCATTACGCCTAATCTAAAATTTCCTCTCGTTATCAACGAACTGTTTAGGAACATTACTCCATGCTTAGGATAAGACTTCGAAGGGTTGGCAAGAAAAAGCAGCCCTCCTACCGAATTGTGGTGGCTGATTCCCGTTCGCCCCGGGACGGCGCCTTTGTGGAGCGCATCGGCCACTACGACCCGCTCATCGACCCTCCCGCCGTCACCTTGGACAAGCAGCGCGCCCGCTTGTGGCTCAGCCGAGGCGCACAGCCTTCCGACGCCGTACAGCGCATCTTCCACTGGCAGAGTCTGTTTGAGGAAGACGTCCCGGAGGCTGAAGCGGTCCCGGAGGCGGAGGCCGCCGCAGAGGAAACCCCTACAGCGGAAGCCACTGAAGAAGCTGCCGAGGAAGAGACTGCCGAGTGATGCAGGAACTTATCGAGTACATTGCCAGAAACCTGGCCAGCAAGCCCGAAGAGGTGAGGGTCACCTCCGAGATGGAGGACGATCGGGTCATCCTGCGGCTGGAAGTCGCCGCCGAGGACAAGGGGAAGATAATCGGACGGCAGGGACGGGTGGCCCAGGCCATGCGCACCATCCTGCGTGTCGCCGCCATCAAGGAAGGCTCCCGCGTAGTCCTGGAAATCGTCTAACCTCCCTCCTTCCTCTTTCCCCTTGATGGAGGAAGATTGAGATGGGGGTGAACACCCCCGTTTTGACCACTCTTGGGCCCAGTGATACAATGACTGTGCGCAATCCGATGACGGTTTGGCGCGTGTCTCGCCGTTTCTTTCTGGTCTGAATCTGCAGCCTAGTCGGGTCCGATTGAGAGCCACCGACAACCGTCTTGAACGGAGCAAAAATCAAGTCTCCACTGCCCGCGTGGGCCGGAGGGAGGTGTCAGAATGTCCGGTCATTCAAAATGGAAGACCATCAAACATCAGAAGGGGGCCGCCGACGCGAAGCGCGGCCAGCTCTTCACCAAGCTCACCCGTGAGATAACCATCGCGGCCCGTGAGGGCTCCGGTGGCGACCCCGACATGAACTACCAGCTCCGCTTGGCCATCGACCGTGCCAAGGCTGCCAACATGCCCGCCGATACCATCGACCGCGCCATCAAACGGGGTACGGGGGAGGGTGACGATCAGGAGCAGCTGGTGGAGATAACCTACGAGGGGTACGGCCCAGGCGGCGTCGCCATCATGCTCCAGACCGTAACCGACAACCGGAACCGCACCGCCTCGGAAGTGCGGGCGACCTTCTCCAAGAGCGGCGCAAGCCTGGGAGCCTCCGGCTGTGTTGCCTGGAACTTCGACACCATGGGCCTCATTACCATGGAGATGGCGGCCGACGAAGCGGAAGACATGGCCCTGCTGGCCATCGACGCCGGAGCGGAAGACGTGAAGGTGGACGACAACTACGTGGAGGTAATCACCCTGCCGGAGAACCTGACGGAGGTGAAGCGTCAGCTGGAAGAGGAGAATGTTTCCATCGCGACGGCGGAAGTTGCAATGGTGCCGAAGGCCACCGTCGCCCTGGCCCCCAGGGAAGCGGAGCAGACCCTCCGCCTGCTGGACCTGCTGGAGGACCTGCAGGACTCCCAGAAGGTGTACACCAACGCCGATTTCCCCGAGGAGACCCTGGTAAAGTACAGTCAGGAGAACTAGCCCCGTTGTTGAAGGTCCTCGGCATAGACCCCGGTACCATACATCTGGGCTACGGCCTCTTAGAGGAGTCCGACGGCGAGCTTCTCGCCCGCGACTACGGGTCCCTGGACTTTAAGTCCTCCCTCCCTGTGGAGGAACGGCTGTACCAGGTCCACTCTCATCTGATGAACATGATAGGCATGTTCCACCCCGACGAGATTGCCATCGAGGAGCCCTTCATGGGCCAGGGACAAAGTCGCTTCGTTGGCCCTGCCTTCGCGGTGGGGCAGGCCCAGGCGGCGGTGCTCATAGCCTCAGTCTCCCAGGGGGTGCCAGTCTTTCGCTACCCGCCGGCCCAGATAAAGTCATCTGTCGCCGACCACGGCGCAGCCTCCAAGGAGCAGGTGCTGACCATGGTGTGCGTCACCCTCGGCCTGGAGGAAGATTCCCTCACTTACGACACGTCCGACGCCCTGGCTATCGCCCTCTGCCATCTGCGGCAGCGGGAACTGGCGGACATGGCGGCGCTGGCGGAATGGTAGCGTCCATGCCTGCATTTGGAATACTGAGTTGATCGCCTTCATCACGGGCGTGTTGCGATCCCGCGGGACCGACTGGGTGCAGGTGGAAGTGGGCGGCGTGGGCTTCTATATTTCCGTGCCCGCGTCCCTGGCCCTCTCCGTGGGCGAAGAAGGACAACGGGTAACCCTGCACACTCGGCTGATTATCCGTGACGACGAACCGCAGCTGTACGGCTTTCCCAGTCCTGCGGCGCTCCAGTTCTTCCACATGCTCACCGGCGTTTCCGGCATCGGCCCGCGCTCGGCCCTCAACCTGCTTTCGGCTCGTACGCCGGAGGCCTTGGCCACGGCCATCATGGCGGGAGACTTGGACGCGTTCACGACGGTCTCGGGAATCGGCAAGCGCACGGCCACCCGCATCGTGCTGGAGCTCAAGGACCGACTGGAGAAGGAAGGGTTGCCCTTGGCGGACACCGTCGGGCCAGATGACGCCGACGCCATTTCAGCCCTCACTGCCCTTGGCTACACCGCCGGGGAGGCACGCCAAGCATTGCGAAGCCTGGGCCCGGAGTCAGCGTCGCTGGACTTGGAAGAGCGCATCCGCCGCGCCCTGACCCAGCTAGCCCAGGGGGGGTGAGGGTCGGCCCGTAGTGCTCATGTAACGTTCGTCTCCGCCGCAGCTCTCTCCACAGCCTCCGTCAACCATGCGTTTAAGCTCTTGCCCTCTGCACTGGCGGCGGCGCTTGCGTTTCGATGTAGCGTCGCCGGAATCCTTAACGCAATCCTTCCCGAATACGGCCTCTCAGGTTCTTCTCCCAATTCCTCGCAGAACTTCAGGTATTCGTCCACCGAGTCCCTGAAAGCGGTACGAATCTCGTCTACGGACTTTCCCTGAAAGGTAATAACATCCCTTGTATTGATTACCTGTCCATGAAAAATGTTCGCTTCGTCGTCAAAGGCAACAGTTGCGGAATAACTCTTGTAAATCATCAGATTCTCCAAAATCGAATAACAAAAAATTTATTCTGACTGATTCTCAAGCTAGTTGGGCTTCACTCCAGCTTCCTCCAGGAACTTTCTTATGTCCGTCGCCATGCCCTTGTCGATGGTGTTACGTGGATGCGGGCGATGGAATATGGCTTTGCGGCTCCTTAACTTCACTGCTATTCTCGACCCCCTTCTCTCTGATAAGTACGCCCCACAGGCTTCCAATAACGAGATGATATCGTCCCATCTTATCCCTGAACCTGTCGGTCTCCTAAATATCTCTTCTAAAGTCCTGAAATGCTTGCTCCTCACCGTGATGACCTTGCTCAGCGCGGTTGATTCTCTGCCATTAATGCAGCTCCTTTCACCTGTTTGGGATATGATATCATATTATGATACTACATGTAATGAGAAATTATCACGTTCTTAAATTTCTTCCCCTCGCGCACCCGTGGTATTATCCGCCTGCAATGGCCAGCGCCGCAGACCGCAACGCCCGGAAATCGTTAGCCTTCCGTCTTAATGCCCCATCTCCCGCGCCCGTGGATTCTCTGACTGAGAAGGGCGATTAGGATGGCCTTGCGAGGTATGTCCCGCTTCCCGGCCGTTGGCATCTTCTTGCTGTGCTGCCTCTCCCTGGTCCTGATATCCGCCTGTCGGGATCATCCTTCACCCACTCCCACGCCAACCTTAATGCCAAACCCGACGGCGACGCCCCCATCGACTCCATCCGCAACGCCGACACGGACTCCAACCCCCACCCCCAGTCCGACTTCTCTTCCCATTCCAACGCCTACACCTACGGTTATTCCAACGCCCACACCCTCCCCTACACCACCCCCCACTCCCAGTCCCACGCCAACCTCTACTCCGACTCCCACGCCCACTCCGACCCCTGCACCGACACCAACTCCGATTCCTACACCCGCGCCCACGCCTGAACCGGCCAAGTACAGAATAGAAAACTTCGTCGTGGCGATTTCAGGGGTGGAAGATGGACTTGTGCAGGCGGAGTTCTTCGTCATCGTCACTAACGCAGGGGAAGCCGCCGCGGCCGAACCCCTTCCCGTGAGGTTGTCTATAGACGGCGATAGCCCTCTGGAGGTCGGGACTATCGAGCCGCTTGAAGGTGGCGAAACAACCAACCTGCAATTCGCCCAATCACTAGAGCCGGGCAGCCACGTTGCCGTGGCGAGGGTCATGGACACAGAGGCTGAAATAGAGGTGGACGCAAGAACGGCGGAGATCTCCCTGGAAGTGACGGGGCACGAAATAATCGAGGATGGGCTGACCCATTTGCAGGTGAACGCTTCCAACAGTGGAGAATTATCGGCGGAGTCCATTGTTCTATCCACCCATTGGGAGTCCCGGGCTGAGGAAGAAGTGGAAAGTGTCAGCGGCAGGGAAGAAAGAGCAGCCGTTATCGATTCGCTTGAACCCGGAGGAACTGCGGAAATTCTCGTTCGCTTGCAGGTCCCTTCCGGCTCCTATCACGTGGGGTTGGTTGCGCACACACCAACAATTGAGACAACGCCTGGGGACAATCTGGTTTATGCAACGGTGGATGTGGAGTACGTCCGGTTGGCCACGTCCGTGGAGGAAGTGCGGCACCTGGGCTATGCCGAAACCGGCGATGGACTGGTCGAAATCGACCTTCGGGTGACTAATGAAGGCGTGTCTCCCGGAACGACGCTGACAGTTGGGATGGACTGCCCGGACACTGAGGCTGCCGAGTGCTCGCAGACCGTGACTTCCGACCTGATTCCCGCCGGCGCAGGCGCGGACTTCACCTTTGCCGTCGTAGTACCCCAGGGGACGACGGAAGCGGTCGCCTACGCCGGAGCTCTGGAGGACGGTTTCTGGTGGGGGGAAGACAACGTGGCCGAATTCACCCTGGAGGTCTCGGAACTTCCGGCAACCAGGCTGACCTTGGAGGTTGAAGCTTCCTCCAGGGACGAGTACTGGAGCGACGGCAGGGCCAATGTGGACGTGGCTTTTTCTCTTCGCAACGAAGGGTATGCTCCTCTGGAAGGTCAGCAGACCATCACCTTTGTCTGCCTTCGGGAGGAGCAGACTGTGGAGAGATGTGGCGGCAAGGCTACAGTGTCCCTGGAAGACGGCTTTGGTCCGGCGACCGCAGAACCATTCCTCCTTCGGATGCCAATGGGCGCCACGCTGCTGCAGGCGGAGTACGGGACAGAGGAAGCCGGCGGCTTCGAGGTCACGGTGCCGGAGCGAATTGTGGGAGTGGGGAGAGAAGTTTGGGAATGTTTCAGCGATAGACCCGGCAGCGGAGCCGACAGGGAGGGCTGCGGCGGATGGTTCTCGGAGACCATCGTCAGATGGGACCAGAGCAAGCCGGTGAAGGTATGGTCAACCGGCGACGAGGACTACATCGGCATATTGAAGGAATCGCTGGAAGAGCTGGCGCCCCTCTTGAAACTGGAATTTCAACACGTAGAATCGGAGGAGGAAGCCGACATCCGGGCCCTATCGGGGGTCTCCATCGGAGAAGCGAAGGCTGCAGACTTCTACTGCGAGCATTCGTGGGGATGCGCGTCGTGGTGGGGAGAGAACCCCAACGTCACCGACAGCGGCGTAATTGGCGTTTGGCCCACCAGAGACTACTTCGACGATTCTGAGTTGCAGAATCTCCTCATCCGGCGCGTCACCGACCACGAGGTCATTCATGCCCTGGTGCCGATAGGTCACAGGCAGGACCCTCTCAGCCAGATGAGCGACACCGGCCTGATGATGGCTAAAATCAACTCCATGGATGAGGCCCTAATTCGCCTTCATTCCGATCCATTGCTGAAGCCCGGCATGACCATGAGAGAGGTGGAGGCGCTGTTGGTATTCGAGGATGAACTGTTGGACCCGCCACCACCACCCATTGACGATGAGACGCCGCTGGACCTGGTAAAGGAAGCCTACTTGGCCTTTCGCGAGGCTGAGACTGTGGGATTCACGATACGTGGGTCATGGGTCGGGTGTGGGTATGAATTCGATTCGGCGGACCTGCAATTTGCTTCCCTGGCATCGGGAGCCGCAAACGTGATCCGGTTTAAGGACTCTGCAGTCAATGCATTCATCATCAGAGAGCGTCCCGGGGGCCGTCCAACCGAATACTGGCGCAGCATAGACGGGACCTGGCAAACCGTCTACTCCAGCGATATTTTTGGAGAAACAGCCTGGAGACGCGGCTTTTCGAACCCCTTCACAATGTTCAACAGCATTATCGTCCTGGCCGACCCGGAGAGGATCAAGCTATCCGAACCGGAGCCGGGAGTTTTGAGGTTGGACGTGTACTTGGAGAAGACGTTAGTCAACGTGGGATGGTCTAATGGAGGGGTCTTAACGTCCAACCTGACCATTGATGCTGAGACCCACGAAATTCTATCCTACTTCATGTCGTGGCAGTTCGACCCGGACAGCGAAGGCACCTGCAGCTCGTACGCATCCAAAGCCACCAAGGGAGAGTACGGCATCGACATAGACATTCCGCCCCTAATCCTTCGAGACTCTCCCATCCTGCGCAGCCTGGACCTGGAATAGCACACCCGCCGCGCCCTCCCTAAATTCGCACAAAGAGTTTGGCACCCAAGCGCTAAGCTGTCAGCATAGCACCTCTTTTCATTGAACAATAGTATTGCTGCTACGAAAATGTTGGCTCAGGTGGGTCTGAGGCGGAAACTTCAATGGATAATTTACGTCGTTGCACTGTGTGGCGTTGTAGTTTTGACCTTCACCTATGGCGGCCCGTCTGCTCCCTCGCCAACTCCTACGGCGATAGCGACTCCCCCGCAGAATCCCGAACCTCCGCCAACGTCTACCCCCGCACCGACGGTTGCAGTGACCCCTGTGCCCACTCCGACTCCCACCCCAACACCCGAACCGACACCTGAACCAACACCTAAACCCACCCCTGAGCCTACCCCTGAGCCTACACCTGAACCCACACCAGAGCCGACACCGGAGCCGACGCCCGAACCCACGCCCAGGCCCCCACTACCGCCGGTTCAGCTGAACATTGAACCTGTAACGGTTCGCTATCAGAGATATCGCGAAGGAGAGGTTCAGAATACCATCGACGAACTCTGGGACAGTGAGCCGGAGTTGGCGGAAGAGACCGAGGGCCTGCCTTGGGTGGAAGATGGCATCAGCAGGGGCGGCGAATTCAATGCTGTAAGGGGGCTGATTCGCCTGGCGCATACGGGATACGGGACGCAACTGCTTGAGGAGCCGTGAGTGGTGGAGGGCAGCAACTTCCCGGCCCTGGAGTCCCTCTGGCGCCTTGCCTCAAACCGTACCAGGTTGGAGAGCGTCATGTCCCATCCAACCATCAGCGACGGCATCTCCGCCCGGGAAGCCAGAATTATAGCTGTGCTGTGCGGGGTTGATTCCGATATGAGGGACAAGCAATTAGATCCTGAGCAGGTTACCGTTGAGGAGCGTACCGGCACATTGCCTATGGCGGGGGAAACGGAACTGAGCATCATCCGCATCCACCCTGGTCTGGACCACACCATGGACTCGCTGGAGCACTCCGTACGCAGCATCGAGGAGTTCATGGGGTTCCCCTTCCCACAACGACACGTGATCTATCTACTGGCGCAGATTCCGGAAAAGGCGAGCGGAGCCAATTTCGGCACACATGTATCTATAACGTCGTATGAGCAAGCGCAAAGTAGAGAGTGGATGCTCAGATTATTCGCCCATGAAGCGGGTCACAACTACTGGTGAGGTTTTCCCCGTTGGATAGCCGAGGGTGGAACCTACTTTATGGCTGCCGTATCCGACAACACTCTGGAGGGAGCCTTGATTTCCGAGACCTGCGCCTACACTCAAACCATTGCTGACCTTGAAGACTTGTTGAATGGCCCTATTCCTCCGAGTGGTGCTTTTGGTGCAACTATTACATGGGAGAGCGCATCTTCCGAGACCTGTACCGCAACATGGATGAAACTGCTTTTCGCAAGGCCTTTCGGCGTCTATACCTGCACACACAGTTCAATATTCCCAATTATGGATGTGATGACAACAAGAAGGGCATCTGCCATGTGAAGGAGGCTCTCAACACTTATGTCTCCAAAAAGGCTGCGGACAGTATCGAGACGGAAATTGACCGGTGGTACTACGGAACCGAACCCTTCGATCTGTCTTATATTCACAGCGTTGCCGTTGAAGTCGACATCGATACCATCGATGATCGGATCGAAGGGGCATATCTTAGCTTCTCCAGGGATGGACTACCTATTTCCGATATTGCAATCGAAACCGGTCGGACATCCATCATCTATATGAATCTGGACTACTCCTACAGGCCATCCAGCATACCTCACGACTTGCCGATAGAAGTTACACTGTCCTACGAGGGTGGGTTTGAATTCGTGCGGAAGCGTGCAGAAATACCCATATCGATCCTCGGCACAAGGAGAACCCACCAAGTTGGATTAAACTACGAGGCGGCCTTGGGGCGGTACTGGGTCCATGTATACTTGGGAGACCAGAAAATAGCCGAGGCCACCTTCGAAACTGTTCCGCCGGGTGATCCCTACAGTATCCGAGGAATAGTCACGGGTCCGGACGACCAGCCGCGCGAAAACATAGCCTTGGAAGCCATACGAGGCGACGAGAGATTTTGGGTTAGAGTGCAAGTAGACGGCACGTTTGAAGTTATTGTGTCCTCTGGGATTTTTCAGTTGCAGGTCGAAGTGCCGATTCAAAGGCCGGACGGCGGTACCCAATTTGTCATCGCGGGATGGTACGACGGTAAAGGCGGGGTAACATATAGCACGGCTGAGGCTGCTGAGATAGTCATTTACAACGATGGAGTTGATGGAATAGACATTATGATACCGGCAGATTCGTACGCAAAGATCTGGGGATACATCAGCGGCCCCGACCGGCAAAAGCCGGATGGCAGTATCGCGCTGGTGGCTAAGCAAGGAGAAGAAAGTTTCTGGATAGACACTGAGCCGTAAGCCACTTTCATTGTGGGTTTACCCACCGGCCCCTACCTATTAGAAGTAATGGTGCAGGCGGGTACCGAATGGCATTTCGTTGGGTGGTACGACGGGAAACGCAGCATAACTACAGACCCTGATTAAGCGTTCGAGGTGAATGTAGAAGGCGCGGATGACAGCGAGTTAGAGATTCTCCACCCGGATGACCTGCTATGTCCCTCAAGCCAATATCGTTCAACCGAAACCGGGCAGTGCGGCTAGCGGCTGTGGTGGTTCCTCTCCCCACCCGTGGTATCATTAGCACGCCATGGTCAGCACCGCAGAGCGCACCTTCCGGATAAGCTCCGACTTCCGGCCCACGGGCGACCAGCCCAAGGCCGTCGACAGCCTCGTCGAAGGCGCCGGAGCGGGGCATCGCTACCAGACCCTCATGGGCGTCACCGGCAGCGGCAAGACCTTCACCATGGCCAACATCGTCCAGCGCCTCCAGCGCCCCACCCTCGTAATCGCCCACAACAAGACCCTCGCCGCCCAGCTTGCAACCGAGTTTAAGGAGTTCTTCCCCGACAACGCCGTCGAATACTTCGTCTCCTACTACGACTACTATCAGCCCGAGGCCTACGTCCCCCAGACGGACACCTACATCGAGAAGGACGCCGACATCAACGAGGAGATAGACAAGCTCCGCCACTCCGCCACCCGCTCCCTTCTCACTCGCCGCGACGTGCTGATAGTCGCTTCCGTGTCGTGCATCTACGGTCTTGGCGACCCGGACGAATATTATTCCTTTGTTGCCCCGTTACGTGTCGGCGAGACCCGCTCCCGCACCAGCCTGGTGCGCGACCTCGTGGCCATGCAGTACGAGCGCAACGACGTCAGCCTCGTGCGGGGCCGGTTCCGCGTTCGTGGCGATACGCTGGAGATGCTGCCGGCCTACGAAGAAGTCGCCGTCCGCGTACAGTTTTGGGGCGACGAGGTCGAGCGCATCGTTGAGATAGACCCTCTAACCGGCGAGATCCTCGCTGAACGTCAGGAGATGGAGATCTATCCCGCCAAGCACTTCGTCACTTCGGAAGAAAAGATGCGCCTGGCCATCGAGGACATCCACGTGGAGATGGAGGAATGGCTGGCCCACCTGCGCGGCCAGGGCAAAATCCTGGAAGCCGCCCGGCTGGAGTCCCGCACCCGCTATGACGTGGAGATGATGACCCAGGTGGGCTACTGCTCCGGCATCGAGAACTACTCCCGGCACATCGGCCGCCGCGCTGCCGGCAGCACTCCCTGGACTCTGATGGACTACTTCCCCAAGGACTTTCTGCTGTTTATCGACGAGTCCCACATGACCCTCCCTCAGCTTCGGGGCATGTACCATGGCGACATCTCCCGCAAGAACACGCTGGTGGAGTTCGGATTCCGCCTGCCCTCCGCTCTCGACAACCGGCCCCTCAACTTCCGTGAGTTCGAGGACCACATAAACCAGGTTATTTTCGTATCTGCCACCCCCGGCCCCTACGAGATGGAGGTGAGCAACAAGGTTGTGGAGCAGATAATCCGCCCCACGGGACTGCTGGACCCCGTCATAACCGTGAAGCCCACCCGCGGCCAGATTGACGACCTGATGGAGCAGATTCAGGTTCGCGTGGAGCGCGGCGAACGGTGTCTGGTCACCACCCTCACCAAGCGCATGGCCGAGGAGCTTGCCGACTACCTGCAGGAGATGGGCATTCGCGTCCACTATCTGCACTCGGAGATTCAGACCCTGGAGCGCAGCGAGATTCTGCGTGACCTTCGACTCGGAGTCTACGACGTTGTCGTCGGCATCAACCTGCTGCGGGAGGGGCTGGACCTGCCGGAGGTGAGTTTCGTTGCCATCCTGGATGCCGACAAGGAAGGGTATCTGAGGTCGTCGTCATCCCTGATTCAGACCGTGGGACGCGCCGCCCGCCATGTGGACGGCCAGGTCATCATGTACGCCGACAACGTCACCAAGTCCATGCACTTCGCCATCACCGAGACCAATCGTCGACGGCAGATTCAGGATGAGTACAACCGGCAGCACGGCATCGCCCCCCAGGGCATCCAGAAGGCGGTGCGCGACATCACCGAGCGGGTCAAAGCCGTCGCCGAGGAGCAGGCGCCCTACAAGGCGGAGCGGAAGCTCATGTCGCAGGACGAACTCTTCCGGGTGGTGAAGGATTTGGAGGCCCAGATGAAGCGGGCTGCCAAGAACCTGGAGTTCGAGAAGGCGGCCATGTTCCGCGACGAGGTGCTTGAAATCCGCCGCCTGCTGGCCATGGCCAAGAAGGACGCTTGACCCCGGGTTGTCAATGTGAGCGAAGTCGAAGAATCTTGTCCCTCTTCTCCAATTTCCTTTTGACTCACAACCCTATCGGGTGCTAGCATTTCAATATCGACGTAGAAAACGTCTGGAGGTATGAGATGGCCGAAGAGACGGTTACTCGACAAGCAGTTATCGACATCATGAAGAACGTGTACGACCCTGAGATTCCGGTGAACGTGGTAGACCTCGGACTGGTCTACGGCGTACATGTCGACGAGGGTGACGTGCACGTGCTTATGACCCTCACCGCTCCCGGCTGCGGCATGGGCCCCATGATTGCCCAGCAGGCGGAATGGGCCATCTCCGAACTGGAGGGCGTGGAAGACGTGGAAGTGGAGATGACCTTCGATCCTCCCTGGAATCCTGACCTGATTTCGGAAGACGGCAAGAAGCTCCTGGGCATCGACTAGGCCCTTCAAGCAACCCTAAAGGACCGGTGCGCGACTTAAATTGACCACGCCTCAGAGGCTCCCCACGCCCCAGGAAAAAGCCAGGCTCGAACAAATTCGCCGGACCTGGCAGCAGCGTCGCGCCATCACTCAGAACCTCTCGCAGATCAGGGCCAAGGTCGCCGTCTACAGCGGCAAGGGCGGAGTCGGGAAGACCACTGTGGCCGTCAACCTCGCCGTAACCCTCGCCCGGCAGGGTAACTCCGTCGGCCTGCTCGACGTGGACATCGACTGTCCCAACGTCACCAAGGTTCTGGGCATCACGGAGCCGCCCTCCCAGGTGAACGGCAAGCTGGTCCCCTCGGAGAGATTCGGCGTTAAAGTCGTCTCGATGGGCTTCTTCCAGCAGAAGGAAGACGAAGCCATTATCTGGCGCGGGCCCATGGTCCACAACGCCATCAACCAGTTCCTCCAGCTGACCCAGTGGGGGCAACTCGACTACCTCGTCGTTGACCTGCCTCCCGGCACCTCCGACTCACCGCTGACAGTGATGCAGACCCTCCCCCTGGATGGGTTTGTGATGGTTACCACGCCCCAGACCCTGGCCCAGTTGGACGCCAAGCGTTCCATAAACATGGTGCGCAAGCTGAACGTGAAGGTGCTGGGGGTGGTGGAGAACTACACCGGCGAGATTTTCGGCGAAGGCGCGGGAATCGCGCTGGCGGAAGACCTGGACGTGCCCTTCCTGGGGACAATGGCTTTGAGAGCGGACTACAGGAAGGGTAGCAAGCCCACGGTCCTCACCAGCAAACACGTCCGGCGGGAATACGAGGAGTTGGTCGGCAACCTCCAGGCAAGCCTGGAAGCCAACGCCGAGGGGGAGTAACGAGGGATCCTAAACTCCGGCTGTTCCGACCTGGGATAAGCTGCAAAGTCTATTTGTGCGCACCCCATCACCGTTCACAGTTGTGGGATTAAGTCAAACGGGGGATTGACGGCTTTCGTGGATTCCTTCACCATCTGGCCCTATTGACTCTCATTTGTTGGAGGCGGACATGGAAGCGTCCCAGGGCATTCATCAAGGGACTCCTAACCGGGTTGCTCTCTTTATCGATGTGGACAATGTTTATATCCTGGCCCAAAACTCGGGATTGCCTTTTCGACTGTCACTAATCATTGATAGAGTACGCGAACACGGAAGGATAATGTCTGCGAGGGCTTATGCGGATTGGACGGACAATCGAATTGAGCCTATCCGTGGGGATTTTAGGGACAATGCCATTGAACTCGTGGAGCTATTGACTTCGCGAGCTAGCAAGGAACACAAGAACACTGCAGACATACAATTAGCGGTCGACGCCTTGGAGATGGTTTTCTCTCCTGTACGGCCAGACGTAGTAGTAATCGTTGGGGGAGATAGAGACTATGTCCCTCTTGTCCAAAAACTGAAGAGATATGGCGTCTTTGTCATGGGCATAGGTGTTGAAGCAGGTGTAAGCGGAGTCTTGAGCGAAGCCTGTGATTCCTTTGTCTTCTACGATGATATTGTGCCTCCACCCCCTGAAGAAGACAAATTGGTCAGTCCCATTTCGTCCCCAGATCCAGTAGAAGCATTCGCGTTAATGCGTAGGGCCATCGAAGCAATAAACAGCAAGGGCCGCGTTCCAACGGGTGCATCCGTCCACGAAATGATGAAGCTACTATCGCCTGCCTTTAATCTTGAGCGATACAAGCCAACTTTCAAGGCCCTTGCCCAAGCCGCCCAAGATGCCGGATATATTCTCCTAACCGAATTGCCTGGGTCCGACTTCAATTTGGCAACAACATCGTTCAACGCCGCCCCTGACACATCAAGCAACATGCCTGTGAGAGGTGAGTACGATCTTTCCACACGGGAGGCACGAGCAAAGAGCTATGGTGGGATATTGCGGGAGCGTAGAATTCCGCTTTTGCCTTGGAATACTAGGAAGAAATTTGTGCAACTCTTGTGGGAGAATTTAGATAAACTAGGTTCATATGGAATGACCTTCAACGCCATGAGAGACTTGCTTGTAGAATTCAGTCAGAGCAGGGGCTTTCAAGTCTCTCATCAAATGATACAGAAACTGCTCTACACTTTGAATTTCGCCCGCTGCTTCAGCACCTCTGAAAACGCCGCTACCGGCTACATAATCTCCATTCCTGGAGACTTGGATGTACCGCTTTATACGGTGGTCGACGTGGAAGAGGCGATGAATCTAGCTCATCGCGAGTACATAAAGATACTCGCGTACCGGGTTGAACTGCTCGACCCGAACGCCGTATTTGATTTACTCTACGGTGATAAGATAGTTGATGAAGAGGAACAGCTAAATCGCCATTTGGCGCTGGTTGCTGTGTGCAACGAGATTAAGCCCATGAATCAAATGGCACAGGCTTTGATTGCTGCAAACCGCTAGGCATCCCAAGCAGCCCTCACCCACAATCACCTACCCCGCTTTTGCCACCTGGCGTGACTTGCCCGGGTCTCCGGCGGCCACCAACCCTTCTTCCTCCAGCACCTCCAGCAGCTGCATCGCCCGCGTGTAGCCTATCTGCAGCCGACGCTGGAGCATGGCGGGCGACACGTGCTGATACTTCTCGCACATCTCCCGCGCCTTCACCAGCAGTTCGTCGTCCTCCGGCGCCCCCCGCTGGTATTCCTCTTCCTCGTCGGGCTCCGTAAATGACATCTCCGGCAGCGGCGGTCCCTTCTGTTCCTTCCAGAAATCGATCACCGAATCGAACTCAGAGTCCGCCACGAAGGTACCCTGAATTCGCTGGGACGTAGGAGATTGGGCCGAAAGATAGAGCATGTCGCCCTTGCCCAGGAGCTTGTCCGCCCCGGCTCCGTCCAGGATCACCCTGGAGTCCACCTGGGATGCGACGGCGAAGGCGATGCGCCCCGGAATGTTGGCCTTCAGCAGGCCCGTGACCACCTTCACCGATGGACGCTGCGTACACAGAATCAGGTGTATTCCAGTGGCCCTTCCAAGCTGGGCCAGCCGCACCAGCGCCTGCTCCACCTCGAACCCGGACGTCATCATCAGGTCGGCCAGCTCGTCGATTATCAACAGAGCGTAGGGCATCTTCTCATCGCTCTTCTTGTTATAGCCGACGATGTTGCGGACGCCGATATCCTCCATCAGCTTGTACCGGTGGAACATCTCCCGCAGCAGGGCGGCCAGTACGTCCAGCACCTCTTCCGGGTCGACGATGACCGGAGCGTAGAGATGGGGTATGCCGTTGAAGGGAGTCAATTCAACGCGCTTGGGGTCAACCATCAGCATCCTCAGCCTGTCCGGCCGGTTGGACAGGAGAAGCGACATAACCACGGAGTTGATGCACACACTCTTGCCGCTGCCAGTGGAACCGGCGACAAGCAGGTGCGGCAAGCTCAGCAGGTTCGCCACCACAGGCTCACCGCCCGTGTCCTGTCCGAGCGCAATGGGCAGTCCGCCGTGCTTCACAATCTTCTGGAACTCAGGGTCGGTGACCACCGACTTCAACGGCACGACGCTGGGGCTGGGATTGGGGACTTCCAGCCCTACGAAGCCCTCTCCGGGCACCTGGGGCTGAATGCGCAGCGATGAGGTCTTCAGGGCCAGCGCCAGGTCGGCCTCCCGCGACACGATGCTTTGCACCTTGACCCGCCCCATGTCCACGGAAGTCTTCTCGTCTGAGCCCTTCGAGCCTTGGCTCTTCTTGATCCTGCCGGGTACCAGGCCGAACCGGATAATCCGCGGTCCCGTCTTTACGTCCGTGACGGAAACGTCCACGCGGTAGTCGGCCAGGGTGGACTCGATGCACGTTGACATTTCGTTGAGGGTCTCTTTGGGCGCAGTCTTCACGGTACCGTCTTCCAGCAGGTCCAGGCTGGGAAGCTTCCATTCCGACGCCGACTTGCCGTCGTCGAAGGATGCACCGTTGACGGTTGCCATCGGCCTTTGAGGGGCAACTTCCAACTCTTCGGACTCCAGCATCTTGCCCATTCGCCCCGTGGCTTCCTGCGCAGACCCTTCTTCCTTCTCGTCTGCCGTGCTTTTGAACATCCCTGCAACCATGACGAATAGCGCTTCGATACCGCGCCCAACGGCCTGCAGGCCCAGCCAGACGTAACGGGCTATGGAAGCGGCTCCCGCTCCGGAACCTGTCACATGCCACCGGTACAGGAAGACCACCGCCACCAGAATCAGCAGGCCAGCGATCTTGGCAATGCCCAGGTACAGCGGGAATCCGCCGAAATATGTGCCCCAACTTCCCGACATCCCGACCTCGTCAAGGGCGCCGAACTCTGGATAGAAGAGGGAGAGGCCTCCCAGCAATGCCATTGTGAAGAAAGCCGAACCGACCCAGTAGTGGGGGTGTTCCCTGAAGCTGTGCCGGGCAAATATGGCCGTTGCCACGAAGGCCGCCAGCCACATGCCGACCGGGAGGTATCCGTAGCCAAGGTAGGTCCAGAATCGCTCCCGCAGGTCCACCATGAAGTAGAGAGTGGCGGCGGGGGCGATTACCAGGACGAGAAAAGCCAGAATCCAGATACCGTAGCGGGTGGCCAAGAAAAAGAGGACCGTCTTCACTGGGCTTGTACCGAGCCTTTCCGAGGTCTCGGCTACGCGTGCAGCTAGACCTCCAGGGTAACGGGTACAATCATAGGTCGTCGGCCCATGTCTTTGTAAAGAATCCTGCGGGCGGTTTTCTTCACTTTTTGGGTTATGTAACCAACGTCGATGGGGTACACGGGCCGCCGGTTCAGGGAGTCGAAGACGTCCTCCGCCAGGCGTCTGAAGACCTCATCCCGCGCCGCATCCACTGTGAAGCCGCTGGAAACTATCTCTGGCTCCTCTAAGGGGACGCCCGTATGCCGGTCCAGGCTCAAAACGATTATCACCACGCCGTCGTTGGACAGGGTCCGACGGTCCTCCAGAATGGAACTGTCAGCGTCGATTGGATTAACCCCGTCCAGGAATACGTTGCCCGCGACCACCTTCCCCAGCCGTCTACCGCCCGATTCGGAGAATTCCGCAACATCGCCGTCCTGCATCAGAAATACGTTTTCCTCCCTGACTCCCATCTGCCTGGCGAGGGCGGCGTGCGCCGCAAGCCCCTTGAACTCTCCGTGAATGGGCACGAAGAAGCGAGGCTTGGTGAGGGTCAGTACCGTCTTCAGTTCCTCCCGGGCGGCGTGTCCGTGCACGTGCACCTTGGCTATCCTGTCGTACAGGACGCGAGCGCCGCGGCGCACCAGGCTGTTGATGGTCCTGTTTACCACCTTCTCGTTGCCCGGAATGGCGGAGGCGGAAATTATCACCGTGTCGTTGGGCAATATGCGGATCTGCCTGTGGTCGTCGTTCGCGATTCGGACCAGGGCGGAGGAAGGCTCTCCCTGGCTGCCCGTGGTGATGAGCACCACTTGCTCCGGCGGCAGCTGATTGGCTCTCTGCAGCGACACCAGCACCCCTGGAGACTGCTTGATGTATCCCATCTGCGAGGCCATGGCCACGTTGTCCACCATGCGCCGCCCCGCCACTGCCACCTTCCGCCCGTGGGCCTCTGCCGCGTCCAATATCAGTTGTATTCGGGATATGAGGGATGCGAAGGTGGCCACCAGCACCCGTGCCGGCGCTTCGCCGATGGCCTGCATAAGAGAGTCACCCACCACCTGCTCGGAAGGCGTGTAGCCTTCCATTTCTGCGTAGGTGGAGTCTGAAAGGAGTGCGAGCACACCCTCTTCGCCGAAGCGGCCCAGCGCCCTCAGGTCCGTCGTCGTTCCGTCTACGGGAGTGTAGTCGATCTTGAAGTCACCAGTATGCACGATAAGTCCCGCCGGCGTGCGGATGGCCAGCCCGAAGGCGTCCGGGATGCTGTGGCTTACCCTGAAACCCTCTATCTCGAAAGGGCCTACACGGAATCGTGTGCCTTCCTCGATAAGCCGCAGGTCCGCGCCATCCAGAAGGCGGTAGTCCCGCAGCTTGACCTGTATCAGTCCGAGGGCCAGCCGGGGAGTGTAGACGGGAACGTTGAGCTGGGGCAGTACGAAGGGCAGCGCGCCGATGTGGTCCTCGTGACCGTGGGTGACGAGAATGGCCCTTACCCTCTGGCGGCGCTCCAGCAGGTAGGAGATGTTTGGGATTGCGATATCCACTCCCGGTGCGTCCTCTCCGGGGAAGAAGATGCCGCAATCAATGACTACTATGTCGTCTCCCCACTCCAGCGCCATCATGTTCTTGCCAATTTCCCCAAGACCACCGAGGGGAATCAGCTTGAAGGGAGTGGTGGTCAATTACCGGCCCTGCGAGAACATGTCGAGCTGTTGGGCCGGAGGCTTTGGTTCCTCGGGAGGAAGGGCTTGTTCCACCAGGTCGGGAATCGCCCTGAAGTCATCTTCGATGACGCTACGGAGACTGCCGTTGTGCAGCGCCGCCGCCGGATGGTACATGGGGTATATGGTACGCCCCTCCACCTGCCGGGCCTTGGCCCTCACCCGCCCGATGGTCTGGCCGGGAATGAAGCGGGCCATGGAGAACCGCCCAAGGGTAACGATGACCTTGGGGTTGATGATTTCTATCTGCTCGTCCAGATGCTTGCGGCAGGCCTGAATCTCACTCGGCATAGGGTCGCGATTGTTGGGAGGGCGGCACTTGACTACGTTGGTAATGAAAACTTCCTGCCGCTTTAGACCGGAGGTCGTAATGAGTTCGTTCAGAAACCGGCCTGCGGGCCCAACAAAGGGAAGCCCCTGCCTGTCTTCGTGGAACCCCGGGCCTTCTCCAATCATCATGATGTCGGCGGAAGAAGGGCCGTCGCCAGGCACCGCATTAGTCCTGGTCCTGCTCAGTGGACAGTCGGTACACTGCTGAATTCGCTTGGTGAGTTCTTCAAACCGGTTCATGGTCAATTGCCCCGCGGCAAGCTGTATTAGCCCAGTCTAACACAGAACCCCCGTGGTTTCCCTATCGGAGAGACACCCCCGCCTTTCCTGCTGCCTCCTCAACATCCCTCTCCCGTTTGCAAGCCCCAACACCGGCAAGGTACAATTGTTTCAACTGGCAAGCGGAAGCCTCGCCGAAATTGGTGTACAGAAGGAGCAGTCCGAATGCATCGGGAAGCGTGAATGGATGAGTCCCAGTCTGAAGCCATTGTGGAAATCAATGGGAGCTCGTTTAGTAATCTCATGACAAAACACGACGCAGCCTTGCTTAAAGCTGAAATAAAGGGCGAGGTCTCCGGTGTTAAGGCCGACGTCTACCGTGTCTCGTGGATTCAGGGTATCGGAATTGTGGCCATCGTTGGAACCATAATTGCCATTTCCACTGCCCTGGGCTGAACGCTGGCCGTAAGGCCCCGCCGGCTTCGCTTCTCCTACTCGTCTCCGACGCCTTGACCCTTCAGATAGTCGATGGCGTCCTGCACCGTGATTATCTTCTCTGATTCCTCGTCGGAGATGGAAATCTCTTTGTCGTCCGTGCTGAATTCTTCCTCGAAGGCCATAATTAGCTCCACCTGGTCGAGGGAGTCGGCGTTGAACGTCTCCGTAAAGGAAGCCTCGGGTACAACCTCGTCCTCTTCGACACCGAGCTTGTCTACCACGATGGCAGTGACTCGTTCTTCAATTGATGCCATGCTATTCACCCTTTCGACGCGTGCTTGGTTTGGATTCGGGCCGGTCCAGTTCCATCAGAGACCCCAACACGCCATTTATGAATCTGGGAGAGCTTCCACTCCCGTAGGTCTTCGCTAGTTCCACGGCCTCGTTGATTGCCACCTTGGGAGGAGTGGAAGTCTGGTATCTGATTTCGTAGATGGCAATCCTCAATACGTTGCGATCTATTATTGGAATGTGGGCCACCGGCCATGCGGGGGCCAGCTCCCCAATAGCACCGTCTATCTCTCTCATGTTGTCCGCTATTCCTTGCACCAGGCCCAGGGCGAAACCCTTACCCGAAGCTCCCAGGGACGCTTTCGCCAGCAACCTTTCAGCCGTCAGCTGCGGCAAATGATCGGAAGCGTCCCCTTCATACAGAGCTTGCAGCGCTACGCCCCTGGCCCTTCTGCGAGCGGGAGCAGCTTGTCTGGTAGTCATAGGATCAGGTATCCGGAGTGAGCTACAGCAACGGATACTGCTCGGCTACCTTTTGGGCCGAGCTTGAGTCGCTCACGTTGACCGTCTTGGCCTTCCGGTCGATGCGCTTGACCAGTCCCGAAAGGACGCGGCCTGGGCCGAACTCCACGAAGGTGTCAACCCCCATGTCTATCATGCAC
>DAOUKX010000111.1:0-7827 GCA_034420855.1 Dehalococcoidia bacterium
GAGGCGGGGCATGGGCTGAATCCCATCACCGGAGAAACCGGCGAGGAATTTCCCCAGATTGCCCGCCGGTTCAAGGCGGAGGGCCTGCGCTGGGTGGCTGTCGGCGACCATAATTATGGCGAAGGCAGCAGCCGCGAGCATGCCGCCCTGTCTCCGCGTCTGCTGGGAGCCGCGGCGATCATTGTGCGCAGCTTTGCCCGCATCCACGAGTCCAACCTGAAGAAGCAGGGCCTGCTGGCCCTGACCTTCCAGGACCCGGCGGACTACGACAGGGTGCGAGAGGACGACCGGGTCAGCCTGACGGGATTAAAGGGCATCGCTCCGGGCAAACCCGTCCACGGCACTCTGCACCACTCCGACGGCACTTCAGAAACGCTGAAGCTCCAGCACACCTTGAACGAAGGTCAGCTGGAGTGGTTCAAGGCGGGGTCGGCGCTAAATCTGGTAAGGCAGGGCGGCTAGCGGAATCTGCGACGCCGGCGCTAGTGGTTCCTGGGGCGCTTGACGAAGACCACGTCGTCGCCATTCACGTGCCGGTCGCGCATATCCTCGAAGAGGGCCAGCTTTGACGGCTGGAATTCCGTCCGCTTGTCGGACTCGTCAAGGTAGGGATTGGGGAAATAGGCGCGGACTATCGTATCGTCCGACGCGTCGGAAAAGCGGACGTAGTACAGCTTGGGCGCGCCGTGATTGTCGGCCTCGACGAACTGGGCCTGCTTGATGCTGCTCATGTCCAGGTGCAGGTGCCACGGCCCGGACTCGATCATCCCCCACCGGTCGCGAAACTCCGGCTCCGTTTGACCGTCGCTGTACATCTCGCTAACGCAAGCGCCGCCGCCAACCACAAATAGCATGCGGTTGATGCTGGCTAGTTCAATAATCAGGTCTTTGAAGGACATTTAGGGACCTCCTAATATACGGACTCCAATTTTGATTCTGCTTATTGGATACTCTTAATTCTTACTTGCAATCGGAGAAGTTCTGAGTCGCCCAAACCCTCTCAGATGTATATCCGTATTCGGCTTCTCTCTGAATATAAATTCCCACCCCTATCCTGGTGGCATAAGGGTCAAGGATATTTGCCCTATGCCCTGGACTATTCATCCAGCCTGTAACCAAATCTTGCGCAATCTCGGATGACGACCTAAAACTGGTAGGTTCTGTCGAGACAGTTCTGCCGCCCTTGGTCGTGGTAGTCCAAGTCCTGACCCTGGGAGACATTGCTATATTCTCCGACAGTCCATAAGTATAACTGCCATCACCGCGATCGGCCTTGCAATCATACCCGGCAGCTAAAGCACGATCAGTGGAGTTTTGTCCGTTTAGAGTATGACTGAGAATTCTAGTTTGACTCATGTTGGCACTGTGGGACAATGCAATTGCAGTGATTGCCATGTCTTCGCGAAGAGCTGAAAGTCCCAGAGCGATCCGTTCTTCATTTGTAAGCTGTATTACCAAAGAGTAGATAACGGCGGCATCTAGAGGAGTTCCTCCTGGAAAAGGCGCGGCCACTGGCGTGGGCGTTGGTATGTGCGTGGAGGCCTGGGTGGGAACCGGTGTTGGTACAGGAGTCGCAGTTAGAGAAGGCGATGAAGTGGGGGTGTAAACCGGCGTATGAACAGGGATTGAGGGAGGTGTGGGGATAGCCGTCGGGGTAGTAGCAGGCACAACCATCGGTATTCGGGTGGGTGTTGGTCTTGGAGTTCTGGTCAGACCGGGGCTGGACGTTGGTACGGGATAGGATCGAGTAGACGTCAAAGTTGGTGTTTGTGTCGGTGTGGGCGTAGGCGTGAAAGATGTGCGTGATGTCCTGCTAGCAATATCATCCTCACAGTCGGTGGTAAACAGAATTACCGTTGCCAGCAACAGTAATACCCCCGATCCGCCAAGAATCCATGTCCAAGGATTTGAAGGCTTCTCTGGCTCCATATAACTCGGCGGTTGGTCTCCAGGTAGCTGCGGTGGGGGTTCCAATGGACGAGTGTATTTCGGTGGCGGCCGTCTTCGGGGAGGCTCATGACTAACGGGACTGCTTTGCCCAATGCGTGTGCCTCTACCCTCATTGCACCTCCAGCAGGTACATGCCGGCGGGTGGTCTCCGTACCAGTTCGGCCTATCGGCCACGCAACCTCCATGCTGTTGTAGCGGACAATCCATTATAATCATCTGGGATATTCATGCTAGAGAGACGCCCTTGACCGACCCGCAAGAGATACGATGGATTAAACCCGCCAACGGGCCCGTCCATGCCGTGGTGCCGGTACCGGGGTCCAAGAGCATCACCAACAGGCTGCTGCTTCTGGCCGCCCTGGCCCGTGGGACTTCCCGCATCTCCGGCATTCTGCACAGCGACGATACCGACGTTTTCGCCCAGGCTTTGGTTGACCTCGGCTTTCGGCTCACGTTCAACGAAGACGACAGCGTGTGCATCATCGAGGGTTCAGGCGGTACGATTCCGGCTAAATCGGCCCGCGTATGGTGCGGCAGCGCCGGGACTGCGTCGCGCTTTATCGCCGCCGCCGTCTGCACCGGTCAGGGGCGTTACGTCCTAGACGCCACACCCCAGATGCGCCGCCGTCCCATGACGCCCCTCATCGATGCCCTGACCTCCCAGGGCGCTCGCATCCGCGTTCCCCCTGAGGTGGATACCCTGATGTCCATCGAGACCCATGGTCTCACCGGCGGACTGCTCACCCTCGGCGGCACGCAGGTCAGCAGCCAGTACCTCTCGGCTTTGCTGATGGCCGCGCCCATGGCAAAGACACCGCTGGAGATACAGACCGCAGTGCCGGTGAGCCGTCCCTACGTAGACATGACCTGCGGCCTGATGTCGCAGTTCGGCGTTCAGGTAGACCAGGAAGGCTATGAAAGGTTTTGCATTCCGGCTCCGACCACCTATCAGGGAAGCGACCACGTAATTGAGCCCGACGCTTCAACAGCTTCTTACTTCTTTGCGGCCGCCGCCGTCACCGGCGGGACTGTCACTGTGAATAACCTCTCACGCGTCGGCAGTGTCCAGGGCGACGTTCGTTTCCTAGACGTTCTGGAGAAGATGGGATGCACCGTGGATTCCAACAATAAGTCGGTGACCGTCACCGGCCCACCACGTCTCAACGGGATCACCGTGGATATGTCGCAGATCTCCGACACGGTAATGACGCTGGCATGTATCGCACCCTATGCCGATTCGCCCACGACCATCGAGAACATCGGTCACATCCGGGTGAAGGAGTCGGACAGGATCAGCGCTCTCGCCGACGGCCTATCAAGGATGGGGATTAGCTTTGACGAAACGGAAACGTCGCTGACCGTTTATCCGTCGTCGACCAAGGGCGGCGTTATCGACTCCTACGAGGACCACCGCATCGCAATGGCCTTCGCCATCGCGGGACTGGTGACGCCGGGAGTGGGCATTCAGGGAGCGGACTGCGTGGTTAAGACGTGCCCGCAGTTCTTCGACCTGCTGGAGATCCTCTACGCGTGAGTTGAGGGCGTCCCAATGGGTAACAAAAAAGTGGCAACGACTGGATTTGAACCAGTGACCTAGCGCTTATGAAGCGCCCGCTCTAACCCCTGAGCTACGTTGCCACCCGGGGAGGGTCGACCAGCCGTCGACCAAACTCCGCCTAGATAATATATCCAACGCCGCCGAGGGGTGTCAACGAATCTGGACCCGGCTCACTCCTCCAGGATGATGTCGCCGCTCTGCCCGCCCGTCTTCTTAGCCAATCGTACCGACTGGACCCGCATTCCCCGGTCAACCGCCTTGCACATGTCGTAGACCGTCAGGGCGGCCACGGAAACCGCCGTCAACGCTTCCATCTCTACGCCCGTTTTGCCCTCGGTCCTCACAGACGCTTCAATGGACACACCGCTCCGGTCTGCGTCGGGGGTGAGCTCCACCGTCACCCTGCTGATGGGCAGCGGATGGCAGAGCGGAATCAGATTGGACGTCTGCTTGGCGGCCATGATGCCTGCAAGCCGAGCTGTTGCAAAAACGTCGCCCTTGTCGACCTTGCCGCCGGTAATCAGGGCCAGAGTCTCAGGCTTCATGGCGACGAAACCTCTCGCCACCGCCTCACGCTTCGTAATCGCCTTGTCTCCCACGTCCACCATCTGGGCGCGGCCATGAGCATCAAGATGCGTCAGTTCCTGCTTCGCTACGGCTTTGACGCTGCGCGACGGTGCTCTGTTGGAGGCGGTAGACTTCATCCGCTTGCCTCCGTTGGCGGCGTTCTCAGCCGCCTGGTTGGCTATTCTGTCGGCTTGCTCGTTCAGTGGATGGCCCGCGTGCCCGGGCACCCATTTCCACTGCACTTTCCTATCCGCTATGAGTGCGTCCAGCCTTCCCCAGAGGTCCAGGTTGGCTCTTCGCTTCCAGTTCTTAGTCATGGTGTTGACGAGATACCGGCTGTCGCTGTAGATGGTGACGACCGAATCCCTAGCAACCGCTCCCAACCCCCTGATAGCCGCCTCCAACTCCATGCGATTGCTTGTAGTGCGGGGTTCGCCGCCCGAC
Organism: Dehalococcoidia bacterium; assembly: GCA_034420855.1. Taxonomy (GTDB): domain Bacteria; phylum Chloroflexota; class Dehalococcoidia; order Lucifugimonadales; genus JAPULR01. The sequence continues at coordinate 4,520 of DAOUKX010000111.1, forward strand.
AGCGTATTCTGCCTGCCATTCTCAACGATGATTGCCGCCCAGCCGCCTGGGCCGGGATTGCCGTGGCACGAGCCGTCGGTATAGATGTCAATCATGGGTGCGCTTTATCCTTCCTGTTCCCGGGAAGGAACTATCTCTATTCTACTGATGGAATCTCTGCCCAGTAGTATGCCAGTGTCATCATCTAATCCCACCCAATCCTCATTTCCTGGTCATGATCGGTCAATCCAGTGGAATAAAACTGGTTCCAACCATAAAGCAAGTCTCCGTCATTTAGGTAAACTCGCATATATGAAGGTTGTGAGATAACTCGGTCCCAAATGTCAGAGTGTTTCCTTATGTCAACTCCGACCATTAGCAACATCCGATTGACTCGATCAGACTTATTGGCCGAGTGCACAATCCGTCCGCCGATCCAACCCAGAATCGGCGCCGCAACATACAGTCCTGCGAATAGACCTCCCGGAATGCTCGTGGGAGAGCGTAGCATATCCATTAGTCCCGGCCAGCGGGCTCAGAATCGTAGATTTGGGTAAATGTCGGATAGACCAGGACAAATAAAATGAGGCTTGCAATCAGACTCCAAGCTGTGCCTTGAAGCCCTGTTAGCCTTCTGAAACGGGTTACCACGAAACCTACATGGACTGAGATGAAACCAGGTAGAACCAGAAACAATATCAGCGGAATTGCTGTTAGGTCCATGGTCAATTAAACCAACAGAACACGGCAGTTAGCGAGATCTCCTGGGTGGGACCGGCGGAGGATCCGGTTTCTTGGCCGGGCCTTCTGGCGGAGGGTTGTAACCATATCCTCTTTTTTCAGTTTCCTGATTTATCTTGTCTTTTTTACTGTTCACATTGCCTCCAATTCTACCCGCCAATCTGGTACATCTCGATTTTTCGTCGGGACGAACCCGCCAGCTCGAACCGTTCCTCCGAGTACCTGTCCCTGCGTCGGGCCCAGATGCCGGCGATGATGTCCGTGAGGTCTGCATCGGTGGCGCCGCTCCTCAGGGGCCCGCGCAGATCATGTCCGGTGCTGGCGAACAGGCAGGTGTAGACCTTCCCCTCCGTAGAGAGGCGGGCGCGGGTGCAGTCGGCGCAGAAGGGCTGCGACACCGACGAAATGATGCCGATTTCGCCGTCGCCGTCCAGGTAGCGATAGCGTCGGGCCACCTCTCCCCGGTAGTTGGGCGAGGCCGGTTCTATGGGGAACTCGGCGTTGATGATGCTGACGATTTCGGAAGCTGAGACAACCTCTTCGGGCTTCCAGCCGTTGAGGTTGCCCACGTCCATGTACTCGATGAAGCGGACCACCTGGCCCGTGCCCTTGAACCGGCGCGCCAGATTGAGAATCGTGTGGTCGTTGACGCCCCGTTGCACCACGGCGTTTATCTTGATGGGATGCAGGCCCACCCGCGCCGCTTCTTCAATTCCTTCCAGCACGGGAGCGACGCTGAGTCCAAGACCGTTCATTTGCCTGAAGACCTCATCGTCCAGGCTGTCCAGACTGACGGTTATTCGCTGCAACCCCGCCTCTTTCAGCGACGCTGCCTGCTTGGCCAGCAGGTATCCGTTGGTGGTGAGCGTCAGGTCTTCCACGCCGGAGATGCCCGCCAGCATGGAAATCAGTTTTTCCAGTCCCTGCCGAACCAGGGGCTCGCCACCTGTCAGACGCACCTTGTTCACTCCAAGGTCGACGAACAGGCGGACGACGCGGGCTATCTCCTCGAAGGAGAGAATCTCCGACTTGGGCAGGAACTTGTACCGCTCGCCGTACACTTGAACGGGCATGCAGTAGGGACAACGGAAGTTGCACCTGTCCGTTACTGAGACGCGCAGGTCGCCCACGGGCCTTCCGAGTGTGTCCTTTATTGCAGGCATGGTTTGTTTGTTCCGTAGAATGTCGTCAGGATGCTGCCACGCCCAGTTCCATGAGGAGCTTGGCCGCTTTTCTGACGGCCTGCCCCCGATGGCTGATGCGGTTCTTGTCTGAGGTCTCAAGCTGGGCCATGGTGCAGCCCCTCTCCGGCAGATGAAATACGGGGTCGTAGCCGAAGCCGTTGCTGCCCTCCGGCTCGTACTGGATTATCCCCTCTACGACGCCCTCCGCCGTTTCGAGCCGCCCCTCGGGCCAAGCCAAGGCGATGACGCAGCGGAATCGGGCCGTTCGCTCCTCCCACGGGACGTCCGCCATCTCGCGAAGTAGCAGTTCAACTCGCTGCTCGTCGGTGAGTCCTTCGCCGCCGTAGCGGGCGGAACGGACGCCGGGACGTCCTCCGAGGGCGTCCACCACCAGCCCCGAATCGTCAGCCAGGGTGAGCACTCCGGCTCTGTCGCAGTAGGCTTCGGCCTTCAATATGGCGTTATCTGCGAAGGTTGTTCCCGTCTCCTCCACTTCCATTGAAATATCAAGGTCTTGCAAGGAGAGAACTTCAAAGGGCAGCCCCGTCAGTATCTGCGATACCTCTCTCAGCTTGCCAGGGTTGCCCGTAGCCACCAGCAGTTTCTGCTTCTCAGACATTGTCAACGCCTATATGCCCCAGGTGGGGACGTACTCGCCAAAGCGGTCTCGCAGCACGTCCATCATCTCGCCGAGGGTAGCGTAGACCCTGACCGCTTCGATTATGGGCGGCATCAGGTTCTCCGACCGGCCAGCCGCCACCTCCAACTGCCGTAGGGTTGACGCCACCTGGCGGTCGTCCCTGCTCCGTCGCACTTCCTCCAGCCGACGCACCTGCCGTCGCTCCCCTTCCATGTCCACTTTGAGCAGGGGGATGCTCAACTCTCCGCCGTCGGTGTAGGCGTTGATGCCGACTATTGTCTGTTCTCCGCTGTCGAACTCCCGCTGCTGGGCATAGGAAGCCTCGGCAATCTCTCGCTGGATATACCCGGACTCGATGGCGGGAATCACGCCGCCCATGTCCTCGATGCGCTTGAAATAGTCGTAGGCACCCTCCTCCACCTGCGCAGTCAGCGACTCCAGGAAGTAGCTGCCGCCAAGGGGGTCAACCGTGTCGGCGGCTCCTGATTCTTCGGCGATTATCTGCTGGGTGCGCAGCGCCAGAAGCGCCGCCTGTTCGGAGGGCAGCGCCCATGCTTCGTCCATAGAGTTGGTGTGGAGCGACTGACAGCCACCCAGCACCGCCGCCAGCGCCTGAAGGGAAACGCGGATGATGTTGTTCTCCGGCTGCTGGGCCGTGAGAGAACAGCCCGCCGTTTGCGCGTGGAATCTCATCCAGCGGGAGCGGGGATTCTCAGCGCCGTAGGTCTCCGACATTACCTGTGCCCACACCCGCTGGATGAGAT
>DAOUKX010000112.1:0-5830 GCA_034420855.1 Dehalococcoidia bacterium
CACCCCCGTGGATATCATCCTTAACCCCATCGGCGTGCCCTCCCGCATGAATCTGGGCCAGGTGCTGGAAACCCATCTAGGCTGGGCTGCCAAGTACCTTAACTTCCGCGCCATTACGCCCATCTTCGATGGCGCAACTGACCTCTCCATAGAAGACGGATTGGCCCGCGCCTGGTTCCTCCAGCAGGCCCAGTCCACCAACGGAGTCTCTGCCAACGGCAGCCACCGGTCCGACGTGGAAATCGTCGAGCCCTGGCTTAAGGAACGTGGCTACGACGCCGCCCAGCTTTGGGACGACTCAGTTGTCGGCGAAGCATGGCAGGCCGCCCTCCGCATTTGGCTTCAGGAGGATATGGGAGTCTCCGTGGACGAACTCACTCCCGAGGAGTTGCGTGAAAAGACCCGGGAGATTCACCGCACCATGAAGGTGGCTCCCCCCACCTTCGGCAAAGTCCACCTGCGGGACGGCCTTACCGGTCAGCCTTTCAGCCAGCCTGTAACCGTCGGCTACATATATATGATGAAGCTGGTGCATCTGGTGGAGGACAAAATCCACGCCCGTTCAACCGGCCCCTACTCCCTCATCACCCAGCAGCCCCTCGGCGGCAAGGCCCAGTTCGGCGGACAGCGTTTCGGCGAAATGGAAGTCTGGGCGCTGGAAGCCTACAGCGCAGCCCACAACCTTCAGGAAGTGCTCACGGTCAAGTCCGACGACGTTACGGGTCGGGTGAAGACCTACGAAGCCATCGTCAAGGGTGAAGACATCGTTCAGCCCGGCATACCAGAGTCCTTCAACGTTCTGGTTAAGGAACTTCAGAGTCTGGGTCTGGCCGTAGAACTCCTCAACGAGGACAACAACGCCGATCTCATCGAAGAGGCAAAGGAATCTCTTGAACTTCCCTTGGACTGAGGGTTGATTCCAGAGTATGTTGCTTCCTTCGACACAGCCACCCATCCTGGGATCCCGTAAGGAACCAAACTGGAAGGCGGAAAATATATATGGTTAGTTTAATGGACAGGACCGAGGTGCATTCCCCTAGCTTCAACGCTATCCGCATCTCGATTGCCTCCCCGGAGCAGATCCGCAGCTGGTCCCACGGCCAGGTTTCCAAACCGGAGACCATCAACTACCGTACCCTTCGCCCTGAGAAGGACGGCCTCTTCTGCGAGAGGATTTTTGGGCCCACCAAGGATTGGGAGTGCTTCTGCGGCAAGTACAAGCGCATCCGCTACCGTGGCGTCATCTGTGACCGCTGCGGCGTGGAGGTTACCCGCTCCCGTGTGCGCCGCGAGCGAATGGGCCACATAGAGCTGGCCGCTCCCGTAGCCCATATCTGGTTCAGCAAAGGCACTCCCAGCCGTCTGGGCCTCTTGCTCGATCTCTCCCCCCGCAACCTGGAGCGTGTCCTGTATTTCGCCCAGCACGTCATCATCTCCGTCGACGAAGAGATGCGGGAAGAAGCGCGTCGTATGGAGGGCGAGACTTTCGAGCAGAACCAGGAGATCCTTCGCCGGTCCGCAGCCGATAGGGTAGCCACACTTCTCCGCCTCGAAGCCCATGCTTCTGTCGACGACGAGCTCCCCCAAGCTCCCGAAGATTCGCCCGACGACGTAAAGTCTCAAGTCGCCGAAATCGAAGAGGGCCTCGAAAAGGAGCTTGCCCAGCTGGAGGAAGATTACGTAACTGCCATTGACGATCTGGATAGCATCAGGCCCATGATGCTCGTTACTGAGACCCGCTTCCGGGAACTAAACGGTCGATTCGGCCACGTCTTCGTCGCTCGCATGGGCGCAGAGGCTGTCCTGGACATCCTTCGTGAGATGAAACTGGAAGAGCTCCGGGAAAAACTCCTTGAAGAGATGCAGTCTACCTCCGGCCAGCGCCGCAAGAAGGCCATCAAGCGCCTCCGTGTCGTTGAAGCCTTCCGCAAGAGCGGCAACAGGATAGAATGGCTCATCCTCAAGGTCCTTCCTGTCCTGCCCCCGGAACTGCGACCTATGGTGCAGCTTGATGGCGGACGTTTCGCCACCAGCGATCTCAACGACCTCTACCGCCGCGTCATCAACCGAAACAACCGGCTCAAGCGCCTCATGGAGCTTGGCGCGCCAGAAATCATCATCCGCAACGAAAAGCGTATGCTTCAGGAAGCTGTCGACGCTCTCATCGACAACGGACGCCGTGGTCGGCCCATCTCTGGAAGCCACAACCACAAGCTGAAGTCCCTCTCGGACCTCCTCCGGGGCAAGCAGGGGCGATTCCGCCAGAACCTCTTGGGAAAGCGTGTCGACTATTCCGGCCGCTCCGTCATAGTCTCGGGGCCAGACCTCGAACTCAACCAGTGCGGCCTCCCCAAGCGCATGGCCTTGGAACTCTTCAAACCCTTTGTCATGCACCGCCTCGTGCTTCTAGGAATCTCTCCCAATATCAAGAGCGCCAAGCGTATGGTGGAAAGCGCCCGCGGCGAGGTATGGGACATCTTGGAGGAGGTCATTAAGGAGCGTCCCGTCCTCATCAACCGTGCTCCCACCCTGCACCGCCTCGGCATCCAGGCGTTCATGCCCGTCCTCATCGAAGGCAGCGCCATTCAGATCCATCCCCTCGTTTGCCCCGCCTTCAACGCTGACTTCGACGGTGACCAGATGGCCGTCCACGTTCCCCTCTCCCGCATGGCCGTCCTGGAAGCCAAGGAGACCATGATCAGCGTCAACAACATGCTCTCACCCGCCTCTGGCGAACCCCTCGTTGCTCCTACCCTTGACATGGTGTTGGGCTGCTTCTACCTTACTGATATTCGTGACAATACCCTCGGTTCCGGACGCCGTTTCCTCAACACTGAAGAAGCTCTCATTGCCCACGACTCCGGGCTCGTAGACATTCAGGCAGAAATCGAAATCTGGCGCCCCAATGAAGAACCCCTCAAGACCTCCATCGGCCGCATCATCTTTAATGAGGTCCTTCCCGACGAAATAAGCTTCAAGAACGAGGTCATGGACAAGGGTGCCCTCAAAGACCTCACAAGTGAGTGCTACCGGATCCTCGGCAACAGGGAAACGGCCCAGGTGCTGGACCGGATAAAGACCCTCGGTTTCCACTATGCCACCATTTCCGGCATTACCATCGCCATCAACGATATCCAGGTGTCTGCCCGCAAGCAGGAAGTCATTGAGCAGGCCAACGAGCTTGTACAGTCTTTCGAAGACGACTACATGCTCGGCCTCATGACCGAAGAAGAACGCTATACCCACACAGTCAACGCTTGGACGGAGGCCAGCGACGCTATGGAGGCCATAGTAAAGGAAGAGATGGACAGCTACGGTGGTATCGCCGTCATGGCCGTCTCCGGCGCCAAGGGTAACATCGCGCAGATTAAGCAGATGGCCGGAATGCGCGGCCTGATGAGCAACCCGAAGGGACGCATCATCGATCTCCCCATCAAGTCCAGTTTCCGCGAGGGTCTTACCGCCTTGGAGTATTTCATCTCCACCCACGGCGCCCGTAAGGGTCTCGCCGATACCGCCCTCAGGACCGCTGACTCCGGCTATCTGACTCGCCGTCTGACCGACGTTTGCCAGGACGTCATTGTCCTGGAAGAAGACTGCGGCTCCACCGAGGGCATCTGGCTTGCCCCCGACACTGGCGACCCCCTGGTTGCCACCCAGGACGAGCGGGCCATGGGCCAGCTCGCCGCTGCGCCTGTCGTAGACCCCAACACTGGCGAAATCATAATTGACCGTAACCAGGAAATCGATGAAGACGCATTCAATGCAATCGCCGCAGCGGGCGTCACGGATGTCTTGATCCGGTCGCCCCTCACCTGCCAGTCTCAGCGCGGTCTCTGCCGCATGTGCTACGGGCGCAGCCCTGCCACCGGTCGCATGGTCAAAATGGGCGAAGCCGTTGGCATTATCGCCGCTCAGAGCATTGGAGAGCCCGGCACGCAGCTGACTATGAGGACCTTCCACACCGGCGGTGTTGCCGGTCAAGACATCACCAGCGGCCTGCCCAGGGTCGAAGAGCTTTTCGAAGCTCGAGTTCCCAAGGGTTCTGCCATCCTCTCCGACATCGACGGCATGGTCAGTGTTGAAGAGGATGTCCAGGGACGCAGGGTCAAGATCACCAGCCGGGAGGAATACCGGGAAGACTATTACCTCCCCCTTGATGCGAAAGTCCACGTCAAGGACGGAGAAGAAGTCGAAGCCGGCACTATACTCGCCCTGCCCAAGGGGACGGAACTCCCCAAGAAGCGCGGCAAGAAAAAGGTCGAAATTCCTGGAGACGCCGTAGTTGCCAACGTGGGCGGCGCCGTCGAAGTTCAGCCCACGGGCGGTCTGTCCATCACCTGGGCCGACACCGAAGAGCGCGAACACCTGGTACCTGTCTCCGCCCTGCTTCTCGTCAGGGATGGCGATGAGGTCAAGGCCGGGACCGCCCTGACTGCTGGCCCCCTGAACCCCCATGACATCCTTCGCATCAAGGGCAAAGAGGATGTGCAGGCCTACCTCGTCGATGAGGTCCAGAAGGTCTACCGCTCCCAGGGCGTGTCCATCCACAACAAGCACATTGAAGTGGTGGTCCGTCAGATGCTGCGAAGGGTGCAGGTGGACTCCGCAGGCGACGCTGAATACATCCCTGGCCAGTCTATCGACCTCTTCGACTTTCAGTCCAAGAATGCTCAGGTACTAGCGGAGGGCGGAGAGCCCGCCACCGCCAAGCCGGTCCTCCTCGGTGTCACCCGGTCCTCCCTCCTCACCGACAGCTTCCTCGCCGCGGCCTCCTTCCAGGAGACCACCCGCGTGCTCACGGAAGCTGCCGCCAGCGGCGGCGTGGATCACCTTCTGGGCCTCAAGGAAAACGTCATTATCGGACGTCTCATACCCGCCCGCGTCGATGCGGAACTTCCCTCGGTGGAAGAGCAGTACATGTTAGGTGACGACGACCTGATTCTCGAGGGCGACGGTGACGACATCCTGGATAGTGATCTCATCAAGGAATTTACCGATTCCTTGACTGAAGGGTTGGATGACCTCGGCAACGGTCACGCCGACGTGGAAGTGGACAACCCCGTCATAGACTAACCCGACTGGCGCTACCAACAACGCAGAAGAATCAAAGGGGTCGCATCAGTGTAACTGTCTCAAAAGGCAGCGGGGCGAGCAGTGAGGGCAAGATGTGAGCCCGGCTTTAGCGTGGCCGGAGGATCGGCAAGGCAGCCTTCCCGCTCAGCGAGGAGGAGCGAGGTGCCCCGTGAGAGAAGTCACGTCATGATTACGATCAGGCTGCTGATACTGGGTCGGAAGCCCAGTGGACCGGCGTCCGTGCGCGCCATAGCCGCCAGAGTGTGCGCAGGTTGAACGCCGTGGCCAGCAGCGTCCACTCGGCTTTGACTTCCCTGAGCCCGCGCAACGCGAACCGACTGGCTCCCATCTGGGCCTTGAGGATTCCGAACAGTGGCTCGATCAATGGAGCGCGGTGGCGGTACGCCTGCTGCGCCTCTTCCGTCTCCATCCAGTGGCGGTGGCGGGCTGGTAGGGTCGCACGGACACGCCCTTGTTGACCTCAGGCCTAACAAACGAGAGCTTCTCACCCTTGGGACAGCGATAGCTGTCGGTGGCCTCGTCGTAGACGAAGCGGTTATTGTGGTAGGGGTTGGCGATCCGCTGGAAGTGATCGGGCATCACCACCCGCTGATCGCGCTCCTCGCTCGCCTCCAGGTGCTGGCCCGCGTGGTACCCGGCGTCCGCCAGTGTCAGCGGCGCCCGCACCCCCGTCTCCGCCTCCGCCCGCTCCATCATCTCCGTCAGGCTGCCTTCATCGTTGGCGCTGTCGACA
>DAOUKX010000113.1:0-17863 GCA_034420855.1 Dehalococcoidia bacterium
CTTGACAACATCCGCCTCGTTCAAGGCGACCTGAACCTTACCGACGAAATCACCATCGTACCCACACCGGGCCACACCCCCGGTCATCAGAGCCTGACCGTCACCTCCCAAAACGAACGCGCCTACATCCTCGGCGACGTTGCCCACCTCCCCCTCCAGGTCCAGGTGCCCCACTGGAACACGAAGGCCGACGTTTTGCCTGAGCTTGGCATCAAGACCCGCAGGGATACTCTGGAAATGCTGGCTGAACAGGGAATCACCGTTGCCGCCGGACACTTCCCCGTCCCCGGATTCGGACGCATCATCATCGGCGAAACCCGCCGCTACTGGCAGCCCCTCTAACCCTCGCTCCCCCTCATCAACTCCACCAGCTCCGCCAGACTCGCCACCTCCAGGTCCGACCGCACGTCCCTCATCGGCGTCGACCGCGCCCCCGCCCGGTTGACCCACACCGTCGACAGCCCCAACGCCTGCGCTGGCTCCACGTCGTGGTACAAGCTCTGCGCCACGTGCAGCACCTCGGCGTTCGACACCCCCATCCGCTCCAACACCGTCCTAAAGTTCCGCAGAGAAGGCTTGTACTCCCCAACCTCCTGCGACGTTACAACCCAGTCGAACTCCACCCCTAACTGCTTTGCCGAATCATCGAACAAGTCTCTGTCCACGTTGGATATAATCGCCAGCCGGTACCGCTCCTTCAACGCTCGCAGGGCCGCAACCGTGTCGCCGAAGGGCCTCCACCGCTTCATCGACTCCGCCAACATCCCCAACTCTTCCGCGTCGGGGCGAAACCCCAACCTCTCCCCAAGCCCCGTCACAATCCGCGATAGCACCCGCCTGTAATTCAGGAAAGGCCGTTGCCCCTGTCCTTCCCTCTCCAATTCCCCATACAGCCGCAGAAGCTCGTCATCCTGGGCCGAAATACCATGACCTGCCAGGAGCGACTCGAAAGCCGCAAGAATCCCGCTCTCCCAGTCAATAAGCGTCCCGTAGCAGTCGAAGCTCAGGACCCGATATGAACCGAAGTCTAACACTGGCCTGCGCAACTTAAGGCGGCGCCCCAGGCCAACAAAGGCGCGCCGCCTCAATCAGTCTCTAATATCGTCGACGACGTCGGGCCCTACGCGCAGCTCGCTGCGCAGCCTCCCGCGCCTTCTGACTCTTTGACCGGAAATACCGGCGTCGCTTGATTTCCCTCAATATGCCGGAACGCTGCACCCCGGATCTAAACCGGTTGATCAGGCTCTCCGGCGATTCTCCCTCATGGAGGACAACAAATGTCATACGCCGCTCCTATTCGCAAATGCTTCAGCAAATATAGCAAATCCCCCGCCCAACTTACAACATGACTACATGTAATTCCCGAACGGAGCGTAGCGAAGTGAAGGCTCTCGTGGCCGAAAGGCACTCACTCCTGACCCATTTGCGCCAAGTCCCACCCCCTCATATAATTATCCCCACCCTGAACCGAGGAGGCCCTGTGGCAGACACCCAGACCATCTCCAACGCCACCTCCCACTTCGCAACCATCCTTCAACAGCAGCTTGAACGCGTAGAACGACTCAAGCAAGACCAGGAATGGACCAACTTTGCCGAGGTCAACCCCATCCGCATCGGCATTCTTGGCGGCGACGGTATCGGCCCCGCCATCTCCGCTGAATCCCGCCGTGTCCTCGAATACCTCCTCCGCGACCAGGTCGAAAGCGGCAAAATCGTCTTCCAGTACATCGACGGACTAACCATCGAGAACCGCGCCCAGCACATGCAGTCCATCCCCGACGACGTTCTGGCCGAAATCCACCGGTGCCACGTCACTCTCAAAGGCCCCACCCACACCCCCGAAAAGGGCGACGGCTGGCCCAACCTGGAAAGCGCCAACGTCTCAATGCGTAAGGCCCTTGACCTCTTTGCCAACGTCCGCCCCGTCCGAATCCCCGAGGAAAACATCGACTGGACCTTCTTCCGTGAGAACACCGAAGACCTCTATGCCGTAGGCAGTCAGGGCATCAACGTCACCGACGATCTGGCCATCGACTTTCGCGTCATCACCACCCAGGGCTCCGAGCGCATCATCGACGCCGCCTTCGCCCATGCCCAGCGCAACGGCAAGGACCGCGTGACCATCGTCACCAAGGCCAACATCATCAAGACCACCGACGGCAAGTTCTTGGATATCGCTCGCCAGGTCTCCCAGCGCTATCCCGGCATCTCCTGGGACGCTTGGTACATCGACATCATGACCGCAAAACTCCTTGATCTGGCCCGCCGGAGCGAGTTCCAGGTCTTCGCCCTCCCCAACCTCTACGGCGACATCATCACCGACGAGGCAGCCCAGATTCAGGGTGGCGTCGGCACCGCGGGAAGCGCCAACATCGGCAAGAAATTTGCCATGTTCGAGGCCATCCACGGCAGCGCCCCCCGAATGGTCCAGGAAGGCCGCGCCCACTTCGCCGACCCCTCCTCCATGATTCGCGCTGGCAGCATGATGCTGGACCATCTCGGCTACTCCGACCTCTCCAACCGGCTCAACAAGGCCCTCGACGTCTGCACCCAGTACGAGAGAAAGCTCAAAATCACCGGTCGCGACACCGGCGCAACCGGCAAGGAATTCGGCGACTACATAATGAGCACTGTCGAGTCCTCCGACCTGGACTCCCGCTGGGAAGCATACGTCAACGCCTGACCCTATGCCCACCCCTTCCCTCTCTTTCCCCAAACTTCTTCCCCCTCGATGGGGGAAGATTGAGATGGGGGTGATCCCGTCCCCCTCCTCTCCCATCCTGGGAGAGGATTGAGGTGAGGGTGAAATTCCCCGTATGGGTGGTTCTCGAACCACCCGCCCCCCTAACCACGCCAAAACCATACCAATAAACAAAAATAGCAGGAGAAACGCCTAACATGCGAAAGAAAGTAACCATCGTAGGCGCCGGAAATGTCGGCGCCACCGCCGCCCAGCGAATCCACGAGCTCGGCTACGCCGACGTTGTCCTGGTCGATATCGTCGAAGACCTCCCCCAGGGCAAGGCCCTCGACATGCTCGAGTCCGGCCCCGTCGTCGGCTCCGACGCCCTCATCACCGGCAGCAACGGCTACGAAGAGACCGCCGGTTCCGACCTGGTAATCATCACCGCAGGCATCGCCCGCCGCCCCGGCATGAGCCGCGACGACCTTCTTCTCACCAACATGCGAATCATCGGCAGCGTTACCTCGGAAGTCGTCAAGCACTCCCCCGACACCCTCATCATGGCCGTCAGCAACCCCCTCGACGCCATGTGCCACCACGCCTACGAGGCCAGCGGCTTCCCCAAGCATCGCGTCTTCGGCATGGCCGGAGTCCTCGACACTGCCCGCTTCCGCACCTTCATCGCTCAGGAGCTCGATGTCTCCGTCGAAGATGTCCAGGCCTACGTCCTCGGCGGCCACGGCGACGACATGGTCCCCCTCGTCCGCTACACCACCGCTGGCGGTATTCCCATCTCCGACCTCCTCCCCAAGGAGACCGTCGACGCTCTTGTCCAGCGCGCCCGCCAGGGCGGCGGCGAAATCGTCGCCCTGCTCAAGGCTGGCAGCGCCTACTACGCCCCCTCCGCCGCCATCACGCAGATGACCGAGTCCATCCTCCTCGACAAGAAGCGCATTCTCCCCGCCTGTACCCTGCTGGAAGGCGAATACGGCATCAACGGCCTCTCAATGGGCGTCCCCGTCAAGCTGGGCGCCGGTGGCGTTGAGCAGGTCATAGAAATCAAGCTTACTGACGAAGAACAGGCCATGCTGGACCGTTCCGCCGCCAGCGTCCAGGAACTGGTTGACGTCATGCGCAACAACCAGGACTAAGAACCCGCCCAGATCTCCCAACCGGAGGCTACCATGCCCCACCCCAGCCACGAAGAAGCCCTCCTTCTACGGAAGGCAAATAGATACCTGCCCGAAGGCTCCCTCGGCAACGTCGCCCTCGACGACGACCACTCATTCATCGTAAAAAGAGGCAGCGGCTCCCGCATCTGGGACGTATCCGGCAACGAGTATATCGACTATCTCATGGGTTCCGGCCCCATGGTACTGGGCCACGCCCACCCCAGCGTCGTCCAGGCCGTCGTAGAGGCCGTCCAGGACGGCAGCACCTTCTTCGCCACCAACGAAAACGCTGTCCTCCTCGCCGAAGAGCTCGTCCGCGCCCTCCCCTGCGCCGACAAAGTCCGCTTTACCACCAGCGGCACCGACGCCTGCTTCCAGGCCCTACGAATCGCCCGTGCCTTCCGCCGCCGCGATAAAATCCTGAAGTTTGAAGGCGGATTCCACGGCACCAGCGACTACTCCCTCATGAGCAATCCGCCCCGCACCCTCAACCCCTTCCCCCAGCCCGAACCCAGCAGCGGCGGTATCCCCAAAGCCATCGCCGACACCGTCCTCGTCGCCCCCTTCAACGACGCCGAGACAACCGCCGCCATCATGGAAAAGAACCACGACGACCTCGCCGCCGTCATCATCGAGCCCATGCAGCGCATCCTGGCCCCCCAGCCCGGCTTCCTCCAGAGCCTCCGAGAAGTCACCGCCCACTATCAGATACCCCTTATCTTCGACGAAGTCGTCACCGGCTTCAGGCTGGCCTACGGCGGTGCTCAGGAACACTACGGCGTCACCCCGGACATGGCCGCCGTGGGCAAAATCATGGGCGGCGGGTACGCCCTTGCTGCCGTATGCGGAAGGGAGGAAATCATGGCCCCCTATGACTCTACCCAGGCCGATGCCTCAGACCACGTGGCCCAGATAGGCACCCTCAACGGCAACCCCATTGCCTGCGCCGCCGGACTCGCTACCCTCGCCGAGCTCCGCAAGGAAGGCGCCTACGAACGAATATGGGCGGTCGGTCGAAAACTCCGCGAAGCCTTGGACACTGCCTGCGCTCAGGCCGAAATCCCCGGCCAGACTACCGGCGAAGACCCCGTCTTTGACATCGTCTTCACAAACGACCCTCTCTCCGACTACCGTTCCACCCTCACCGCCGACAACGCCATCAAGGCCCGCTTCCGCAATCTCATCCAGGAGCAGGGCATCTTCCAGGGCCCTCAGAAATTCTATCCATCCCTCGCCCACACCGACGAAGACGTCTCCCAGACCATCGAAGCCTTCCAAACCGTCATCCCCACCCTCCACCCCTAACCCCCTGCCGTCATTCCTGCGAGTCCAGTCCCCCTCCCCTCCCGTCCTGGGGGAAGATTGAGGTGAGGGTGAAGTTTCCCATTTCCCCGCAGGCGGAAATCTACCAATGACCGCCCCCGCTCACCCTGAGCTCATCCTGAGCTTGTCGAAGGACGAAGGGTCGAACGGGAAAGGGATGTCGCCGGTTTAAGCCCAACCCCTCCCCTCTTCACCCTTCCTCCTCGACGGGGGAAGGCATGGCCTGTCCTGAGTCTTTCGAAGGGATGGGGGTGAATCCCCCTCTCCCATTCCCGCGCAGGCGGGAATCCACTCCCCCTAACCCCACAGCCGGTCCCCCAGGTTGCCAGCCGTCAATCCCAATGGTATAAGAGTCCCAACCAATTGGACTAAATCATTCCACAGGCGAGGTGGCCATGCCATTCCTGAGATTAATTGCGGCGTTCCTGGTCTACACCATCATCGATGTCGGCTGGAACATCACGCCAATAGCCCGTGGGATGTACGAGAGACTCCACGAGTCCGCCGGCACCGACAGGCTGTTAGACCTGTACGGCAAGGAGATGAACACGTGGGCCGCGCCTGAATTCCTGGCCCTGCTTGCGTTTCTGGCGCTCATTGCCTGGGCAAACAGCTGCCTGGCCATTGAGCCCGCAGTAAAGGAGAACGATCTAGGAAAGGCTATGCGCAACAGCTTCCTGCTCGGCTGCGCCGCCTACGCCACCTACATCGTGCCCATTTTCCTGATGATAGACTCCTGGCCCGGAGTTCTGGTGCCCATCGACATTCTCATAGGCGGCCTCCTCAGCCTCATAACCTCAACTGTCGTCACTTGGTGGGCCCTGCGCAAAAGCGCGGCCTAGACTTCCGCTCGACACCTGCACCGTAGATTTCCCTCTAGGGACGACCCTTGTGAGCTTGTCTCAGAAGTCGGCGGAAGGCACTCCGAAGAGCACGACGGCTACGATTGCCTCTAATGTGGGCATGTTCGCTACGAAACAGGGAGGTTCTAACCTGCTTGCTACGAGAACGGGAACGCAACATATGCCGAGAAGTTGGGCAACCAACTTATGAGACAAGCTCCTTGTGGTCTCCCCCTTCCTCATTTCGCCAACTGGTTTT
Source organism: Dehalococcoidia bacterium (assembly GCA_034420855.1). Lineage (GTDB taxonomy): Bacteria > Chloroflexota > Dehalococcoidia > Lucifugimonadales > JAPULR01. The sequence continues at coordinate 6,280 of DAOUKX010000113.1, forward strand.
GCGAGCGTAGCAAAGCGAAGTGAAGAATCTCGTTGCCGAAACAATCTCCCACAAACCCAACCCCCTCTGCCCGTCGTAGCAAAACAACAACCCCTGCGCTAAAATCCCCGTAAAAGACGATCCCCACCGACCTCAAGGTGCCCCGATATGCCATACCCTTGGGCCAACGTAATACTGCTGTTCCTCCTCGCCGCCGAACTCGCCACTGGACTCTTCGGCCTCGTCTCTGGCTCCTCCGATCGCGCCATCTACCTCCACCTCCACCGCATCCTCGGCTTCTCCATTCTCGCTGTCTTCCTCTGGAAAAGCCGCAATATCTTCCGCTCCCTCTCCAGAATCAGACGACTCCGCACCCGAAAGTCCAGCACTCCCGCCCCCATCCCCTACGCCTCCCTCGCCATCGTCTCCCTCCTCGCTCTCTCCGTTGGACTCGCTCTCGCCTGGAGCCACACCGGCCCCTTCAAGTTCCAGGGCTTCAGCGGCGTGAGTTGGCACATCTACGTCTCCGTCCCCCTCGCTCCCCTCCTCCTCGGCCACGCCCTCTCCAAGCGCTGGACCCTCCGCCCCATCTTCTGGGCCCAACGACGGAACTTCCTCCGCACAGGCGGCCTTGCCATCGCCGGTCTAGCCCTCTGGCAGATAGTCGAATTCACCACTGCGGGCCTCAAGCTCCCCGGCGGCGACCGTAGGTTCACCGGCTCCTACGCTGCCGCCAGCTTCTCCGGCAACAGTTTCCCCACTACCTCTTGGATCAACGACGACCCCGACCACATAGAACCCGCAAACTGGACTCTACATGTGACCGGCCACGTCCAAAGAGAACTCAACCTGAACTACGACGAAATAGCTGCCCACGACGCCCGAATGACGGCCACCCTTGACTGCACCGGCGGCTGGCACTCCACCCAGCATTGGACTGGCATTCCCCTGCGAGAAATCCTTGACCGCGCCGGACTCAACCCCGAAGCCGCCAGCGTCACCGTCCGCTCAATCACCGGATACACCCGACGCTTCTCCATCGACGAGATCGACGAACTCCTACTCGCCATCATCGTCGGAGACGAGACTCTCTCCCACCGACATGGCTTCCCCCTCCGCCTCGTGGCCCCCGGCCGACGTGGCTACCAGTGGGTCAAGTGGGTCACAGCCCTCGAAGTCAACGACACATCAAAATGGCTCCAGTCGCCCCTCCCCCTCCAATAACCTTTGGTTAGCCTCCCGTAGGGGCGACCACAAGGGTCGCCGGTTTTCCTCTCACCCACACATCACCCCAACCCCATCTTATCCCTCCATTCCCGCGCAGGCGGGAATCCATGCCCCCGCTCATCCTGAGCCTGTCGAAGGGTCGAGCGAGTAGGCGTTTCCTCTCACCCACACATCACCCCAACCCCACCTCATCCCCCCATTCCCGCGCAGGCGGGAATCCATGCCCCCGCTCACCCTGAGCCTGTCGAAGGATCGAGCGAGTAGGCGTTCTCCACTCACCCATAAATCATCCTGAGTGCAGCGAACCCCCTACCATGTCATCCTGAGCGGAGCGAAGCGGAGTCGAAGGATCTCGCATCCCGTCACGCACCCAACTCCTCTCTTCATCGACCCAAATGATGAAAGAAGGCTTGAATGGGCGCACCAAAAATAGACTCAACTCTTAATGCGTCAAACCTTGAAAAAGCACGCGACGAATAGTCGAAAGCGTCAAACGGGAACGGAAAAAGCGAACCTTAACCCGTCCAGAGTAAGAAAAACTAAGCAGGCACCTTAATCTTGCTCAACACTCGCTTAGCCGAGATGATGTGCCGCGAGAGCCCCATCTCCTTGGCGTCGAAACCCATCGCCAGCCCCAGAAGCTGCGGCAGGTGAATAATCGGAATGTCGATGTCCCGCTGCGCCTGCTGCATCGCCTTCGGCTGATACCCGTCCAGGTTCAGGTGACACAGCGGACACGGCGTCACCATCGCGTCCGCCCCTAGGTCCTTGGCGTCCGACGTATGACGGCCCACCATCTTCACCGAATTACGCTCGTTGATGGTCAAAATCGGGAAACCGCAACACCGCGTCTTCCCGGGGAAGTCCACCACCTCCGCGCCCAGAGCCTCCATCACCCGCTCCAACGAGTCCTCCCGCTCCGGGTACAGCTTGAACTCCAGCGCGTCCGAAGGCCTCACGATGTAGCACCCGTAGAAAGGCGCCACCCGCAAGTTAGACAACGGCCGAATAACAAAACTCTTCAACTCATCGACGCCGATGTCCTCGATAATCGTCCACAGCAGGTGTCGTGGCTGCGCCGTCCCCTTGTACTGCAACCCTTCGGCGGCCAGGTGTATGTTCACCCGCGCCAGGTAGGCCGGGTCGTCCTTCAGCCTCTTGTTGGCTTGGCTCATGACCCCTTGGCACGTGCTGCAAATCGTCATAAGCGGCAGGTCCAGCTCCTCTGCCATCGCGAAGGTCCTGGCGTTGAACACATCCCCCAGGAACAGGTTCTTCTCCTGCAGCACCCCTGCGCCCGTACACGTCGCCCCTCGCTTGTCGAGGCCGTCCAGTTCCAGTCCCAGCCGCTCACAGACTTTTATAGTGGCCGGATACAGCTCCGGGCACCCTCCTCTTGAAACACATCCCGGAAAGAAGGCGTACTTCACTCCGGCCCTCCTAGTTTAGATTGACCCAGCGGGCTAGTCGCCCTGCTGCTCGTCCTTGACGCTCTCAACGAGACGCCGCACTTTCTTCACACCCGGCACCGACTTGTGAATGATGGATGGGACCTTCCGACGCAACAGCGCTCGAAGCGCCACCGGCGCCATGCTTATCTGCGCCGGCAAATTGAATATCCCGAAGGACTTGATGGGAAGCGTGAGCTCGTTCAGTCGCCCGCTGTGCGACACTGACGCCTCGAAGGCGTCCGTGTGTCGCGCTCCGTTGTTGTTCGTGTATCCCGCCTCCATGGCCTTGTCCCGTAGCGCCATTATCCTGTCCATTGGCGCAACGCCCTTCGGACACACCTCCACGCACTCGTAGCAGCGCGTGCAGTCCCAGACGCCCCCGTACTCGCTCAGGAACGCCAGACGTGAGGAGTCCTCGTCGTCCCGTGGGTCCGCAGCGAACCGGTAAGCCTTGGCCAGCGCCGCAGGCCCGATGAAGTTCGGGTCCATCTCCAGCACCGTGCAGTCGGAAACGCACGCCCCGCACATTATGCAGGCCATCACTCCCGCCAGGTGCGTCATGTCGGAGTTTGGCGCAAGGTACTCCGCCTCCGGCTCCTCGCCCTCCGGCTGAAGCCACGGCGAAACCTGCCTCACCTTGTCCCAGAACAGGGTCTGGTCCACCACCAGGTCCTTGATGACGGGCATCACGCCGGCGGGCTCGACTTTAATCGTCCCCCCGTCCTCCGCCACGTCGGACACTTTGGTGTTGCATGCCAGCTTGGCATGGCCGTTGATTCGCATGGCGCAGGAACCGCAAATGGCGCTCCTGCAGCTGCACCTCAACGCCAGGCTGCCGTCATCTTCCTCGCGAATCTTAATCAGCGAGTCCAAAACACTGGAAGTTTCTTCCACATCCAGCGAATACTCCTGCCAGTAAGATGGGTTCTCCTTGTCCTCGGGGTTGTATCGGCGTACCGAAACTGTTATCTGCATCAGTACTTCCTCTCCTCGGGCTGCCATTTTGTGATGGTCACCGGCAAATGCGACACCTCAGGCCCGTTTGACTTTCGCGTGACCAGTACGTGCTTCAACCAGTTCTCGTCGTCCCTGTCCGGATAGTCCGTCCGGGAGTGAGCCCCGCGGCTCTCTTTCCTCTCGATGCCTCCCAGAATGATCGACTCTGCGCAGTCCAGCATGAACCCAAGCTCAAGCGTGAATATCAGGTCGGTGTTGAACACCCGACCCTTGTCCTGCAGTGATGTCTGGGCGAATCGTTCCCGGAACCCGGGCAGCAACGCCAGCAGACTCTGCATCCCCTCCTCGTCCCTGTAGACGCCCATGTGACGGTCCATAGCCCGGCCCAGGTCCAACCGGATCTGAGACCAACGCTCTTCCGTGTTCCGGGTGAACAGGTCGGAAAATTCCTTCTCCTTCCCGTCTACATACCCGTCCACGTCCAGGTCCCGGTAGGGCTTCCCATTGGCCCAGTCGGCGGCGTGATTCCCGGAACGATGTCCGAACACCACCGTGTCCAGCAGCGAGTTCGCTCCCAGGCGGTTCCCACCGTGTACGCTCACATTGGCGCACTCTCCGGCGGCGTAAAGCCCCGGCACAATCGTCCGCCCGTCCATGTCCGTCTTAATCCCGCCCATGATGTAGTGCATCCCGGGCTGGATGGGGATGGGCTCTTTCCTGATGTCCACCCCTGCAAAGTCCATGCCTATCTCTAGAATCTGCGAAAGTCGTTCCGCTATCAGCGCCTCGCCCAGGTGACGACAGTCCAGCAGCACGCACCCGTCGATGCCCCGCCCTTCGTCAATCTCAGTTTGCTCCGACCGCGAGACCACGTCCCTTGAGGCCAGCTCCATCATGTTCGGCGCGTACCTTTGCATGAACCGCTCGCCGTCCTTGTTTAGCAGGTGTGCCCCTTCACCTCTCGCTCCTTCCGTAATCAGCACGCCGCTGCCCTTCAGCGTGGTTGGATGGTACTGTACCATCTCCATATCCATCACCGGTGCGCCTACCTGGTACGCCAGCGCGATGCCGTCTCCCGTAACAATCAAGGCGTTGGTGCTTGGCTCAAAAAGCCTCCCCAGCCCGCCAGTGCACAGGATGACCGACTTCGCACGGATGACGAACACTCTGCCAGTGGCAATCTCCAGGGCGATAACCCCGCAGCATTCCCCCTCTTCCACGATCAACTCAAGGACGAACCACTCTTCATAGACGCGGACGTCCGCCTTCATCAGCTGCTCGTACAGCACGTGCAGAATCGCCTGTCCGGTGAAGTCCGCCACGAAGAAAGTCCTCGCCCGCTGCTGACCGCCGAAGGCCCTAGTTCCCAACCGGCCTTCGTCGTCCCGGTTGAAGATGACGCCCATGTGCTCCAGGTCGATAAGCTCCGGCCCAGCCTCCGTGCACATGTACTCGATGGCGTCCTGGTCTCCCAGGTAATCGCTGCCCTTGATGGTGTCGAAGGCGTGGTCCTCCCAGTTGTCGCCCCTGTCCGTCAGCGCGGCGTTGATGCCTCCCTGCGCGGCGTTGGAGTGACTCCGTACGGGATGGACCTTGCTGATGATGGCTACGTTGGCTCCGCTCTGGTGGGCCGCCAAAGCCGCTCTCATTCCAGCCAGACCGGCCCCGACTACCAAAACATCATGCTCTAGCAACTGCTATCCCTTTCCCTTATCCGGCATTCTGATTCCACCACTGTCATTCTGAGCGAAGCGAAGAATCTCGCCTGCCTATCCGCCCATTCGTGAAAAGAAATACTATCAGATTTGCCCCACCTCTGCCAACGCATCCGACCCCCCTCTTGTTCCTGCGAAGGCAGGAACCCGTTCGTTACCCAGGCTCAACGCTCTGAACATCCCGAACTGTCCCATCTCACTCATCCCACATATCATTCTGAACGCAGCGCAGCGGAGTGAAGAATCTCGTTGTCCCCACACTCCTTGTCACCCATGCAAGACTCAACCATATTCAAAGGCAAGGAACTGAAGGAGGGATGCGAAACAACATGGCCATAGACAGTTTTCCGCTCGAGGTCGAGGAGGCGCTAAAGTGTTACGCCTATCGGCTGATGGACCCGCGAAATGGGGAGATATTTTACGTAGGCAGGGGTCGTGGAGACAGAGTGTTCGAACATGCACGCGGTGTTCTTGACGATTCTCCTGAAGAAGTAGCGGACCCCAAATTGGAGCGAATCCGTGAAATAATGGCGTTGGGCATGGAAGTACATCATATCATCCATCGGCACGGCATGTCGGAGTCTGCGGCCAAGGAAGTCGAGGCAGCATTGATTGACTCCTATCCTGATTTAACGAACAAGGTGGCGGGGGCAGGCTCAAAGGACCGTGGAACTCGCCATATACGAGAAATTATGCTGGAGTATGGTGCTGAGGAGTTTGTAGTGCAAGAGTCACTAATCCTCATTTCGATTGCAAATACGTGGAAGCAACGGGGCATATATGAGGTGGTGAGGAGTGTTTGGGGTATGAAGTTTAGCAGGGCGAAGAGGTATTCTCTTGTACTCGCCCACGTCAGAGGCTTGGTGCTGGGGGCTTACAATCCAACTTGTTGGATGTATGCAGTTGGAAATGAATCCAGATTCCCGCATGAAGACTGGAAGTCGAACTACGAAACTCTTAAGGGGCGGATCGGCTTTGACGGAGTGCCTGCTGAGAAGGAAGTGTGGAATAAGTACGTCTTGAAAAGGGTGCCCGCAAGATATCGGCCCAAACGGGGTGTCCAGACACCGTTCAGGTACATAGACCCAGATTAAATCCCTTCTCCCTCGATTAGGTGAAGGCTGAATCTTTCGAAGGGAGAGGGGTAAAATTCCCTACCCCCTTCCCAACGCCAGCATCAACGACGCTATGCTCTTGCAGTCCTGAATCTCCCCCGACGCAATCATCCCCGCTACCTCCGCCAGCCCAACCCGCACCACCTCAATGCTCTCATCGTCCTCCGGCGCGTTCTCCCCCACCGTCAGCCCCGTCGCCAGATACGCGTGCATCCCTTCCGTGCAGAACCCCGGCGACATCCAGAAGAAGCTCAACAGCTCCATCCTCTCCGCCCGCAGGCCCGCCTCCTCCTGAAGCTCCCGGTGTGCCGCCTCCAATGCCGACTCCCCTTCGTCCACGCCTCCCGCCACCACCTCCAGCATCAGCCGTTCCGGCGGCTTCCGATATTGCCGTACCAGGTACACGTTCCCATCCTCGTCCACCGGCACCACGCAAACGCTGTTCGGCGCCAGAACTATCTCCCGCGTTGTCCGACGACCGTTCGGCAGCCTGACCCTGTCTACCCGAACGTCAAACAGCCTCCCCTCGAAAGCCAACTGGCTCTCCTCCGTAGGCTCCCCCGAAAGCGCCTCTCTAATCATCCGTAAGGGGCGTCCCTTGTGGGCAGCCGCCATGCTTCCTGTAATGTTTGCACCCAACCATCTGCTAGTAGAAGACCGCCCTTCCGGCGCCCATTCCCCCCCAGAAGCCCAATCGACGCGTCAGGCTGGCGTAGAATTCCCGGCTGCTTCGCTCCCTCAGAAACTTCGCCTTCCGCTCGCTCTGCTGAATCCGCACTCGCGAACCCTGCTCCACCGGCTCATTCAGATACCCGTCCACACTAAGCAAGGCTCCATCGTAGGACTCAACCTGCAGCTCTATCGAAACGCTTGGCGGCAGTACCACTGCCGTCGCAAGGCCCACGTGCGGCGCAACAGGCTTCAACACCATCTCCTCCGCCTGCGGGTCCAGAATGGGTCCACCCGACGAAAGGTTGTACCCCGTGCTCCCCGTTGCGCTGCTTACTATCACCGCGTCCGCCCGGTACGATGTCAGCTCCGCTCCGTCCAGCAGCGCTCTCACCCAGATGAGCCGAGGCGTAGCGCCCCGGGTCACCACCACGTCGTTCAACGCGTGGTGCCAACCGGAGTCGAAATATGTCTCCTCGCCCGATTCCCCGTCGCTGAAGACCTGCGCCTTTATCATGGACCGTTCCTCGATCCATCCCCCGCCTTCCAGGAATCTCGGAATCCGCTCAAGCGCGTCGGACGGGCGCAGCTCCGTCATAAACCCCAACCGCCCCATATTCACCCCCAGAAGCGGAATCCCATGCTCCACCGACGCCTTTGCCGCCCGCAGAATCGTCCCGTCCCCCCCCACCGTCACAATCAGGTCCGTGTGGTTCAGCGACCCATCCCCCTCACCAAGCTCCCCCGCCGACTTCATCCAGAACTCTCTAGCGTTCCCAACCAGACCCGCAATCTCTCCGGCCATCTCTCTGGCGCTGGAAGTCCGGGCGTTGTAGACGATGCCTACTGTTGTGATCATGATGCAAACGTCAAGGCGTTGTCTTGATCGCTATGCCGGCGAATGTGCGGATACGGGGTCGAAAAAAACCATGCCGATAATATAGGCTCTGCAACTCCCTCCATCAAGACCCACCCCGCGCACCTTCCCTCCTCCCCTGCCCCCGCGAAGGCGGGGGCCCACTCTTATTCTTCCCTCCCCCAACAACCGTCACCCCCTCAACAACGCTCGCCGCAACCACCAACTCCCCCAAGCCCAACCCTGCCAAACTTGCCGTCACGCAGTGACCCCCTACCCATCCGCCACTCCGTCCCATACAATAGACCCAATCTCAAACCTCGCGCTCGCAGGACGAAATATGCCACTGGTTGCTCTGTCCATGATATTCGCAACCCTCGTGGTCGTCGCCAACGTCATCGCCGTTAAGCCCCTCGACGTCAACGGTTGGGCCGTCCCCGCCGGCATCCTCGCCTATCCCTTCACCTTCCTAGTCACCGACACGATCTCCGAACTCTACGGACAGAGGACCGCCACCCGGCTCGTATGGATGGGTCTCTTCCTCAGCGCCCTCATGGTCCTCCTCGTATACGTGGCCAAGGTCCTCCCCGCCGCTGGATTCTGGGACGACCAGTCGGCTTTCGATACCATCCTCGGCTCCGTTCCCCGCATTGTCCTTGCTTCTCTCGTCGCCTACCTTATCAGCCAGCACAGCGACGTTCTTCTCTTCCACCTCTTCCGGCGAATCACCAACAAGCGGCATCTGTGGCTCCGAAACATCGGCTCCACCACCGTCTCCCAGGCCATCGATACCGCCCTGTTCGTATCCATAGCCTTCACGGGCACCTTCCCCGCCGGCGAAGTCTGGAAGCTCATGTACACCCAGTACCTCATAAAGATAGGCGTCGCTGTCTTCGACACCCCCATAGTCTACGCCCTCGTCTCCTACCTCAGGCCCCGCGTAGCCGCCACAACCACAGACACCCTCGCCAGTGCGGAACACCCCCACCCCTAACGCCTCTACAGATAAGGGCATTCCCTTGTGAGCTTGTCTCAGAAGTCTGCGGCACGCACTCCGAAGAGGACGACGGCTACGATTGCCTCTAATATGGACATAGTCGCTACGAAATATGTAGATTCCAACATCCCAGCTACGAGAACGGGAACGAACATATGGCGAGAAGTTGAGCGACCTACTTATGAGACAAGCTCCTTGTGGTTGCCCCCTCTGCATTCCGAGGCCGGTTCGCAAACCGCCCCGTTCCCCGAAACTTTCCCCCTATCCCATCCCTCATTCCCGCGAAGGCGAGAATCGATCCCTCCGATCATCCTGAGCTTGTCGAAGGGTCGAGCGCCCCACGCGCAAAACCCTCCCCGCTTGATGGGGGAAGGTCTCGATGAGGGTGATTCTCCTCTGTGGATTGGTATAAAGATTCTAAACCAAACGGATTATCTGGTATAATTCATGATCACACGTGTCCAGGATTAACCCCTGCTACTGATCAGATGACTTGGAAGAGAGTGCGGTGAACAACACAGCTTTATACTACGAATTCGCTCGCGAACGACTCCGAAGCCAGGAGTCGCTGAACGCCGAGTACGACACAAAAGTGAACCGCACCCTTACCTTCAACGTGGCCCTGGTCAGCATTGGCGTCCTGATAATCAATCTCTCAGGCAGTGCGGTAACGCAAAACCACTGGATGTTGGTATCCTCCGCAGCTCTGTTGCTGGCATTTGCAGCAGTTGCCTGGTGTAGTGTAATGGGACGCCGACTGTCCAATTGGCATTATGGGCCGCAACAAGATGCGTTCGCCGAATACATTCATCAGCTGGATGAGGATGCTTTGCAGCAGTGGGTGAATGATAGCTACAGCAAGGCCCTGAGCAACAACGATGGGACCTTATCCAGTAAAGCGAAGTGGGTCGAGTACGCCCAGTACGTGTTATTTGTGGAGGTGCTTGCCCTTATTGTGCTGAGTGCAACGTGTTGTTGGTCTTAGATGCCACACTTCTCCACACCGGTCTTGGGCGGAGGAACTTGCAAACCTGACCCGTCACTTGGTTTTGGTTCAGTTGTGATCGGTTCCTTTGATTGTTGGGCTGATTGCTCCGCAACTTGGACGTCAGCGCCTTCGTCTCGGCTCATGCTAGTTCCTCTGGTGGGTGATTCGTTTGTTGAATTGGCTGGATTTGGTTGATGATTGTCACAATTCAAAGACTGTCACCACTTTTGCATTCAACCAACGGTCCTACTCTCTACTCGTTGCCTGACTCTACCATAGTAACATCAAGACTCCAAAGAATGCATCCACCCCTCTGGCTGTAGGAGCCACAATGGAGCTTCTCCCCCTACCCCATCCCCCATCCCTTATTCCCGCGAAGGCGGGAATCCCTCCCTCCGCTCATCCTGAGCTTGTCGAAGGGTCGAGCGCCCCACGCGCAACACCCTTCCCCCTTGATGAGGGAAGGTTTGTCCTGTACTGAGCCATTCGAAGGGATGGGGGTGAAATCCTCTTTCCCCTACCCCATCCTCCAAAAGTGATTCAACGGCCCATGCCCCCCTCCGACCCCATACGAATGCCGCAGCCCCTGCGTCACGTACTCCTTCGCCGACGCAACCGCATCCCCCAACACCATCCCCTTCGCCAGCCCGGCCGCGATTGCCGACGCAAACGTGCATCCCGTTCCGTGCGTGTTCTCAGTCTCCACCCGCGCCGACGAAAACTCCCGGAACCCCTCCCCGTCATACAGCCGGTCCACCGCGGCCCCCGGCAGGTGCCCCCCCTTCACCACCACAGCTTTCGGCCCCTGCCCCCAGATTCGCGCCGCCGCCCGTTTAGCGTCCTCCGCCGACTCAATCCGCATCTCCGCCAGCGCCTCCGCCTCCGGCACGTTCGGCGTCACCACCGCTGCCAGCGGCAGAAGCGTTTCCCGCAGCGACTTCACTGCGTCCTCCCTCAGCAGCCTGTCCCCGCTTTTCGCCACCATCACCGGGTCTACAACCAGCGGCGCCGACGAAAACCGCCGCAGCCCCTCCACCACAGCCCCGATTATCTCCGAACTCGAAAGCATCCCTGTCTTCACTGCGTCCGCGCCGATGTCCGTAAACACGGCTTCCATCTGCGCCAGCACCACCTCCGGCGACACCTCCTGCACCGCCGTCACCGCCTGCGTATTCTGCGCAGTAATCGCCGTTATCACTGAAGTCCCGTAGACCCCGTTGGCCGCAAACGCCTTCAGGTCCGCCTGAATCCCGGCCCCGCCTCCGGAGTCCGACCCCGCTATCGTCATCGCCTTGTAAATCCTCATCACGCAGGCCACCCCTCCCCGTTGTAGGCCATCTCCCAGAACATGAACTCATACCTCAGCACATCCTGAAATATCTCACGCAGCCTGTCCGCGTCCTCCGGTAGCTCCGAGTCCAGCGCCTCCCGCATCCACCTAACCAGCCCCTCCAGCTCCGCTCCCGCGTGGACATCAATCCACCCCTGGTAATACTCGTTTCCCGGACGCTTCCCCGCCGCCTCCAGTCGCTGCGCCCAGTCCAGATACGTCCACTCCACGCACAGAAACGCGGTGATTATCTCCCGAAGCCCTCCCTGGTATGCCACGTTGGTCAGATAGCTTGCGAAG
>DAOUKX010000114.1:0-1807 GCA_034420855.1 Dehalococcoidia bacterium
ACTTCTGCTCCCGGTTCATCGGTCTTACCGGCATCTCCTACCTCCTCTTTTCCCCTCTATCACGCCAAGTTTATCTCGATTCCCTGTTTGCCGGGGACTTCTGAAACAGACTCTTGAAACCTGCCCCTTTCCAACATCCCTTCCCCTCGACCCAAATGTCATTCTGAGCGTAGCGCAGCGGAGTCGAAGAATCTCGTTGCCTTCGAGCCTGCCCTGTTCTTGTGGAAGGGATGGGTGGTGAAAAACTCCAACCAACCGCAAACCGACCAAGGCATTTAACAGCCTTGGCCGATCTCGTTGTCCTTAATTCTGCTAGGTCTTCAGGAGCAGAAACTAAAACCCGTATACCCGCGCCGCGTTCTCCCCCACAATCATTGCCTTCTCCTCCTCCGGCACTCCCTCCAGTATCCGGTCAAGAATCTCAATCGACTTTGGGAACGTCGACTCCGAATGCGGGTAGTCGGAACCCCACATCAGGTTCTCCACGCCGATGACGTGCCGCATCTGGATGCCCAGCGCGTCCTCCTGGAAGCTGTGGTACACGTTCTTCCGCATGAAATCGCTGGGCATCATGCCGTCCTTGAACCGCATTGCCAGCGACTCCTGCTTCTCCTCGTAAGCAATGTCGATCCGCCCGATGAAGTAGGGAAGCCAGCCCAGCTCGTGCTCAACCTCCGCCACCCTCAGCCGCGGATATCTCTCCAACACGCCCGAGAAGATGATGTGGCACAGCGACATCCGGACCCAGTAATCGTGCTGCACGTAGGATGCCGTGCTAGTGGTGGTGACGCCTCTGTCTATCGGGTCCGCCTTGGGCCGGTTCGTCGTCACGTGCAGGTTCACCGTAACGTCGTTCTCCTCGCACATGGCCCAGAACGGCTCGTAGATGGGGTTGTCGTAGGTGCGGTCCGCCCGTGGGTAGCTGGGAATCATCACCGTCCTGATGCCCCGCTCCGCCACCCTCTGCGTCTCCTCGATGGCAAGCTCCACGTCCTCGTCCACCAGAATCATCGCCGCGCCCTTCAACCTGTCCGGATAGGCGTTGCAGAACTCGGCCAGCCAGTCGTTGTAGGCTGCGAATATCCCCCGCGCCAGGTCCGGGTCTTCCACGTCCCGAAAGAGTGCCAGTCCAATGGAAGGGTATACCAAGCCGCCATAGACCCCGTCGATGTCCATATCCTTCACGTGTTCTTTGGGAATGTACCCGCCGGGGCGCACGTCATCGAAGGCCCCCTTCAGAACGATATCCTCGGGCCGGTCGAAGCGAAGTCCCGCCTGGGCAATGGCACCTACGCCTCCCGTCTCCTTGTTGTCGACAATCCACGCGTCGATGTCTTCCACGTTCACCATGTGGGGAATCCTGCTGCCGAACCTGTCACGGTCCATCCGCTCCATCCAGACGTTGGGCGGCTCTACCACGTGGGAATCCGACGAAATCACCTTGCTCTTTGCCACCTTAGCTCCTCCACCTATGATTATTTGGGCAAGATTTTACGCCTTTTCGAGCGGAGGCGCTACCCTCCCACCCCAAACCTTCCCCATCCCCTGAACTCGTTCAGATAGATTTGGGACGGAAGGAGTTGTGAGGGAAATAGAAAGGAACCATCCTTTAGGTGAGTAAAACCGAAGGAGGTCCCTTTCATGAGGGTAGTAGGTCTACCCAAGCCATTTTACCAGTTTTCCAAGAGGGTCCCACGGGAACTGACGCCACAGGCGCAGGAGCGGATGAGGTGGGTGAAGTGCTGGCAGGGGTTAAGAGACCGGGGCCTCTCGGCTGCGGAAGCAGCTGAGGCATTGGGCTTACCGA
>DAOUKX010000115.1:0-2941 GCA_034420855.1 Dehalococcoidia bacterium
CCAAGTGGCGGAAATCCTCCCCGGCGAGGTGGTCCTCCTGGAAAATCTCCGCTTCCACCCCGGCGAGGTAGCCAACGATCCGCAGTTCGTCAATGCCTTGGCTTCCCTTGCGGACATCTTCGTCCTCGACGCTTTCGGTGCCGCCCACCGCGCCCACGCCTCCATCGTCGGCCTGCCCCAAATTCTCCCCTCAGCCGCCGGTCTGCTCCTCCAGCGGGAACTCGAAGTCCTCGGCGACGCCATGCAGTCCCCCCGCCGTCCCTTCGCCGTCATCCTCGGCGGCGCAAAGGTCAGCGACAAGCTGAAACTCATTGAAAACTTCGTCAACCGCTCCGAAATCATCCTCATTGGCGGCGGCATGGCCGCCACCTTCCTCAAGTCCCAGGGAAAGCCCGTCGGCGCCTCCCTGGTGGAAGACGATCTGCTCGACTACGCCGCCAGGCTCATGCGTAGCCGCTTCGCGTCCATCTATCTCCCCGTAGACGTTGTCGCGGCGTCGGAAATCAGTGCCACCCCGTCCAGAATTGGCGTCTTCCCCGTAGATGAAGTTACCCCGGGTATGCGCATCCTGGACGTCGGCCCCAAGACCGTTGAACGCTTCTGCCGCCTGCTCGAACAGTGCGGCACCATAATCTGGAACGGGCCCATGGGAGTCTTCGAACTGGGCCCCTTCTCCTCAGGCACAACCGCCATCCCCAAGCACTTGGCCTCGCTGGAAGGGACAACTATAATCGGGGGTGGCTCAACTGCCAAAGCCGTTGAGTCCCTGGGGCTGGGGCATCACATGGACCACGTGTCCAGCGGAGGCGGCGCTATGATAGAGTTGCTGGAGGGGAAGGAACTGCCCGGCATCTCAGCCTTGCCGTCCAAAGCCCTGCTTAGTGCATCCATCCCATCGGCCAGGAGAACCTCGAATTGAACCAGCCCTCCACAACGGCGGCCCTTCCCTTCCCCCGCGAAGGCGGCAGTCCATCTACTCCTCCCTTCCCGCCAGTCCCTATTTTCTACCGCGAAGGGAGAGCTTTACGTACCCGTCATTCCGGCGGAAGCCGGAATCCAGACTCCCCTCTTCCCCTTCCCAATTCCCTTTTCCCGCGAAGGCGGGAATCCATCTTCTCCCTTCCCCCTCGACGGGGAAGAGTAGAGCGTGCCCTGTGCTTGCCGAAGGGATGGGGGTGATCATTGTGTCGCCGCTGGCATTGCTTGAAGAAAAATGATTGACGTTCCCCTTCTCCGCGATACCTACGTCAGCACGCCCTCCAGGATAGTCATGCTGGTCGTGGACGGCCTCGGCGGCCTGCCCCATCCCGACACTGGCAAGTCCGAGCTTGAGACCGCCCATCTCCCCAACATCGACGCCACCGCCGGAGAGAGCGCCCTCGGACTCTCCATCCCGGTAATGCCGGGAGTCACCCCGGGAAGCGGCCCCGGCCATCTCTCCCTCTTCGGCTACGACCCCCTTCGCTACGTCATCGGCCGCGGCGCCCTTGAAGCAATGGGCGTTAACGGCGTCGACTTCCAGGAAGGCGACGTCGTAGCCCGAGGCAACTTCTGCACCGTCGACTCAGGCGGCCTCCTCGTAGACCGTCGCGCCGGACGCATCCCCACCGCCCTCAGCGAACCCCTCTGCGTCGAGCTGGACCGCATCGAAGTCGATTCCCTCGACATCCGCGTATATCCCGTCAGGGACTACCGCTTCGTCCTCCGCATGAGAGGCAACGGCCTCTCCGACGATCTCACGGAAATGGACCCCCAGCGCACCGGAATCGCTCTCCAGAACGTCAAGGCCCTCACCCTTTCCGCCCGCTCAACCGCCGACGCCGCCAACGAGTTCGTCCGCCAGGCCCGCATCACCCTCATGAAGGAAGAGCGGGCCAACATGGTCATGCTTCGCGGCTTCTCCGGCATGCCCCATCTCCCCTCCATGGCCCACGCCTACCAGCTCAATCCCGCCGCCATCGCCGCCTATCCCATGTATCGCGGCCTCGCCACCATCCTCGGCATGCACGTCATCCCCAGCGGCGAGACCTTTGCTGAAGAAATAGAAACCCTCGAAGAGCACTGGGACGACCACGACTTCTTCTTCATCCACTACAAGCCCGCCGACACCGCAGGCGAGGACGGCAATTTCGACGAAAAAGTCCGCGTCCTCGAAGAGCTGGACACTTACATCCCCCGCATCATGGACCTCAACCCCGACGTGTTCCTCATCGTCGGAGACCACTCAACCCCGTCCATTATGGCCAACCATAGCTGGCACCCTGTCCCCTTCCTTCTCAAGTCCCCCTGGACCCGTGCCCAGGGCCCGCCCTCCTTCAACGAACGCTCCTGCGGACTCGGCGTCATGGGAACCATCCGCGCCGTGGAGCTTATGCCCCTCGCCCTCGCCCACGCCGGCAAAATCTCCAAGTTCGGCGCATAGCCCCGTGCCCCCCTTCCTCGTCGTAGGCAACTGGAAGATGAACACCACGGTCCAGCAGGCGGTGTCCCTCGCTTCCGACGTTCGACGCAGGCTCGAATGCGGTCCCCCCACAACCCACGTCCAAACTGTCATCTGTCCCCCCTTCATCTCCCTGTACCCCCTCCACGATCTCCTCGAAGACTCAAACATCGCCCTCGGCGCCCAGGACCTCCACCCCCAACCCTCCGGGTCCTTCACCGGCGAAATCTCACCCACCATGCTCCAGGGACTCTGCCGCTACGTCATCGTCGGCCACTCTGAGAGACGACACCACATGCGGGAGGGCTATCACGTAGTCGGACAGAAGGTGAAAGCCGCCGTCGACGCCGGACTCATCCCCATCCTCTGCGTCGGCGAGACCCTCAGCCAGCGCCGCCAAGGAGCCGCCGAGTCCGTCGTCCGCCGACAGCTGGAGACCGGCCTGTCCGGCATCGCCGACCCCAGACACGTCGTCATCGCCTACGAGCCCGTCTGGGCCAT
>DAOUKX010000116.1:0-25859 GCA_034420855.1 Dehalococcoidia bacterium
GTCGGCATACGACGACGTTTACATAACGGCGGAGTGTCTGAAGGAAACGGACGACGATCAGGATGCCGACGGTTTCCGAGACTGCCTGTACGGTATCTCGTGGAGCGGCGCAATCGGGGACGACTACAGCTTCGACAGCGATGGGGCAGTTGTGGGGTTGTCGAACGTCGTGGTCGAGATTCTGCCCGCAGCGGAGAGGACCGCTGATAACCAGGGATACAGGGTACTGGGAGGCGCCCCCACCCAGTAGTTGTAATCCAATGCAAAGAGGCCTTTGGTTTTGCAGAGGAGTGACTTGTTTGACATCTCTGCGGCTTGCTTGACTTACAGGCGCGATGGCCCTGGAGAGACGCCGGGGTACATTGCGCCTGTGTTTCTGTTCGCTGATTTTCGTTCTGTCGGAAGGGGAAATTGACGTTTCCTACGCTCAGGTACAGCGGCGACAAGCTTAAGCTCTTCGCCATAACGCTGGTACTACTGGCGGCGGCGTACGTGCTCTGGAAGGTCACTCAGTCGCCCAATCAGGCCTTGCAGTTCACGTTCAACGGTCTGGCCGTGGGAGCGGTTTACGCCTTGCTGGCGATGGGGTTCACCATTGTATACAGCACGGTGTGGTTCTTCGATCTGTACTACGGCGCCGCCGCTGCGCTGGGAGCATACGGCGTGTTCTATCTGATGTCGCAATACACGCTGGGGGGCATCTATCACGTCAACTACATATCGATTAACGTGCTGTTCGCGGTTGTTGTAACCGGAGTAGTCGCGTGGGGTCTTCACGCGGCATTTCAGCACCGAACTCGGAACTTGCGGCATCGCAATCTTGTGCGCGGAGGACTGATAAGCCTTGCCGGGGCGGTGGGTGTCTATACGGGCTTTGTACTGGCTTATCCGGAGCACATGCACGTGATGCTGGCACCTGCGGTGGGATTACTCAGCCTGTATGCGGTGGTCTACGTGTTGCAGAGGGTGTACAGGGCGATGTTCTCCGCTGGGGAAAGTGTGCCTTTGGTGGCGGCTTCTTTGTTTGTGGGCGCTGTCGCGGGGACATGGTTTGGCTTTCTGCTGGCGGGGACGCCCGGGGCCAAGCTCTACCTAAGCTGGGGAGTTTCCACGCTACTGGCGGGCACGGTGGGGCTGGCGCTGTACAGGGGGCTGTACGTGTACATGCGGCAGCGAGCGAGATCACCGCTGATAATGCTTGTGGCGTCGCTGGGGATACTGCTGGCCATCAGCGCGTTCATCGTCATAGTGTTTCAGAGCACGGCGCGGCCGCTTCCCGATCCCTTCGGCGTCATTCCGTGGACGGTTGGGGGGGCCAACATCAAGCCGTTCAACGTGTTTACCATAGGAGTGGCCCTGGCCGGTTTCGCAGGGTTGTGGCTACTGTTGCAGAAGACATCCTTCGGCAGGGCTGCGCGGGCAATCGGGGATGATGAAGAGGTCTCGAAGGTTGTGGGGATAAACACCACGGTGATTATCGCTGTGGTGTTCTTCATTGGCGCGGCCCTTGCAGCCCTGGCAGGTATTTTGAGCGGACACGATACGTCGATCCAGCCGAGGATGGGATTGCTGCTGCTGCTTAAGGGGTGGGTGGCGTCCGTTGTGGGGGGTATCGGAAACCTGTATGGGGCAATTGTGGGAGGGTTTGCCCTCGGGATGATCGAGCAGTTCGGCATCTGGGACCTGGCGGGGGAGTGGAAGGACGCCATCTCATTCGTCGTGCTGATTTTATTCCTATCCTTCTGGCCCAACGGGCTGTTGCCCAGGAGGTAGAGGGGTGCTTCAGCGCAGTCGATTCACCGAGCCAATTCTGGAATTGGTGAGAAATCCGGGGCAGACCCTCAGGCTTGACCGGGGCAACCTGGAAGTGTGGGCAAGCCTGCTGATAATCGTTTGGGCGGTGGGGTTCATTCTGTGGCAGGGCAGCGGATTTGCGGTAACGCTTGGGACGGTATTCGGTATCTGGGCGATCCTCTCCGTAAGCCTGAACCTGGTAGTGGGATACACGGGGCTGCTTTCTGTGGGGCATATCGGCTTCTTTGGGATAGGGGCCTACGCCATGGCCATACTCACGTCCAATGCTCCGTATGAGCAGCTGCGTACAGAGGCGATACCAACGCTGGCGCTGCCCTTCTTTGCCGCGCTGCCGGTGAGCGTGATACTTGCCGGACTGGTGGCGATTCTCGTGGGGACTGTCTTCAACAGGTTCAGGGATGACATTTACGTGCTGGTGTCCTTTGGCTTCGCCATAATTGCCTTCAACGTTTTTCTCAATTGGCGCGGAGTGACAAGGGGGGCCTTCGGGATTCACGACATAGCGAAGCCGGCTATTTTCGGCTGGACCCTGGACGGTGAGTTGGAATTTCTTGCCTTCGTGCTGGTGTTTCTGGCCATCATCGTTCTGATTTCGTGGTTTATCGTGACTTCCTCCTTTGGGCGCGTGCTGACCGCTATCAGGGAGGATGAACAGGCAGTGGAGGTGTTCGGCTACCAGGCGACGCACTACAAGCTTTCCGTGTGGGTTATTTCCGCGATGATGGCGGGACTGGCGGGGGGATTGTTTGCCAGTTGGACTACCTTTGTGGACCCGAACTCGTTTATTCTCCTTGAGTCCATTCTGCTGGTGTCGGTGGTGATCCTTGGGGGGCTGGCCTCCATTTGGGGGTCGATCCTTGGAGCCATGGCGTTCGTGCTGCTGGAGGAGGGAATGCGGTTCTTGCCCTTCATCCCCACGGAGTACATAGGACAGGCGCGCCAGGCGGTGCTGGGCATCCTGCTGGTGCTGCTCATGTTGTTCAGGCCGCAAGGTCTGCTCGGGAGGTACAAGCTATGACCACGACGCCCCAGGAATTCAGCGAATACAATGCTTTGGAGACGGTTGAGATTTCCAAGCACTTCGGGGCGGTGAAGGCCGTCGACAAGCTGTCGATATCCATGCCGCGCTTCGGCATTACAAGCATCGTAGGACCGAACGGGTCGGGGAAGTCGACGTTGATCAATCTGCTGAGCGGGGTGCTGCCCCTCGACGGGGGAATTGTGGTGATTGACGGGGTGGGATTGAGGGTTGTGAGGGCCCACGAATCGCCAAGTAGGGGCGTAACCCGGAGCTTTCAGGAGGTCCGCCTGTTCGACCAGATAAGCGTCTGGGACAACATAATGGTGGTGATGACGCAACGAAGACTCTTCCCTTCGATGATCGAGCGGACTAAATCCGAGTATAGGGAGAAGACCAGGGAGATACTTGAGGCTGTGGGAATGTGGGAGAAGCGTGATTCCTTGGCGATGGACCTTTCCTACGGACAGCGAAAACTGATGGAGATCGGCCGGGCGATGGCGATGGAGGCGAATATATATCTCTTTGATGAGCCCTTCGCAGGCCTATTCCCTCAGATGCTGGAACGGGTGAAGGTGATAATGAAGGGTTTGAGGGACGAGGGGCATTCCCTAATCTTCATCTCTCACAACATGGATATCGTACGGGAGATGGCCGACCGGATCATCGTGCTGGACGGTGGCAAGCTGTTGATGCACGGTGAGGTCAACGAGGTGCTAAATCAGGAGGAGGTCATCAGGGCATATCTTGGAGCTTAGTCAAGGTTCGGACTGAGGTATAGGTCGCAGGAGTGAATATCGGGCAATGGATACCATCATAGAGGAAACCAGAGACAGCGCCGCCGGTGGAAATTCGGATTCTATGATTCTGGAGTTGGTCGACGTTTCGGTGCATTACAGGGCGGTAATCGCCCTGGACACGGTGTCTATCGGGGCGCGGAAGGGCGAGCTTGTGGCTGTGATGGGGCCAAACGGGGCCGGAAAGTCCACTGTGCTGAAGGCAATTATGGGGCTGGCGCCCGTTGTTGGCGGAACCGTTTACCTTCGCAGCGAACCCTTGGAGGCCGCTACCCACGAGATTGTGAAGGAAGGGGTGTCATTTGTGCCCCAGGGCCGCAGGGTGTTCACTCACCTGACGATACAAGAAAATCTGGAGATGGGGTGTCTGTATCTGAACAACAGCGCGGAGCAGGCGCGACGCTTGGATGCGGTGATGGAGTTATTTCCGGTTCTTCATGAGAAGCGAAGGGACATGGCGAGCCAGATGTCCGGGGGGCAGCAGCAGATGCTGGCCCTGGGGCGAGGATTGATGGCCGCACCGGAGGTGCTGCTTCTGGACGAACCCACCCTTGGACTTGCTCCAATAATCGTGAGGGAGGTCTTTCAGAAAGTCTCGGAGATAAACGACAAGCTGGAGACGACGATCTTTGTGGTGGAGCACAACATCAAGGGTGTCTTGGACATTGCGAACAGGGCTTACGTGCTGGACAAGGGAAGAGTGGTGCATGACGGAACGCCACGGTCGATTCAGGAGAGCAACATCCTGACGGACGTGTTCCTGGGGAGGGTAAACCAAGGCCAAGGGGAGAACGGGGAGTAGGCGTTAGGCTTTTGCCGTGCGGGTCATTACGTGGAACGTGGAGTGGGCAACTCCCAGATCGGAACGAACCACTGAGATTCTAAGCAGGCTGGAGGGACACAGGCCTGAGGTTGTGTGTCTTACTGAAACTGACGTAGGGTTGCTGTCGCATAAAGGCCACTTCATCTGTTCACAAGCGGACTATGGGTACACCCTCCGGGAGAGTCGGCGTAAAGTCGCCCTTTGGTCAAGGAGACCATGGCATGAAGTGGATGCCACCGGCCATGGTTCGATGCCGCCGGGAAGATTTGTTTCTGGGGTAACGCAAACTTCCATTGGTGAGGTTCTGGTTGTGGGTGTTTGCATTCCCTGGTCCGGTTCACGCACCGAGGCCCGGAGAGAAGGGAATCGCAAGAGACGATGGGAAGACCACGAGGAATATCTCATATGTCTTACTCAGTTGCTAAAGAGACTGTCCCGGGAACGGTTGATTGTGATGGGGGACTTCAACCAGGCTATCGGTCCAGCCAGCCGAGCTCCGAAGAGGCTGCGACGATTGCTGGAAGAGGCACTTCCGCCGAGCATCAGAATTGCCACTTCGGAAGTGGCCCATGGGGGCCGCAGGAGCATAGACCATATTGCTCTAAGCGAGGACCTATCGGTAGGGTCGACGTGGACCCTCAGCAATGTTCATAACGGGAGAAGGCTATCTGACCACTTTGGTGTAGCCGCAGAACTGTGTCTGCTCTAGTTTGTACCGTCCGTCTTCAGGACCCTGTAGCCGTAGTTTTCTTCCGTTCTTTCATTTACGGGGAGGACTTCCACAACGGCGCGGGATAGGCCGACGACTTCACCGTTTTCGTCGAAGCTGTAGTCGTAGCCGATGGCGCCGCTCCAGGTTATGCCGTAGAGACAGTCGCGGAACCCGTCTGCGTCCTGGTCGTCTCCCGTCTTCTTGAGACATTCGGCGGTGATGTAAACGTCGTCGTAGGCGGAGCCGAGGTGCCACGGCAGGGTTATGTAGTCGTAGCGTTCCCTGAACTTTGCGAGGACTTCCTGGGCCTTCTGATTGCCGGGGTCGGGCGCGTTGGTGATGGCCTTCATGCCAGTGGCGGCTTCGCCGGCAATGTCCAGGGCAGTGGTGCCGACGCTGACGGTTTCGCCAAAGATGGGACCCTGATAGCCCAATTCCCGGGCCTGCTTGATTATGGTGCCGGCAGAGAATTCCGACTGGGGAGATACGTGGAGGGCGTCGGGACTGGCGGAGAATAACTTGGTTAGCTGAGTTCTGAAATCGGTGATGTCTGAGGAGAAACGCTCCGCGGCAACGACCTGGCCGCCGTTCTTTTCGAATTGGGCGACGGAGTTGCGGCGCACACCTTCGGCGTAGTCGGTCTCCTCGGTGATGGTGGCGAGCCTTCGGATGCCGTCGGCCCAGAGGGCGTTGCCGGTATTTAAGCCGACTTCAATGTCGCTGATCTGGGTGCGGAAGATGTAGTCGCCTGCGTGGGCTATGTCGGCGTTGCTGGCAAGGCCGGAGAAGAGGACAACGCCGGCGGCTTCGGCCAAGGGGGCTACTCCAAGCATGGCGCCGCTACAGGAGGTGCCGAGGATGATCTTGATTTCATCGACGCTGGTCAGCTTGTTGAAGGCGACTATGGCGTCCTGGGCTGAGCACTTGGAGTCTTCGACGACAAGTTCCAACTGGCGCCCGTTGATTCCTCCTGCGGCGTTTATTTCGTCGGCGGCCATCTGCTTGGCACGAACGGCCACGTTGCCGTAGGTCTCGCCGGGGCCGGTGACGGAATCCATGACTCCTATCCGGAAAGGGCCATCTTGGGCCAGTTCTTCGGAATCTCCGCATGCCAGAATGGTAAGAGAAAGAACCAATAACAGCGTCAGGGCGACAACGTTACTCCAAGACAGAAATCCCATTAGGTGCTCCTTCCAAGGTTGGAATTCCCCGTGATGTGCTGTGACGGCTCAGGACTGGAAAAAAGGGGAAATGCCCCTGAAATTATAGCAAACAGCACCGATACCATGTCCAACTATTGGCTTTGGGAGAAGGGCTCTTTGCGTAAACAGCGACGCATTCGGGAGGTGGCAATCTAGAAGATGCTCATCTGCGTATTCATTACAGACGGTGGTGAAACTCCAAGAAACCTGTCTTTGAGTTATGCATTCAACACGAGATTCATTGGTTATCATTTGTTACCCAGCGATTATGCTGGAGCTTATGGGTGATGCCCGAATGGGGGTTTAACGAGCATGTTGAGATTTATGGTTGTCATAGCCCTTGTGCTAACGGTGTTAATGGTGGCTTGCGGAGGCTCAGAAGAAGAGCCGACCGCCACGCCGACCTCCCAGGCGACTCCTGTATCTGCGGCCACACAGGTTGCGGCCCCGACGCCTGCACCAACCCCAGTGCCGACTCCGGTGCCGACCCCGACGTCCACGCCGGAACCCACACCTACGCCTACCCCTGCGCCGACGCCGAGACCCACGCCTAGGGCGACCCCGGCGTCTACGCCAACGGCTACGCCGGAACCAACGCCCGAACCGACGGAGGTAAGCAGCCTTACCGAAGAGGGCGCACTTGTCCCATTCCTTGACTTTGAATCAGACCCGCCTTCCCTAAACGTGTCGGAAGAAGAGCAGGCGTGCTTGATGGCATCTTTGGGAGTTGACGCGGTCGAGGTGTTCGTTCTCGATGAGGAAATTTCTGAAGAAGTGGCGGAAACTGCGCTGAATTGCCTGGACAATGAATCATTACTCCGGCTGTTCCTTTCGCCCTTCCTGATGCTTACGGGACCCCTCAGCGCCGAGTCCTCAGAGTGTATCCGCACTGGATTCGGAGAAACGGACTATGCTTCATTGCTACAGTCTGCGAGTGGGGGAGGTGCCGGACAACCGGATGATGAGGCCGCAATGATGGCGGGCATGACCACATTTATCGTTACTCTTTCGTGTTTGAATGATGATGAGTTCGCCAAGGTAGCCCCGTCCATGGAACTTGATCCTGCTCAGCGGGAGGGCTTCGCTTGTGTGTTGGAGCACCTAGGTGGTCCGCAAGCGATGGCGGCCCTGATGGCACCCGATGCCGGCCCGCCGATCAAGCTATTTGAAGCGGCAGTAGCCTGCCAGGTGCCTTTCGTGGGGAACTAGGAATCCAATTGTGGCCAGACTACCGGTTGTGTCGGTGGTGTGCGTTATGCTAGCGGCCGCATTGGTGGGCTGTACCGGCGAGGACGAGGATTCCGCCTATGGAGGGCAGATCGATGAACTGGAGAGTAGGCTCGGATCCGTGGAGGAGTCCTTAGAGGCCCTTGAGGAAGAGAACAGGGCGCCAAGAGATGAAATTGGGATGCTTCGCGGGGAAGTAGGTTATCTGGAGAATCGCGCAGAAGGGCTAGAGGGGGACATCTCCAAGTCGGAAACAGGTCCTTGGGACAAGGAGCTGTGGACTAAGGACGAAGGAAAGTCGCTTCCCGAGGGGGCAGCGGTGGAAAGAACCGTCGCACTGGTGGAGGGCTACGGAGGGGAGGTGCTGTTTGTCGACCACCCCAGACGAGGCGATCGTACAGTCTTGGTGGCCCCCGAGAACCTTGTCGCCGGCGAGACACCGTTGATCGTTTCGCTCCATGGATTCGGGGGAAGCTCTGCGGACCAGGCTGTTTACGTGCCCCTACACGAGCGGGCAAATATCGACGGATTCGCGCTACTGCTCCCGAACGGGATGGTGGACGGAGAGGGGAATCGATTCTGGAATCCAACGGATGAGTGCTGCGACGGCGGGAAGAGCGGAGAGGATGACGTGGCCTATCTGACGGAACTGGTGGAAGCGGCGAGGCAGATGAAGGAGTTCGGTCCCGTCTACTTCTTTGGCTACTCCAACGGGGGATTTATGGCCCATCACATGGCGTGCAAGGGTCTGCCGGGCCTTAGGGCCGTGGTTAGCCTGGCGGGAACGAGCTATGTTGAGGAGTCAAGCTGCGAGGGTGCTCCAGCTGTGTCTTCATTGCACATACACGGCTCCGCAGACGACGTTATTCTGTATGACGGAGATGCGACGGAAGCTGGCCCGATGTCTGAAGGGGAGGCAGGATTCTATATTGGCGCTGAAGAAATAGCCAGGAGGTGGAGTGCGAGGGCCGGATGCGAGTGGCCCAACGATATTCAGCCTTATGCCAGCTTTGATTTGGATGAGTTTGTGCCGGGAGCCGAAACCCAGGCGTTCCGTCTTGAATCAGGTTGCTCAGAGGGAATAGCCGTGGAACTCTGGGTGGGACAGGGCAGTGGCCACTCCCCCGGCATGGACGAGGCATTTGTGGAGGCGCTGGTGGGATGGCTATTGGCTCAAGGGTAGTTCGGGATGGGTGGGGAGTGTGGGTGGATCGAGGGTCCCAAGGGCTCCGGTTTCTCCTGCCGGAGCAAGGATCTCTGTATGGGCCCAGCCTTCGTGGGACATCCTTCTTCACTATTCCCACAGTCGAGGGCGGCTTTGGCGAACGGGTGACCGGCCGCATGCGGCCTTCCCCCTCCTTGGGTTTTGCGCCGGGATGCCAAGAGCGGGTTCTCGCCGCGGACACTGCCCCAGAGGTTCTGTAGTACATTCGCAATATCTTACTGGGAGCAGGCTTCACCCCCATCGTTTCCGGCGACCCGGAGGCATTGAACCTTCCCATCGATCTGGAAGGGCCTGGTGGTGTCCTGCTTGATAACGGGATGTAGGGGATGGACTTGCCCGACATGATGAAGGGCCTTCCACAGGCCGCCGATGCGCCCGGGTTCTTTCAGGGCACGGATGGGACGGGGATGTCTGCAGGTTTGTGAGATGGGATGTGAGAACTACGTCCTGAAGCCTTTTCGCCCACCGAACCTAAGGCGAGGCCAGTGGTCTCGAGGCGGTTACCAGATGGTCGAGGCTGATACGAAGAGAAATTAACCTCCAGGATAATCAGGGCTGGTTGTCAGGGGTATGTGTATGCGCAGACACACCGACTCGGCACCGGCAAGCACCGACGGTCGCGGTCTCACTCAGACCCTCAGCATGTGGAGAATATAGGGTTTTGTGTAAGGTGTCCGTGAGATACGGGATTTATTGACGTCATTTGTTGTAAGCTTACGCCGTAAATGGTACAATTGAACTGGTTGCCCCGTGAAGTACCTTTATGAGGTCGGAGCGCCGATGCTAAAAGGTGTGAAGAATGCTGTAGCTACCCGAGGTGAGGAATGAGTCGGGAAGACGAACTTACGCGGGAGATTGAGATCTTGCGGCACAGACTGACCCAGCTAACGGAGGCCAGTCTACGCATCAACGAGAGCCTGGATTTCGATGAAGTCCTGCAGGAGGTGGTCGACAGTGCGCGGACGCTGACCGGGTCCCGCTACGGGGCCATAACCGTCTTTGGCGAAGAGGGAGAGACGCCCGACTTCATTGTCTCTGGATTGACGAGAGAGCAGCACCGGGGGCTGTGGAGCATGCCGGAGGGACAGAGATTCTTTCAATATCTGGGCGGGCTAAAGAAGCCTCTGCGGGTCTCAGATATAGACAGTCATCTGAAATCGTTGAACATGCCCAGATTTCTGCCCTCGGTGCCCGTGAACGCTTTGCTGGTTGCGCCGATCCGGCATCAAGGCGTGGGAGTGGGCACGGTCTATCTGTCTCACGGACTGGACGATCGGGACTTCACTCCAGAGGACGAGGAGACCCTGGTGATGTTCGCCTCCCAAGCGGCGATGGTCATCGCCAACGTTCGCAGGTACCGGGTCGAACGCCAGGCCCGTACGGACTTGGAGACCCTGGTGGACACCTCGCCGGTGGGTGTCGTGGTCTTTGACGCCGTGACGGGCGCGACGAAATCCCTCAACCGGGAGGCCCAGAGGATAGTCGACAGCCTGCGGAATCCTGACCAGACGACGGAGGACCTGCTGGAGGTGGTGACCTTCAAGCGCGACGATGGGCGTGAGGTATCCCTCCAGGAGCTTCCCCTCAGCCAGCTCCTCAACGACGGGGAGACGGTGCGCGCCGAGGAGATTGAGATTCGGGTCCCTGACGGGCGAAGGGTAAGCACCCTTGTAAATGCAACGCCCATCCGCTCAGAGGAGGGCAAAGTCACCTCGGTGGTCGTGACCCTACAGGACATGTCTCCCTTGGAGGACCTGGAACGGATGCGCGCCGAGTTCCTGGCAACGGTGAGCCACGAGCTGCGCACCCCCCTGACTTCCATCAAGGGATCCGTCACAACACTGTTGGATTCCGCCGCCGTCCTGAATCCTGCCGAGATACTACAGTTTCACCGGATCATCGACTCACAGACAGACAGGATACGCGAACTGATAAGCGACCTGCTTGACGTGGTACGCATCGACACTGGTACCCTGTCGATCTCGCCAGAACCAACGGACATCGGGGTGCTCGTAATTGAGGGGCGCAATGCATTCATGAGTGGAAGCCCCAAGACGAGGCTGCATATAGATCTGGAGCAGGGCCTGCCCTGGATCATGGCGGACAGACTACGGGTTATGCAAGTGCTAAACAACCTGCTCTCCAACGCGGCGAGGCACTCGCATGAGTCGTCCTTCATCCGCTTGACGGTTGTGAGGGAGGGTCAACACGTGGCGGTCACCGTGGCCGACGATGGGAAGGGCGTATCGTCGGAACGCCTGCCCCATCTTTTTGCGAAGTTCACTCGGATCGAAGGCGACGACCAGAGAAACGATCTGGATGGGATGGGCCTAGGACTGTCCATTTGCAAGGGGATCATCGAGGCCCATGGAGGACGCATCTGGGCCGAAAGCGACGGGCCAGGACTGGGCGCCCGGTTTACCTTCACCATCCCGGTGGCTGAAGAGCAAGCGACGGGAGGCTCCGTCAGTCCTGCTTCGGTTCCTTCCCACTCCAGGCCGGAGCCATCGGAGGAACGGATGCGTATTCTCGCAGTGGAGGACGACCCACAGGCACTCAGATACGTGCGAGACATACTATCCAAGGGAGGGTTTGTGCCTGTGGTGACCGCAGGCCCGGAGAAGGCCCTTGAACTGGTAGAAGGCGAAAGGCCCCACCTAGTCTTGCTGGACCTGCTACTGCCGGGGACAGACGGCATAGACCTGATGAAGAAGATACTGGCAATTGCCGACGTGCCGGTCATTTTCCTGTCCGCTTACGGCCGCGACGAGGTGGTCAGCAAGGCGCTGGATATGGGGGCCGTAGATTACATTGTCAAACCATTCTCCCCCACTGAGTTGCTGGCGAGGATCAGGGTTGCCTTGCGTAACCGGGCCGAGTTGTCGCCGTTAGAGCCATTCTCCTTGGGGGACCTCGTCATCGACTACTCTAAACATAGCGTGACCCTCGCAGGCAGACCCGTCAAGCTGACCGACATCGAGTACAGAATGCTTGTCGAACTCTCGGTGAATGCGGGAGGGTTGTCAACCTACAGACGCCTGCTGCAAAGAGTCTGGGGAGTGGAGGAAGCGAAAGACCTGAGGCCCATGCGGACCGTTGTGAGCAGCATTCGCCGCAAACTCAAAGACAACATCAAGGACTCAAAGTATATATTTACCCAGCCCCGCGTAGGATACCGCATGCCCAGGGGTGAAAACTCGATGTAGAGTTCACACAGAGATTTGTACCTCAGCTGTGGCCAGGGGTCTCATACACCTTTTCTCTCATGGGCGGACCCCTCCGTTAAGGAAGGGACTACGGAGGATTACTGGGTTGGAGTTGCACCTACAAATCCTTAGTCGTATTCGCCCTGCTTCGCGGGCACTTCTTGAGGATCTCGTATTCCAGGGTTGAAATCATGAAGGTCGCGAGCTCATCCCTGTGGTCATGACGACCGCGGCGGCCAACCCCTCAAACTTACGTCTGATGTCATTGGGCTAGTACGTGATCATGTTGCGCCGGCTTGCTTATAGAATCCTGGCCTGCAGGTTATTCATCTGCCACAAATATTGCCAAATTTAATGTATGTGTAATACTATACATATATTGGATAATAATGGTGAAAGGCATTAAGTGAAAACCTAAAGATGTCTCCTACGAACTATCAGGCTATGGGAGGCAGGATTCGCACCTACTTTGCTGGTGTGGGGCACACTCTCCTGGGGCGGATATTAACAGCGGATCGCATGCAAACTATGGATTCTCTGTGCGCATCTTGCTATACTGCACCCACGGTGGTTAGAGCGTGATAGAGCCTCAGCAACAACCGCAGCGCGGTCATGAACGGGAGACGGAATTACCGGCAATAGACCTAGGAAAATGCATTGCCGGTCTGGTGAACACAGTTACCAAGGGAATGGCGGCGGAGCTGTCCCCCTACGACCTAAACCCCTTGGAGTTCAACCTTCTCAGGGCCTGCATGGAACGGGGCGAATGCACTGCCACCGAACTGGCAGCAGAGTTGCCGGTAGACGCGTCCCGCATAAGCCGCATCGTTACCGTCCTCGTGGATAAAGACCTGCTGGTGAGACGCCGCCTCAGAAGTGACCGGCGCATGGTGATGCTGCGACTGTCCGGAGAGGGCAAGGAGCTAACTTCGATGCTCCTTCAGCACATACAAGCGTACGACGCCAAACTCATGAAGAACATCAGCGCAGAGGAAATTAGGGCGTTCACGGCGGCCTCCGCAAAGATTATCGCGAACCATGCAGACCAGGAACGCTGATGATTTGCCTAGGGATTCAATCCCCAAATGAGACTCTTGCACGATGAAGTCTCGGAAAACAGCTCGTTCAGCCCCGAATGTAGCTTCTTGAGCCGGTCGTCCACTTCCTTCAGCGATTGTCCTGTATCCTCAACAGATCTTTTCAGGACGGCGACAAGTTGAGGGTCCTCCCCCGTGTTCAGACGGTCTGAGAACTTCGACTCCATCAACTGCTGATCGCGCCGCAGTAGCCACGAACTCGGACATCTTGACACACGGTTAAGCGATGAGGCTACCGGTCGAGGCGGGAAAGATAGCGACTGCATCTTCATACGTTTCATCCATCGCGACCCTTGTCGCCCCGCGCCTTTCCCGCTCAGCGGTCCAAGTCGCCGGATCTGAGGTGGTTCTTCGTAGTTTTCCAAGGGGATAAGGAAACTTCTCCTATGTCACCAAGATCCCATCCGTGTCGCACCATCGGCTGAATGAGGACGCGCGCCCCGTTCCGAACCTGGATGCTCAGGTCAAGGCTGCCCAGCAAGGACATGCTCACTAGAGGGTCAGCGCCAACGGCCCCGCTCTAGACGTATCTGGGCTGTCCGTCCCAGAGCGCGGCGGCATCGTAGACGTCGAGAGATGCCTCACTTCCGTCGGCCAAAGTCGCCCGGCCTATGCTGGCAAAGGGGATCTCCAGTTCCGTAACCAGTGCCGGAGGCAGGATCGAGAAACCGTTGAGGCCGGTGTATTTCACGGCATCGATCTCTCTCCTGCCCCGCCTTCCCTCGCAGGCTAAGGGTAACGACCGCTTCCAGATTGGAGTTCACCACACCCTTCATCACCCGGTTCTCCGAAGGGAACTGCCCCCTAAGTGATACAGCGTCTGATGTCCGATCCGCTCACACAAGACATTGTGAGGGGACCCCATTAGTTGGGAAGAATGAGGTCAGACTTAAGTGAGGGTCCCGTGGTTCCTGCGCAAGTGTAGAAATCAAAGGTGTATTTGAGACTCGGCCAATTTCCTCAGAGCCCAATTGTAGCTCCTTCTGATTGGCGTCAGCTGCTTTTGCCGATCGAAACCTCAGAAAGTTGGTCCCAATTGACCTTGGGCAAGTCAACTGGACTACAACCCAGGTGGAAGACAATGGGCTGATGCAGAAGGCTCCACTCAGGTATGACCGCGGTCAGGCGAGCCTGAGGATGACAGAAAAGAGCATGGCTCTGATGCCTGAATCGATAAGGCCTATTGAGGAATACTATGACATTCTTCTCAGAAACTTTAGGGATGAGGAATTGGGCGGCAGCGTTGGGGTCATGGAGAAGATGATTGTGTCGGGAGAGGGGGCGGAGGCCCATTTGTCTGAGGCCAAGTTATCCCGAGAGCCGGAAGATTCCGTAGCGGCCGAATAAACGCAAAGCTGGGCGATTGACGCCTATATCGCCAAGCTTAAGGGCGTAGTAACCACATTGGTAAACATATTTCTCAGGGGCATTGAGGAGTCCATCTCTCCCTTCAGCCTGAACGTCGTCGAGTATTCGGTTTTCGCCGGATGCTTCAGTGGCAATCGACCATGATTTCAAGCCAAGCGCAGTATGTGCCCGCTGATTCCGGTCGCAAATGGCGTATTGTGTCTAATCTGGAAGACAGGAAGCTGGTTAGGAAAGTGCCCCGCAATGGAGACCGATGGGTGGTCGCACTATAGTGACCGACCTGATAGATTTCATGGAGAGTATGACGACGAACTCGGAGGACCCGAAAGGCTAGTTTTGCGGTGGAACGGGGCCTACTTGAACTATTGGAGGTTAGAGGTCTTGCGGCTAGCGACGAATCGCCGGGCGCGGCTTTGTGTACATTGTTGGGGAATGATCGCTAATCAATTCCTACGGTCTTGTCGACCTCCAGGATTGCGTGGCGACAGTCGCAGCGATGTGCGAGGAACCCTTTGCGGCAAAAGATTTGTCAGCCTATAGATTGTCATGGTACAACTAGCTCAGGTATGTCGTTTTCAGACGCCTCTTAGTCCCAAATGCTGGGGACCGGTTGCCGGAGCCTGACTCCGGTTTCCAAGGGAAGACGGCTGGAGCGATTCGGCGCACAGTGTAAGGGACGGTCAGGGGCTGCTGGACGCAAGCATTCCCATACAGTGTTTCGTCTATCCAAGGCATGATACAACGAATGGCCGCAATGGGGCGGAAGTGCGCCGATTACCATGAAGTCGTGACGCACCCAGGAAAGACTGGCGATCGGTGAGCCTGCCTAAAATATCATTTTCTCGTGCGCCCTTAGGCAGAATTGTGCTCTACGGGGGTATATTGTTGCTCCTAGTAGCTGCACTCTCAGGGTTCTTTCTACTGATCAATTCTCTTGTAGAGTTGATCTCTCTGGGCCCGAGGGACCTAGTTGCGCCAAGTCCGTCGGAGGAAGAGTACATTAGCCTTCCGACCGGAGTCGCGGCGCTTGTCTTCGGGGTATCTGCCGTTTCTGTCATTCTTGGAGCGGCACTTCTTTTCTTCCTTTTGGGGCGGAAAGGTCCACGGTTGTCGATTGGTTGGCCGTGGACCCTGCTATTTGCTGGCTTGATTGCAGGCATTGTTGTTGGCGCCGGCCTATATTTTTCCTTTTCTGGTGTGCTGGGCGGTGGTCTTGCTTACGATCAACACGAAGCTCAAAGGTCCTATCTGGAGCCTGCCGCACTTGCAGTGTTGGGACTGATCTTCCTCTCCGTTGTTTTTGTGGGAATTATGACGCCCCGACTGCTGGCGCCTCTGCTCGCAGTCTTCCTGTTGGGTGGTTTTGGCCTGGGCCTGCTAAATCCCAAGGACTTGGATGGACTCCACCTATTTAACCGTCCCTCACAGGTGGACAAGCCACTAGCGTATGCGACAACCGTTGATGAATACCGTCAGGTGGATGACACTCTGCAGAGGGAAGGCGAGGGGGAATCGTCTGAACTGAAGGGCCCTAGTGAGGTTGTTCCCGAAAGCTTCCTGGACCCTGTAGACCCAATAATTGTCGCACCTCTTCCATTCGGCACCGTGGTGTCTCTCGACATTCCTACGTCAGCCGTACAGGTTAATCAACCTGAAGATTCAGCAGTGTTCCGAGTTGACGGAGTAACGAACACCGGCTATCTGCGTACGCGCACCGGAGACTTGTACGAGAACGGAAATTGGCACCAGGTGGATCTGTTGCAACTCTCACTGGACGCCAATACCGATTTTCTGGATAGATCAGAAGGAACACTAATTGGATATTTGCGTGAACAGGAAACCCCTTCGGAAACGGATGCAGGCATTCTTTTTGCTATCAGGGTTCCTGGAATCAGTGAAGGCCAGGGAACCATTCAACGGATTTGGATATCTCCAGCCGGCGAATTCAAAGCCTTCGAAGCAGGTGTGCTCCCGACCTCGCCTCAATTGGAGCGAGTCAATGTTAGCGGGCGTTATGGTCCCAACAGCCTAACCTTCGAGGCGAATCAAGGCACTTATGGATACAGATACACGTCTTCGCTAACTCAGGGTTCTCAACTTCAAACAGTGCCGGCTGCGTCCTCAAATGTAGACGCTACCCATCTTCAATTGCCCCTTGGCCTGCCGGCAAGAGTGGTTGCCCTTGCCAAGGAAATTGCAGACGGGCAGACACCTAGAGAAAGGGTTGAGTCCATTGTTCAATATCTGGCGGAGGAATACACCTATGGCATCGCGATGGACGGTTCGGAACCTCAGCGTGTTCCCATTGGACGAGACCCCGTAGATTGGTTCTTGTTCGACAGTATTGCAGGTGACGGTCGTAGCTTCAGCAGTGCTTTTGTCGTACTGTCCCGCGCGGCCGGTATTCCAGCGAGAGTAGTGTCCGGGTGGTCCATTGATAGTACGGCAGAGTCCCAAACCGTTTATCTGAGTCAACAACATCAGTGGGCAGAAGTCGCCTTGGAAGAGGCAAAGTGGACCACCATTGATCCAACCCCCGGAATGGGATCGGAACCAGCCCAACCAATCCTTCCACCAGAAGAATCTACCGTCGTAGATACGGAGGAGACACCACAACAAGAAGAAGATCAACAACAAGAAGATCGCGGTTTGGAGCACGTCTTGGAGGAGCTTTTTGGGAGCGAAGATCCTGAGGCGCGGAGGGAGGCTGTACAGGACCTGGCCAAGATCGATGACGAAATCGTGTGGCAGGCACTCATTTTCGTGGCCCTACAGGATGAAGATGAAAGGATTCGAGAAGCAGCAATTGAGGAGTTGCAGATTGAATGGAACGTGGACCTATGGATCCAAATACTCCTGGAATATTGGGAAGCGCCCATAAGGGTAATTGCTGCGGAAGCGCTAGGTGAACTGGGAGATTTGAGGGCAATGTCGCCTTTGGCGCAAGCACTAGACGGAGACGAGGACCCGTCGGTCCGGATGGCTGCCGCAGATGCGCTGGCCAAACTGGGGGACCCGGAAGCAGTGGCGTTCCTGGCGAAAGCCCTTCTTTCGGACTCCGACCCCGGCGTCAGGGTTGCTGCCGTAAATGCGCTGAGAATCCTGGGAGGTTCGGAAGCAATTGCGGCCCTGGTTAGCGGTCTGTTTTCAGACTTCGATCCAAGCGTCAGATTGGCCATCATCAACGCATTGGTTGGGATGGCCGGCCAGGAGACCGTCCCTGTTCTTGCCCAAGTCTTGCTTGACGATGCGGACCCCAATGTGAGGATTGTGGCCCTCAACGCCCTGTATGAGTTGGCAGGCGAAAAGGGCCTAACGACCTTCTTGGAGGCCTTGCTCTCGGATGAGGAAGCCGCCGTCAGGATGGAGATCATAGCAGTCCTGCGCGACTTGCGTTCAGTCGAATCAGTTGAGGCCTTGATCAGTGTATTGCGCAGCGATACTGATGCCAACGTCAGGAAGGAAGCCGCCCTTGCCCTGGCAATCATCAAGGACAATAGGGCACTGCAACCACTATTTGAGGCACGCACATACGATACGTCCTTCGACGTCAGGGAAAGCGCAGATGTGGCACTCAAACTGTGGACACGACCTGATCTCGAGCCAATCCTCCGCGGTGAATACGAAGTTCCCACACGCGTTGTTTCGGCCTGGATTCTTGGAGAACGCAGGGATACGTTGGCGATTCCCGTCTTGACATATGCCCTTTCCGATCCCGAGAGAGAGGTGCAGGAAGCAGCTCGGGAGGCCCTTGAGAAAATGGGGTCAATCATGTGGACGGAGAACGGTGGAGGCCTGATTTCCGGCGTGGACTACGGTCTGGCTTTCCTTCCTTCAACGACTGCACTAAGCGCCCTAAGACCGCCGAAAGAGGCCGTATTCAATGTCTCGGGCTCAGCCAATACAAACCTTCTTCGTACTGCAGTGGGTGACTACTACAGGGAAGGGACCTGGACCTCCGGAGAGACTCTAAGGCTACCCTATCCAAGGAGCGGTGACGCAATTCCTCATGATGGGGCCATAGAGACACCGTACATCGATCAATCTCCCTTCAGGGACGAGATTCACCTTTCTCCGGCTGGAAAATACCAACGTTTATTGCCGGGAATCTTGCCAACTTCACGTCGGATGAACACTGTGAACGTGGATGGGGAGTTTTGGCCCGAGAGCCACATACTTGTCAGTCACAGGTTGAACTGGGGTTATGAATGGCGATCGACGGTGCCCATATACTCGAGAAGCCAGCTTTTGGATGCGGAGATTTACGACGGCTATCCACACGTGGATGTTCCGGAGGAGTTGCCGAGCCGCATCCGAGAGCTGGCAGAAGAAATCACCGCCAGTGAGTCTAGGGTTTACAGGAAGGCCGAGGCGATTGAGGAGTATCTCGAGAACGAATATGTATACCGGTTTGCGGATTCTCCCGAAGAGATTGGACCTCCGGAAGGACGGGATCCTGTGGACTGGTTCCTGTTCGAGAGTCGCGAAGGAACTTGCGGAAGCTTCAGCAGCGCTTTCGTGCTGCTGGCCCGTTCGATAGGAATCCCAGCCAGGGTGGTGTCGGGTTGGGCAATCGCGCCCACCCATGAAGACCAGACGGTGTATTCCAACCAGGCGCATCAATGGGCCGAGATTGCCCTTGACGAACTTGGATGGATTACATTTGACCCAACCCCCGGTGGGGCGCCGTCCCGCGCGCTTGCAGGCGGCTTGTCCATCGATCCGGAAACGGATCCGGCTTTGAGGGAGTGGGCGATCAACGCTCTGGCGAGGCTGTTGGGCAGCGGCTCCATGGGCGGCGGTGAGGCAGATATCAGGGAACAGATTCAGCTGGCGGTCGAACTCCTAAACGACGCAGACTCCCAGGTTCGGGGCCGAGCAGTTGACGCGCTGAATTCGTTACTGGGCAGAGTCTCTTTGGGAGGCAAGGTCGGGGGAGCCCCTGGCATCGCGCTGGAGTGGGGCGAGCTTCAGCTGATGCTGGAGTCTATCTCTGATTCAGACCCGACGGTGCGGGAGAGGGCCCTTGCAGTGCTGGAGGACCTGGCCGAAGCCGCTGCGGACAGCGAAAAAGCCCAAGGGGAATTAGACGAATTGAGCGATCTGGTGGCGTCCCTTTTAGGCTCCGATTCTGGAGAGAGGGAACGCGCCTTGGACTCCCTTCAGAGGTTGGGCAACGTGACTCAACTGGAGAATGGGGGCGTCGTCATCGAGCATGGCGGAGGGGTCGGCTGGATTCCCGGCACGACGACGAGGCAGTCTGAGGGGCTTTCCAAAGACCCGGTGTTCAACGTGACGGGGGCGAGGAATACGGCCTATCTCAGGTCCGCTGTCGGCGACGTGTATGAGAGCGGCAGATGGCGTCAGCTGGATCCCGTATCGATTCCCTACCCGGGCGAGGGAAGTGTTTCCAGAGAGGTACTTGGCGAATATTCCGACGAAGCGGGGCAATTCGCCTTCCTGCCCGATTCGAGGCGCAATCTCGAGCTCTTGCATGGTTATAGGACGTCGCCCTCCAGGGTCTTGACAGAGCGAATTCAGGTCACACCCTTTGACGGTACTCTTGCCATTCCCCTGGGTCCCACGTTTACTTCGCTGATCCTAGAAGAGATCGATCGGAAAGGCACATTCTATCCGTTCAGTGCCACGTTTTATGCCGCCGAGCCCACGGAGTCTTTCAGTTGGGGATCGAGAATTCCGGTCTACTCAAAGGGCCAGTTGAACTCCGCAGACGTCGTGAATGATCCAACCTATACTCAGTTGCCCGATGACCTGCCGGAGAGAATTCACCAGTTGGCGCAGCAGATTACAGCCGGCCACAGATCGGCGTTTTCAAAGGCTAAGGCGTTGGCGGACCATGTCAGTTCCCGATACGAATACCGTTTGGCTGATGGTTCTGAGGACCTGGTGCCCCCAGGAAGAGACCCGATGGACTGGTTCCTGTTCGACCACAAGGAAGGCACTTGCGGGGTATTCAGCAGTGCCTTTGTGGTGCTGGCCCGGTCTGTTGGAATTCCTGCGAGGGTAGTCTCGGGGTGGATGATCTCGCCCACAGCCCAGAGGCAAACGGTCAGCATGGACCAAGCCCATCAGTGGGCCGAAATTGCCCTGGAAGGCATCGGGTGGGTGACCTTCGAGCCCACGCCGGCAGGCGGCCCTCCCACGCGAGTTACGGGCATTGCTCCGACCGTCCAGCGTGGGAGCGGTAGTTCGGGCGGAGGCTCCGGGAGCGGGGATGGCGATAGGCCTAACGGAGGATCAGATGGGGGTTCGGGCGGGACTGTCTTCGGGTTTGGCATTGGGCGATCTGCCCCAATTCCTCAAGGCACGGTGACCAGAATCACCGAGTGGCCGTCGAGGGTGCAGAGGGAAGCACCCTTCCTGGTTGGCGGCACCGTCAGGACCCGTTCGGGCAGTCGGGTCAGCGGGTTGACCGTTCAGATCTTTGTGAACGAGACGAAACAGCATGGCGGCGCAAAGGTAGGAGAAACGGTCACCATTGAGGGGACTTTCCAGGCAGAGGTGCGGGTTCCCGCTCGTCTTGAGCCGGGTTCCTACCAACTGCTGGCGCGTACCGTAGGCAATGAGCGCTTTCTTGAATCATGGAGCGATCCGGACGTAGGGGTCTATTCTACGAGCGGCCTGTCTCTAACTGGACTGAAGGAAGTACCGGTGTACGTGGAGGCCACATTTGAAGGAAGGCTGACGCAGGATACCGGCGAAGGGATACCTGATGAGGGACTCTCATTGTCGATAGACGGTGCGAGCGTTCCTTCTATAGTAACTGACTCGTTTGGTGAGTTTTCTTTCACCAGGGTTTTTTCGGACCCTGGAGACCACTGGGCAGAAGTATCGTTTGCGGGAGATGGGTTCTTCCTGGAAACCTCGGCACGGCTGGACTTCAAGGTAACGCTTCCTACCAATCTAACCGTATCAACGCCCGTGCAAGTAGCAGTTGGAGAGGAGTTCATGATTTCGGGACGCCTGCAAGACGTTCGCGAAAAGGCACTAGCCGGAGAGAACGTGGTTCTCGAAATCAATGGTGAACCATTGCAGACCGTCCGAACCGGCTCATCGGGTGAGTTTGACGCCAGCACCTCGGTGACAGAGTCCGGTGATTTCGACATACTCGCCCGATTTCAGGGAAAGGGCGCTATCCTTGACTCCGAGGCGACAGCCAGGGTAGCTGCCAGTCATCAGGTTCAACTGACGGTCACCGGCCCATCGCGCATTGAGCAAGGTGAAGGAGGAGCCTTCAGGGGGAGATTGACTTCTGACACGCTGGCAGAGGTAGGGCAATTGGACATAGTTCTTGAAGACTCTTCAGGGCGACAACTCTCCACGGTCACCACCGCCGCAAGCGGTGCCTTCTCCTATAGTCATCCTTCATTCGTGGCGGCGGGGCCGGAGTCAATCACAGCCTCCTACAAAGGGGGCGACCATATCCTGCCCTCGGAGGCCAGCATCTTCTTCTCTGTCTTGGCGCCTTCGTCCCTAACCCTAGGTGGCCCATCTCAGATAGAACAGGGTATGGGCGGAACTTTTGCAGGGAGCATTAGCTCCGACACGCTCTCTCCCGTCGGTCAATTGGAGCTTGTCCTTGAAGATTCCTCGGGGGAGCGGATCACAACGATAACCACAGCAGAAGATGGCACCTTCGAATACAGCCATCCTTCATTCGAGGAAGCCGGGCCTGAGTCGATAATGGTCAGATTTACAGGTGACGACTACATCACTGCAGCGGAAACCAGCTATTCATTCCTCGTTCTAGCGCCCACTTCCATTTCCATCATTGGCCCTTCACGGATAATACAGGGTAAGGGCGGAACCTTTAGGGGCATCCTCAGTTCTGAGACACTTTCCCCAATCGGACAACTGGAACTCACCTTGATGGACTCTTCAGATGAGGAAATCGGAGCGGTGAACACAGGAGAGGATGGTACATTCGAGTATAGTCATCCTTCCTTCGAGGTAACAGGGCCGGAGTCAATCACGGTCAGATACTCAGGCAATGACTTTATCTCTCCCGCAGAAACCCGCATTGCTTTTGTGGTCCAAGCGCCCACTTCTCTCGTCGTCAGTGGACCGTCTCAGATCGGACAGGGGAAGGGGGGTACATTCCTGGGAAGCATCGCTTCCGAAACCCTTTCGCCCATTGGCGCGCTGGAGATTGGGCTGGAGGACTCCGCCGGAGGATATTTGACGACGGTTGCTACTGACGAAGATGGCGTATTTGAATACAGGCATGATTCATTTGATGTCCCCGGGCCGGAGTCAATAACGGCAAAATATGTTGGAAACGACTCTATTTCTCCTGCTGAAGCCAGCATTGCCTTCGTGGTTCAGGCGCCCACTTCCCTAACCGTTGAAGGCCCCCCACTGATAAGGGCAGGCGAATCGCTCGAAATAAACGGGTTGTTGTTGAAAGATGACGGACAGCCAGTTTCCAATGCTGAAATAGCTACAGACATCGAAGGCCATCCATTGCTGTTAACCGACGATGAGGGGAAGTTCCGTTTCGAAATTGTGGCGGCTTCAGAAGAGGATTTTGGGGATGACTCCGTAGAATCGGAGTTGAGAGTGAGGGTAGAATTTGACGGAACTGACAGTTTGGCATCGGATTTTGCGGAGCTTCAAGCGGCGATTGGCATTCCCAGAATTGTGATAGAGCCCATCGAACCAATCGCGAGAGGCGACGCACTCAGGATCAGTGGCTCGGTACTATTAGGCACACGTGCGATGCCGGGGCTTCTGGTTCAATTTGATGATGGCGGAAACACCAGGACAAATGAAGCCGGAGAGTTCACCTATAGCTATCCAATAAACGCCGACGCACCCTTGGGCGATACTCAAATTGATGTTTCCGAGTCGAGTCTTGATGTCAGGGCCCGGGTGCCGGTGGTCGTCAAATCTGCTACTCACGTGATAGTCGATCCGCTGGACAGGGTCAGGCCCGGAAAAACGGTGAGGGTCAATGCGACACTTCTGGATGATAGGGGGTTGGCAATACCCCACGCGCCTATCCAAACCAGTCTAGGCGTGGAGGCGGTCACAGACGAAATGGGTGTGGCGTTGTTCGAGTTTATGGTGCCGGATTCGGAGGACCTGCTCTCACTTCCGGTGACCTTCCAATTCGAGGGGGATAGCACCAACGGTTCCCTCACATACTTCATAGGCATTCCAGTTACGCCCGTCGGTTTCAATTGGCTCCTTTGGCTAGGACTGCCCGCGCTGGTACTAGTGGTTGCATCCGGAGGTTACGTCGTGCGGAGATGGCGACCCATTGCTATGGAACAGCTTGCTCGGCGCATAGCTCCACCCAAGGAGCCCGAACCCGAGCCGGTTCCCGCCCCTGATGACTTTTTGCCGGAAGGAGAAGAAGTCCCTGAGCCCCAACCTACACACCTGGCGATCACGTACATGAAGGCATCCCCCGATTTGGCGGACGTTTGGGGCGTTGGCGAAGAGGTCACTATCGAGTTTCATTTGACCGATGAGGATGGCGGTGATCTGGCTGGTGAGCTTCTTCAAATATCATTTGGAGACGAGCAGGCCGCGCCGATTGCGACCGACAATAAGGGGCGCTCTCATATAGCCTGGACTGGACATAACCCGGCGGACTACGTCGTCAGGGCAGAATTCATCGGCGATGACCATCGGCTGAAGGCCATCGCAACCAGAGAACTGAGGATTGTGGACTTCAGGGAAGAGATAGTCCGCTTATATAACGTCTTTACCACATGGACTGAGTCCAGAATCGCAGACTACTCAAAGCAGTTGACACCCAGAGAAGTGGAAGCGCGTATTGTTGCAGAGGGACTGCGCGTGGACGAGAGGGCGCTTGACCAGCTGATTTCAAGATTCGAAGAGGCGGACTACAGCGAACACCCCATTGCCCGGCGTCACTACGAGGCAATGTACCGTGCTTGGCGAACGGTAGTGGGGTCCCAAGAGTGATTAACATAGATGTAGCCCTGCTTAGGCTGTACGGCGCTGGGTGGGCGTCTATACTAGTCGTAGCTGCATCGCTGCTCCTTCTGAGAACCAATGGAGCGGTCCACCGACTATCAGGAATAGACCTTCATTTCTTGGGTTCTACCTTCCTATATTTTGGACTACTGACGCTGCTGGGCACACTGGCAATCCTGGCCCAGCAGAGAGATCTGGGACCACGCTTATTGGGCTTCGCATCCAGGGTAGGAGTGATTCAGCGGCAATCCACATTACGCTGGCCCAAGCACGCGTTCCCGGTAGCTGGAAGACTGCTAACTGATCTGGGTTGGACTGCCCTATTGGTGGGGATACTTGGGTCTATCCCTGATTTGGCAGGCGCTGTTTCAGACCGCATTAATAGCTCGGAGCCAAGTAGCGTTCTTCCCTATTTTGACGTATTTGGTCCCTTGTCCACTTGGGCGCTCATTTTTCTTGCACCTTTTGTAGCAGTCAGAGCTGTCTCGGTGATCCAGCCGGTGCTCGTACAAGCAATCAAGTTCCCTTGGCTGCGCCTTCTGATTTTGGCAGCGAGCTACGCTGTTCTGGCAGAGAGCGGAGCGATTTCTGAGGCGTTTGGAGTTGATGGCTCCGGGTTACTACCTTGGCTTACTCTCACTCTATTGCTTTCGTATTGCGGTTCCGTTGCGTCCTCCGCTGTCAGGTTGGCAAGCACGAGGAAGCTACGAGTTGCTGCACAAGGTGCCTTCATTGTGGTCCAAGCAGCCTGGCTGTTTGCTCTGATAGGGGGCATGAGAGCACTCTCCTTTGCAGCTTCAGGACTGCCTATAGAAGAATACGGCAAAACGGCTGAATCGCTGGGCCTGCATCTTGCGAATTTGGGTTCCCTGACAAAATGGGCCGTCATATTGCTAATTCCCTTCACGGTGGCACGAGTTGCGGGCGTAGTATGGCCGACGGTTGAGAAAGTCTTCGGGTTTCCTATCCGCCGACTTGTTCTTTTGGGGATCATTTACGCAGCATTTGCCAACGATGGTGTGCTCTCTGTGCTTTTTGGAACTAATACGTCGCAGATTTCCCTCGTCCTGACTGTTGCGCTGGTTCTTTCCTACGTGTCGTCTGTCCTGCGGAACGCATCTCAGGTGGTTGCTGACAAAAGATACGGCGCCGTCGCGAGAATGGTGATGGAGCCAATGATGGCCGTCGCAATAGCAGCTGTACCGTCCATGGTTATCTGGGTAGCCATAAATCACTTACCCCTGATCAACGCCATGCTAATTGACCATAGCTTTACTAGAGACTTCGGTGAGACCCACCTTCCCCACTTCGGTGCAGTGTACGACTTGAGATATCCGGTTGCCGCCCTAGTCTTTGCAATCGGTCTGTCATTGACCTTGCCAAATGTCCTAAAAGCCGCA
>DAOUKX010000117.1:0-6018 GCA_034420855.1 Dehalococcoidia bacterium
ATGAAGCAGGCGATGACACGGACGAGGGGTTCGTCCAGAAGATAGTCGATGAAGTCGGAGGACTCCAGATCGGCCTCGTTGCCTGTGGAGATGACGTGGGAGTAGCCGAGGCCCATTTCCACGGCGCGGGTGGTGAGGGGGCCGAAGGAGGTGGCGCCGCTCTGGGAGACGAGGGCGACGGGGCCGGGTTGGAGGTCCGGGTCCAGGGCGTGGGAGCTGGGCCAGACGCCGGTTGTCACGTTGGCGATGCCGAGGCAGTTGGGGCCGCAGACCCGCAGACCGGAGACTGTGGCGAAGGCGCCAATTTCGTCCTGAAGCCGGTTTCGTTCTTCGCTGCCGCGTTCGGCGAATCCGGCAGAGACGACAACGGCAGCTCCCGCGCCTGTGTCGGCGCTCTGTTTCAATACAGGCAATACCTGGTGGTAGGGGACGATGACGCCGACAAGGTCGGGGCTTTCGGGGAGGTCTGCAAGGGAGGCGTAGCATGGCACACCCAGAATTTCCCGGTACCGTGGGTTAACGGGGTAGACCCTGACTTTGTCCTGAGCTTCCAGCACGGATCGGAGAAAACGCCCGCCGTATTGGGGCCTAGGAGTAGCGCCCACGACGGCGATGGAACGGGGTTTGAGCATCCGCCGGATGGACTCTCGCTTGGGGTCGGTCTGGGAGGGCATGGAGCGTCGGGATGCCTCCTCGCCAAGATTTGAGCTTCGCCAATGTTAAGGGTTGAGGTGGGTTATTGCCAGAGGAGGCGTGGGTTGGTGGCGAATGAACCCGCTGGCTGATAAAATGGGCGTCGGATTCAGAAAACTTGGAGGTGACGAATGCCGGAGGGCGTGGACCCAAACAGGGTGATATTGACGGGAGAGAACCCTTACGTGAGGCTGGCGCTCAGCCCGGATGGGGAGCTTACGAGCCGCACCAGTCTTTGGAAGGTGGTGATGTCGCCGGCGGGCCCGGGTAACGCGTTGTTCATCGTGAGCGATCTGACGGACAACGAGCCGAGGATCTATTCGGACAACATTGCCATGGCCCGGTGGTTCCAGCGGGAGATAGTTTTCCGGCAGTATGAGCCCTTCGGGGACCTGAACCTGGACGTCATCGAGGCGGAATTCGACGCGAATGGAGACGTGCGGTCTTTCTGGACGGAGCGCATCATCACGGAAGATGAGGAGATCACGCTGACATGGTATGACATCCAGGAAGCGAGCATGATCAATCCTCCGCCGAACAGCAGACCCGGACGTCCCCACGGGGTCTATGCTTGCATGATTGCATCGGCCGGGGCGCGCCTGGCGCTCAACGGAAGGCCGGCCATGGGCAAGACGTTCCTGGCAAGCGAACACCCGAGGACGGAGGCCATGTCTTCGCTGGCGTTCTCCGAGACGTGGCTGCTGGAGCGGTAAAGAGGGGTTGTCCCACGCACCA
Source organism: Dehalococcoidia bacterium (assembly GCA_034420855.1). GTDB lineage: Bacteria > Chloroflexota > Dehalococcoidia > Lucifugimonadales > JAPULR01. The sequence goes on from DAOUKX010000117.1 coordinate 1,429, forward strand.
GGTGATGGCAGACCTACGTAAACGTGGATACGGAGGTGGGTGATGAAGATCTACTGGCAGTATAAACGGAAAGGTCAGGAGTTGGTCCTGGACGCTCTTAACGGACAGAGGGCAACGCTGGGCGCTGTGCGGGAGACGAAACGGGGATTTGACGCCTTCGCCACCACAACGGGCTATGATCCGGGACGGGCGACGAAGGGCTTGGCGAGCATGGAGGAGGCCAAAGCCTTCGTAGAGTCCTTTGAGCCATGGAACCTGTACGAGGGGGGCATGGAGGCCCTTCCCATCGAGCCAGAGGTCAGGCCCAGAGAGACGGCCTGAGGCTACGGTATATTTTGGACCAGCCGAGGTTGGAAGCGTGATGTCAGTAAGGCGGATGTTTTTGATAGGAATTGCAGGGTTGGCGCTGGGACTGGCGGCTGCTTGCGGTGGCGACGAGGAAGCTGGTTTGCAAGGAACGCCGGTCGCCACTCCGACGCTCGCCCCTACACCTGCTCCCACACAAACTATGCAACAAACGGAGGAACGCCCCGAAGTTATGAGCAAGAGTTACAGCAGCTATCCGGACATGGTCATCGAAGGAGGCAAGACGTACATTGCCACAATGGAGACAAGTAAAGGAACAATAGTGCTCGAATTATTCACGGATGAGGCGCCGAAGGCAGTCAACAACTTCGTGTTTCTGGCGAGAGAAGGGTTCTATGACGGGGTGATATTTCACCGCGTGATCAGCGGATTCATGATCCAGGGAGGTGACCCCACTGGCACGGGGATGAGCGGCCCCGGCTACCGGTTCGATGACGAGCCTGTGAACAGACAGTACCTAGCTGGCACGCTGGCAATGGCAAATGCGGGCCCCAACACTAATGGGAGCCAGTTTTTCATAATGCATAAGAACTTTAACTTGCCGCCCAACTACACCATCTTTGGCATTGCCACAGAGGGACAGAATGTAGTTGACGCAATTGCTACCACGCCGACGTCGGGAAGCGACCGTCCGATAGAGGACGTTTACATTGTCAGCGTGACGATAAATGAATCGGACGGCTAGACTAAGCATACGGCTTACGCCAAATCTCGCTTTGGAAGCAAAAAGGGCGGGTTTCAAACCCGCCCTTTAGAATTCCGAGGCTTTGCAGGGGTGGACTAGTCGCCGGATGGGACTACGAAGGGGTACTCCTTCTTCCATCCACTGAAGCCGGGTTCCATGTAGGCCACGTTGGTGTAGCCCATCTGGATAAGGGTCTGCCCTGCCAGGGCAGCTCTACCGGAACCCCCTCAATGGGCGATGATGCAGGCACTCTTGTCCGGCACCTGCTTCTCAATGCTGCCCTCGATCCGGCCGCGGGCGAGGAGGGTTGCGCCTTCGATGTGGCCTTCCGCCCATTCGGTAGGCTCTCTAACGTCGAGGATTATTATCTCTTCGCCAGCTTCAAGCCGGTCGTGGGCTTCCTTCAGGGGTATGTTCGGGACGGCCTTCTGGGCGGCCTCTACCATCTTCTTTCCTACGTTTTCCAAGGGCTTTCTCCTTCTAGTTGGGTTGCTTGCGGCAATTGCATCAAGAGATAGCATAAAGGGGGCGGGTAGTCAATCGTGAAGGTGGAGAGAGTGGGCCTATTCGGCAAGAGGTGCGCGAATTAACGCCGGGTTGGTATACTATTAATGGTTGTTATACTTTCTTTTGGTGTAGGTTGGAATGAATAGGATGAAGAGCGCCTTCGAACTGGCAATGGAGCGGGCCATGGAGTTGGAGGAGCCGGACGAGGGGCAGAAACTGGAATGGGAGTTGGGGCCGAAGGGCCGCCGGCTGGCGGGGCTGTTCCTCAAGGGACAGGGCGCACCATTCACGACCATTGAAGGCGAGTCGTCCCAGCGTCGGGCGTACCTGGTGAAGGGGATGATGGAGGCCCTGGTTTCCAACCTACAGCTTCCAAAGTCGGACGGTGCAAATTACACGAACGAGAAGGTGATCGAGGGTATTCAGCGGCTGTTCACCGGCAAGGCGGAGGTCAAGGAGTTGTTGGAGCGGATCAGATACGTGACGGATCAGTACCGCCAGTTCGGCATGCCCCAGCGAGAGCAGGCCTATGCCCAGTTGAAGGCGCAGTTTGAGACCCAGGTGATGGGAGCGATGTCGAGACAGATGGGGCAGCCGGCGCAGGGCATGCAGGTAAATGTGGAGACGATGCCGGAGTTTCAACAACAGTGGCTGTCCGTTTCCAGCCAGATGGACTTGCAGTATGAGCAGCATCTGGAGGATTTCAGGAAGCAGTTGCTGGAGTTGACCTGAGATGCGCGACTACGACGGGTACTTGCGGCGTCTGGTGGACGCGGCGTCTCGCACCGAAGTAGTGAGAGCGCCAAGGCAGCTTCTCTTGACTTTTGGAGTCACAAAGCTGGACTACTACGTGGTAACTGAGCCTTCCTACAGCGAAGTGATTCCAGGGTCGCCCGAAGCGGTGGTGCGAGAGGGCCGGGTATCGGCGCAGCGGCCATCGGTGGTCACCCCTGGATACATGAGTCGGCTGGAGGGTTTTGGAGACGACGCCTACCGTTACTTCGACGATCTGGCCCGCCAGTTTGGGCTCAACTCTCCGGGGCTACTGTATAGCTACTCCAACGAACCGGGCGAAATGAACATTGTGGAGGGGACTTCCCAGGAGGTTGCCGAGCGCATCAATACCCAGCTTGAAAGCGACGACAAGAGCCATTCCGCCGTGATTCGCGGGGTGGATGAGTTGTGGGACGTGTCCCTGCTGAAGTTCATATTCGAGTACACGATGGCGTCTATCTCGGCAAACGTGGACGAGCTGGGCAGCCGGGGCCTGATAAGTCCCGACCCCCGCCACGGGGTACCGAGGGCGGCCATTCATCGGATAGAGTCTCTGTTTCTGCGGGCGGAACATGGCGAGGACCCAACGGGGTTGAAGCAGGAACTGGACCGCTGGGACTTATTCGAACAGTACCAGGATAGGTTTTTCGGTTTATTCAAGAGGAGAGTCGGTTAGGGAATCAGAGGCTTAACCGCGCCCCATATCTACCGAAACTATTGTTGTGGTAAAGTATCGGGTCTTGTTCTCCGATTGTGGGGGCGCTTGGGTTTGAATAGAAGCAAGAACATCATGTTGGTAAAGGTGCGTTTACCGGTTACGGGCGCAAGAGGTGAGTGATTTTGGTGAATAGCAAGGTAATCATTCAGGTTGAGGACCTGGTCAAGATATATCCGGGCGGGACCAAGGCCGTAAACGAGGTGAGCTTTTCCGTGGAGGAGGGGGAGTTTTTCGGCTTTCTAGGCCCAAACGGGGCGGGAAAGAGCACAACGATGAAGATTCTGGGAACACTGCTGGGGAGAACCTCCGGCCGGGCGATGGTGGGGGGGTATGACGTCACTCGCAACCCTAAGGAGGTGCGTAGAACCATCGGGTTCGCCATGCAGGAGGTGGGGTTGGATGATCTGGCGACGGGCTGGGACTTTCTGGTAATGCAGGGACTTCTCTACGGGCTGAGCCGCAGGGAGGCAAGGGTCCGGACAGAGGAACTGCTGGAGCTTGTGGCGTTGACGGACGTGGCGAAGCGAAAAGTGGGGGCATACTCCGGCGGGATGCGTCGACGCATAGACCTTTCTGCGGCGTTGGTGCATCGTCCGGCGGTGCTCTTTCTGGACGAGCCGACCACAGGGCTGGACCCACAGAGCCGATTGGCCATCTGGGAGCATCTGGGGCAGCTCAACCGGGAGGGAATTACCATTTTTCTCACCACGCAGATGATGGAGGAAGCCGACCACCTCTGCGAGCGTATCGCCATAATTGACCGAGGGGAGATTGTGGCGGAAGGTAAGCCAGCCGAGTTGAAGTCCGGAGTGGGCGACGACCTGGTTGTGCTGTCGGTGGCGGGAGAGGACGAGGCCGAAAAGCATCGGCAGGCGGAGAGGGCGCAACAGCTGCTTGCCCCGCTGGAGTACGTGGACGAGGTTTTTGCCACGGATGGCAACGTATCGGTGAACGTGAAGGACGGCGGGGCCGCCATACCGAGCCTTCTGCAGTCCCTGGCGACCGAGGAGATTGCAATCGTGAATCTGTCTCTCACCAGTCCTACTTTGGATGATGTGTTTCTTAAGCACACGGGGCGGACGATAAGGGAAGAGGAAGCGGGAGGCGATGAGTTCAACCGGGTGATGGGACAGTGGATGGGGGTAAGCAGGAGATAGAAATGGCTGTATTTCGAGAGACGTACTACATCTACTTACGAAACCTGAAAGTCTGGCTGATGCCGGCGACCTTTCTGCCGCCTCTCTTCATTTCGGGTGTGCTGTACGTATTATTTGCGGCAACATTCACGGAGGTAACGCAGCTGGGGGGATTCACCACCGGCGACTACGACGCCTTCCTGGTAGCGTGGATAATTGTGCAGGCGGTGGTGTTTAGCGGCGGTGATTCCGGATTTGCCCTGCTGACGGACGTAATGTCCGGCTACTTCGACAAACTGCTACTGGCACCGATCAACCGGTTTTCTATCCTGTTGGGCAGTCTGCTAGTTTCGGGCACCAGGGCCATTTTTCAGGGAGTTGTGATAGTGGTGATTGCCCTGGCT